>NZ_JAQGJT010000150.1 GCF_028290495.1 Tardiphaga sp.
ATCTTGGAGGACGTGGACGCGCGTCTGGCGGTTTTCCTCGACCTCGGTCTGGGCTATCTCACTTTAGAACGCAGTACGCCGACGCTTTCGCCCGGAGAACTGCAGCGGCTGCGGCTGGCAACCCAAGTCCGCTCCAATCTGTTCGGCGTCGTCTACGTTCTGGATGAGCCTTCCGCCGGTCTGCACCCGGCTGATACCGAGGCCTTACTCCGCGCGTTGGACCGGCTGAAGGCCGCCGGCAACTCGCTGTTTGTGGTCGAGCACGAACTGGACGTCGTCCGCCATGCCGACTGGATCGTGGATGTAGGCCCAGGCGCCGGCGCACTCGGCGGTGAAGTGCTGTACAGTGGGGACCCGCAAGGGCTCGCGGACGTCGAGGCATCGCAGACGCGCCGATACCTGTTCGGACCCGGCGTTCGCCCGCAGCGCCGTGAGCGGGAGCCGCAGGGCTACCTGCAATTGCGCGGCGTCGCGCGAAACAACCTGGACAAGCTCGACGTCGACATCCCGCTCGGCATGTTCACCGCCGTGACCGGCATATCCGGTTCGGGAAAATCCAGCCTGATTAGTCAGTTCCTAGTGGAGGCGGTCGCGGGAGCGTTGGGGCAGCGTCATGACGGAGAGGGCGCCACGCCCGAAGAAGCCGAACTGCTCGAAGCCGCGGTCGAGACATTGGGTGGCGAGATCATCGGCGGAATAGATCGGATCGAGCGGCTGGTCGTGGTCGATCAGAAGCCGATCGGACGCACGCCGCGCTCGAACTTGGCGACCTATACCGGACTTTTCGATCACGTCCGTAAACTGTTCGCGGCCACGAAGCAGGCCAAGGCCCGGCATTACGACGCCGGGCGTTTCTCGTTCAATGTCGTCAAAGGGCGCTGCGAGACGTGTCAAGGCGAGGGGTTCGTCAGCGTGGAATTGCTGTTTCTGCCGAGCGTCTATGCACCATGTCCCACGTGTCACGGGGCGCGCTACAACGCCAAGACCCTTGAAATCAAAGTCAGCGGGAAATCGATCGCCGACGTGCTCGCTATGACGGTGGATGACGCTTTTGTGTTTTTCGCCGATGACGCGGCACTGCGACGTTCACTTGGCGTCATCCGCGAAGTCGGTTTGGGCTATATCCGCTTGGGACAGGCCGCGACCGAACTCAGCGGCGGCGAAGCTCAACGGATCAAGCTCGCCACGGAATTGCAGCGCATCCAGCGTGGTTCGACGCTCTACGTATTGGACGAACCAACCACCGGCCTGCATCCATCCGACGTTGATAAGCTAATGAAGCAGTTGCAGGGGCTCGTGGATGCCGGAAACACCGTGGTCGTGGTCGAGCATGACATGGCGGTAATTGCCCAGAGCGACTGGGTGATCGATATGGGTCCCGGCGCCGGGGACGAAGGGGGGCAGGTGGTGGTTGCCGGCATCCCGGCGCTCGTTGCGGCCACCGCGGCGAGCCAGACCGCCAGGTTCCTGAAAGTCGCGCTGGACGGATATCGGCGCCGCTAATCTTCGGCTTTTGCTCGCCGCAACATGCTTGCAAGCTTTTCGCGCTTTTTCTCCCAGCGGTCGTTCTCCGACCCTTCGCGCTTATCCAAGTCGTCGCGTTCAGCTTGGATGGCGGCAATCCGTGCGTCATGCTCATTCCCGGCCGTTTGCAGGGCATCCTGCTCCTTGGCGATCCGCGCGGCTATCTTCTCGCGCTGCTTGCTCCGGGTGAGCTCCTCCCGTTGGCGCGCGGCCTCCCTTTTCCGCTTCTGCTTCTCGAAAGCGACTGCTGCCTCGCGTGCTCCTTTGCTGTCCGCCTGGGGAGCGGGATGGCATCGAGGAAGCGCCGCCTCTCGCTGGCGGGGCGCGGCCTTGGCTGCCCCAGAAGCAAGCCCCCTCGGCAATTCGGCCGTCTCCTTGAAGGCGCCCTGGGTCCCGACAGGCCGCTTGAGGACGACGCCGGGATGTTCAAGCGCGGCCGCCACGACTGACGGGTCTTTGACCTCCTTTGCGAAGCCCTGGTGGAAGAGGTTGCTATCGGCACCCCAGACATCAAGTGCGGCCTTCATGGAAGGCGCCGCGATGGCCAGGTCAAAGAACCCGATCGACGTCTGGTAGATCTTCAGCTTCCTCGCCATCAGTCGCAGGCCGGACAGGTGTCCGCCAAGCCGTCGAGAACCCTTTCCACGGCTTTCGTCCGCTGTTTCTTGTTCTTTCCGGAGAAGCGCCGATGCTCCGCGATCGATAGCGCATAGTCGACGGCGTGATGGCTGTGGTGCAGCCGCAGATAGCCGTGATCCGGACACGGCGCGATGGCGTCCGCCTCCAAGAGGATGTCCGTTGCCCACATTGACAGCGTCTCCCGGTCATTGCCGTTCTTCGACATCATCATGCCTTCCTGGCTTGTTTCTTCGCCGCGACTGGACTCGGTATCGACCGGAAGACCAGATCTCCGACGACATGCCACTCAGGGGTCTCCGTGCTGTCAGCGACCAACAGGGATGGGTGGAGCCAATCGCGACACATGGGATCCGCCGTAGTCGCCATGCGTCGTCCTCGGTGTCCGCGGGCACGAGGGCTATCCGACGGCTAACTTCGGTCGCCGGCGTCCGGCGAGAGAGCCGATTGGTCTCCTCGACGGCTACAAGCGGCGCGGCGATTTCGGGAATGTCATCATCATCGGACATATGCTGTAAACGTCCGAACCGATTGGGTGTTCCTCCGTTTCCCACGCAGCGCCCGGGGTGTCCCCAGCGTGCTCCCGAACTCCACCTTTTGACGATTCCGACGGTCGTGGAATCCTCCTCTTCGCCGTCGAAGAAGCGCTGGAGGGTCTCGCGGTGCAAAGGGCCGGCGCCTGCCGCATCGAAGAGCGTCATCGAGGATCTGAACTTCAGGTCGTCCGCAGAACCGAGGATCGAATGGGCCGATCCCGCCGTTCCAGCATTGCGTAGCGCGCCGTCGGCGATCGCCCGGACCCGGCCGCGTACTCGGCCACGTTGCCGCCCGGCTTGCGAAAGGCATCGTTCTAGGCGCCGACCGAAACTCTGATGAATCCCGGCCGCGATCTCAAGGAGCTTGTGATCCCGGGCTTCCCGGCATCCCCCATGCTCGGGGCTTCTTTTTTGACAAATCCAAATGGCCTAGGGGCGAGAGGCTAGGGCGGCTCGGCCGTCGTGATGACGCGGCGATGTACCGGCCGGTGAGAGGAGCGGATGCGGCTCGGCCGCTAACGCCCTCCGATCTGCGCAGTCGAGGGAACGCAGATGGCCTCTCCCGATTTATATGAAGCGCCTCGTGCTTCCCCCAGTTCCACGCGGCGTATTGGCCCCGCCCGCATTTGCCATGACTAATCAAGAGGCGGGGCCTTTCCTTCTTGTCAGTAGAAAAGCCGGTGGTGAAACTAAAGGATTGATGGAGCAGGGACCCCATGGCGAAGCATCCGACGAAAGTCTCGTGGACTGACGACGAGCTCAAGAAACTCGCGATCTTGGTAGAAAGCGGAGCAACCCTAATACGTGCGTCCGCGGCATTGAATCGCAGTATCAATGGTATCCAGACCAAGGCGCGCGCGATAGGCAAGCCGTTCCTGCCCCTACGGATCCTGCGGAAGAAATGGAACAGCAAACCAGACCAGCCCAGCCCAACATCTAAGCCTTACTGAGGGATTCTTTGGATGCGCTACGAGTTGCGTCTATTCGACAACGGATGGGTGGTCTGGGACTTTGAGACCAACGCGCCCGCGGCTCTGGAGGGAAAATTGCAGGAAGGTCTCGGCATAGGTGCCGCTGACGACGCAGCCAACCTCCTGAACGCGATCGATCGTATCAACAAGAATTCGCCGCCGTCCTTCTCGCCGCCGGAAGAGGACCTCGGCGGCGGCGATATCTGCTCGTTGGAAGCCACGCCTTCGACTGAGGACGACAAACCACTGGGATAGGGCGATAGGGCGATCAGTGGTCCTAGGGTTTGTTACCTAAGGTAAAACCCAAGGTGATCGTGCCGCCACGGATCAGGGCGAGCCAGACTGCCGGATCAGAAAAACCCGACGCTCAGGTCCAGCCCGTAACTGGCCACCCAAAGCGACGCCAATAGGCCCAGCCCGCAGAATATCACGATGATTTCGAATGTCGGAGTTGAACCTGCTGTTGCCGGAAAGGCCCGTGCAAAAACTCGTGCGATTGCTGCCATGACGTCCTCGAATCTGCCGCCGCCCGCAAGTTGGTCCAGCCTGCGGCAATTTGGTTCAAGCGAAAGTGCCGCCCCCGCGTCAGTCACTTAGCGGTCTAAGCTCGCCTTTGATCCAGCCTGCAGCGATCTCGATCGGATCTGGGACTTCGCACATCAAGCAAACCCATTGCCGCAGACCGGTATGCTGCTGCTTCTCAAACTTCAACGGGGCGCCGCACTTTACGCAAATAGGTCGGGTCACGGGTGCATCCAGCCGCAGGATTGCGAGACTCGATCCAACCACGCCGAATGGAACTTGTCTGCGCGATTTGTGACACCCAGGGGCGTCGTCGCGCCTGTGTTGCACCATACGCACAACGTCGCCTGAGCGGAGTATAATCGCCCTGGCGACGTTGGCCAAATACTGGGCCCTGAAATCCCCCAGCGATGGTGTGTCAGATCGAATCAAAAAAAGGTTCAAAGAAAAACCCGCCGGTTAGGGCGGGTTTTAAAGCTCTACTTCTCGGGATGGCCGGAGCCGGGGGGGGTGGTCTTCGGCGCCTTGCCATCTTCAACACGGCCCTCATTGCGCAGGTCTCGGCCTTCCTGAGCTTTCTTCTTGCTCTCCGGATTCTTGCCGTGCTCGTTCATCTCTTCCTTGACGAAGCCGGCACCTTCTTTGATCTCACCTTTGACACTCATGGCTTTCTCCTTGGTTAGGAGCAGAGAGAACTCGGTTTAATCGATTTTGATCCCGGCTCGCTGCGTTTTCGTAATATGAGGCGCTAGAAAGTGACCATTCTCTTTGCCTTATGCTTCGAAGAAAAACCCACCAGTTAGGGCGGGCCCGATTAGTCAGCTAAATCGTAAGGGGAAAAACTGCTTATCCATCCCGCCGCGCGAGACGACAAGCGGCTGGAGTAGAGGCGCGTCATGTAGCGGGTTTTGGCTCGTCGCCACTCCCACGAACGGGCAGCTTTGATGTTGGCCGTTTGTCCGCTCGCGTGGTCAATTTTACTCGCTGCGATGCAAAACAAGCTTAGAACATATGTCACATACCGTTCACTTAGGAGCGGTTATGCGAGATCCAAATTATCCACCCGGCGAATGGCCCGCATGCGCAAATTCGGATACCCGATGGAAGGCTAATCTCTACCCGGGAATGACCAAGATTCAACGTCAGACCCTTTAGGTGTACACACCGCAAGAAAATTCAGACGGTAAAATCAGTGACTACAGCAAGCACGACTTCTGTGTAAGGCACAAATTTTCGAGATACTGAAACCGTAGGTGCGTCGATACGTTAATAGTCCTGTTAGTTAGCAACGACTCAGCCTGAGACGTTCGATGCGGAGATGGTGATCGTCTCCTCCCGTTTCGGGGATCTTAGAAAATGCAGATGGTGCCGATCGTGTCCGAAAACGATAATACTGACTTATTGAGAATGGAGACCTACCTGGCCGAGCTGGGGCGGAGCGCCGACCGGTTAGGGTTGGACTTGGTTGCGACGTTGATTCGCATGGCGTTGCTGGATCTGGAGAAACATAAGAAAATGGACGATCGCCTGCAAACGTGACGAAGGGGCGATGGAGACTGCAGTGTCTGGCTCTTTTCTTCGTATTCTGCGAGCTGGCTACACGAGAGCACGCTGCTGGAAATTTCGTGGCTTTGACGTCAATGGCGCGAACTTATCGATCTCTCACCAGCTTGTAGTTATTATGCTACCGCTTATCTTTACGGGTCGCCATAGCGAGACGGGCTGGGTGCAATAGTCCTGGAGATGAAGGCTCGGTGGTGCTGATAGAGAAGTCGCCGGGCGGCCTTAAGTCAATTGCCGTGCAGACTTTCAATGTCGACGCGCGCACAGTAGGCAATTACTGCGTTGCCTTTGGCTTCGACCGGTGACTGAGGGGTGGGAGTGGTCCCGCCTCAACCTACGGGGTTCCATGGCTCATTACTGTGTCTACTTCTTTGACCGAGACGGCCATTCCATCAAGGTGACCGACGTCATCGTCAAAAATGACGTTTACGCAATCTTGGCCGCGCGGTCGCTTTTGGGCGCCGACGACATTGAAATCTGGGAACATGATCGCAAAGTCGCGGAGATCGCCGGATTAAAAGATGATGGGAAACTTGGCGTACGGGATCTGCAATTCTGGGGATACGCTTGACGTGTGCGTCGCAATTTGAACCGATTCAAATTGCCTAATGCGTTGACTTTACTGTCTGGGCTTCGATCTCTCGCACGAGTTCGCGAATGTGTTCGATGGTCATCTCGTTCAGTATCGGATTAATAGCCCCCAGTAAGACTTCGATGTCGAATTCCGGTTCGACACTGGATGGTGTGCGCTTGATGACCATGGCTTCCCACTGTCGTGACAGGAGCGTTACCGGCTCTTTGTCACCGATCAACGCCTGACGGCGGGGTGACCATCCTCTCTCTGTGGCGACAATCGCTCCCTGTCGACACGGCAACGTACCTAGCTGCTGTGACCGATTAGCGCAGCTGGATTATCGGGCTGGGGGCCTGAGTTCGCCAGTAATCCAGCCTCCGGCGGCGTGAATTGGATCAAGAGCCGTGACGCTCCAGCTGTGGCCGCACCGTCTGCATTCGTAGGTCTCTGTTATGAGTTCGTTTGATACCGGAGCGATTGCGGCTAGCGACGCTGGCGACGCACATTGAGGGCAAGGGGGGCGTTTAGCCATGGCTCACTCAACTCGGTGGGAACATTACCGAACCCTTAGTCGTTGACGGTTGCCAACAATGGGACGGTCCACGAAAAATTTAGCGCTGTGGTGAAACCTTGTCGGCCCGGTCTACGACTTAACCGCCGCGATGCCGGTTAGACCTCTCACAATCTAATTTTGCCAGAGTTGGCATAAAATCGCTATTTCGCGAGTCAATTCCTGCCTACAGCTGTGGCGGTATGCGTGTCAGTGGCTCCGTCGAATCCGTTCCGACCACCACGATATTCTTTAAGTTTATCAATAAGGGGCTCGCCCCTCAATTGCGGAAGCAGCCTAATTACCTCTCCCCCAATGGTGATAATATCTTGGCGACATCGGGCCGCGTCATCCTTAGGGGTGGCGCGGTTTTTTGCGTTTTCGGACCAGTCGCAGGCGGAGTAGGCTTTCAGAGCCGTGCGACAAATGCCAGATCTCGCCGGAAATCGCTCGCGGTGCGACACATAAGTGATTGAGAAGGCTGGCCGACCGGGTATCTCTTAATCATCGGGTCCCAGGTTCGAGCCCTGGTGCGCCCACCACCTTCTAGCCTTTCAGGCGATGAGGGTTTTAAGAAAACCACTTCCATAGAACAAAACGGAACGGTAAACGCGGTTTTCACCGCGGTTTGCAGTTTTCGTTCACTTGTCGTTCGTGAAGGGGGCGACGGTGCCTCACATCAAAATTCCGTCCAAGCCGCCAGACTATGTCTTTGGGTTGGCGGCGCCAGCCGACATGCGAAAACTTGGATGGGAAATTCGCCAGTTCAAGGATCGATTGGCAAGTGCGCCGGAGGACTTTTGGGCAGCGACTGACCTCTGCTACATCGCGTTCAATGTGGCAGTCACGGCATTTCACTTCATGTCTCTAAGGCTGTGGCCAGCGATCGCAGCAATCTGCGGTACGGTGCAGCCCGCCAGCGCGAGCCGTGTCACCGCGGTGCCGCGCAGGTCATGGAAATGCAGATCGAAGTCACCGAGGTTCGCTCGATCAAACGCCTCGCCCCATGAGGCCCGGAAGCCGTCGCTGGTCCACGGTTCGCCGAAGGTGTTGCGCAGGATGGGACCGTCCGCACCATCAGGCCGGCGCGCGTCGAGCGCGGCCTTCAGCGCCGGACCGACCGGAATCACGACACGCTTCTTCGCTCTACCCTTGCTGCGTTTTCCCTGTTGCAGCCGGATGTGCGTGCCGTCGTATTGTGACCAGGTAATCTTGATCAGGTCGCCTTGGCGCTGGCTGGTCCATAGGGCGATGAGCAAAGAAAACTGAAGCTCCGTCGATGCGGTAGCGCAGAACGCGGTGATGATCATCGAGCCAGATGATCTCGGCGCGGTCCGATTGGAAAAGGCGGCCGCCGCGCTCGCAGACATTGACGGCGATCAAGCGACGACCGCATCAAAGCAGAGCGCGAACGCCCGCAACAACATCGTTCCCCATTTCGAACGATTGCAATTTTGTTACTTTGAAGCGGTCGCATCGATTGCCCGCACGTGTTCCCGCGTTACTCGATCTCGATCTTGGCGTCCTTGACAATAGACGCGTTGCGCTCCGTCTCAGCTTTGATCTTGTCCGCGAATTGCTCCGGCGTCATAGCCATGATCCGTCCCTGCTGCGACAATAGCGTCTGCATCTTCGGATCTTCGGTGATGGCCCTGAATGCCTTGTTGACGGTCTCGACAATGCCGGCGGGCGTCTTCGGGGGCAGGAATGCACCGACCCAAAATGACACGTCATAGCCGGGATAGCCCTGTTCCGCGACGGTGGGCACGTCCGGAAGATCATGCCAACGCTCTGCAGCCGACACGGCCAGTGCTTTAAGGTTTCCGCTCTTGATCAGGGGCACGGCCGACGTGGTGTCGAAGCTGATGTCGATGTCCCGGCCCAGTACAGCCGTTTGCATCGGCGCAGCACCGCGGAATGGCACATGCCGCATCTGAATTTTTGCGGAGGTGGAAAGCAGCGCGGTCGCCAGATGGATCAGGTTGCCTATACCAGCCGATCCGTACAGTAGTTCGTTGGGCTTCTGGCGGGCTCGATCAATCAGGTCCGCCAGCGTCTTTACACCGGAGAGCCGCTCATTTTCCGGATTGTAGGTCAGAATGAACGGCACACTAACGACGGTTGTCACCGGCATGAACTGCGACGGATTGTAGGACAGCTTTTTATAGATCAGCGGGTTGACCGTGATAGTGCTCGAATTGGAGATCAGCATCGTATAGCCATCGGGCTGTGCCGATTGCAGCTCCCCCGCAGCGATCTGGCCGTTGGCGCCCGTGCGGTTGTCCACGACTACGTTCCAGTTGTACTTCGTGCGCAGACCTTCCGCGACGATGCGGGCGACGGTATCTATCGAGCTTCCGGCGCTGAAACCGACAACAAAACGGATTGGTTTCGTCGGAAATGTGTCGGCGACGGCCGGTGCTCGCGCAACGAACCCTATCGTCGCCACCAGTGCGATTGTTGCAGTCCATTTCGTCAGACGCTGCGATGTGTTGTGCTTGGACATTGTTCCTCCTCCAGATATTTTTTGATTAGGTTTAGCCTAGGACAGGCGACCCCTTAGTCGGCTGCGGCGCGTAAAGCTTTATCTCGCCGCCACTTGCGTGTAGCCGTGCGCCGGTCTTCTTCTGTAGTTCGTCAAGGGAGAGGCCGTCGACGACGGCCCGAACGACGAAGCCCTCGGCTCTGACATCGAGGATCGCCAGATCGGTATAGATCGTATCGACTACATTCATCCCAGTGAGCGGATAGCTGCAACGATCGACCAGCTTGGGTGCGCCCTCCTTGGTGATGTGCTCCATCACCGCGATGACACGCCGCGCGCCCACAACCAAATCCATGGCGCCGCCGACGGCGGGAATGGAGTTGGCATCGCCTGTATCCCAATTGGCGATGTCGCCGGTTTCCGAGACCTGGAACGCGCCGAGCACGGTGATGTCGATATGCCCACCGCGCATCATGGCGAACGAGATCGTGTGATCGATGATCGATGCACCTGCCAGCAGGACGATCTGCTGCTTGCCTGCATTGAGCAAGCTCGTATCGGCACGCTGCGGGTTGGTGTCCATGCGCATCCCGACGATGCCGTTCTCGCTGTGCAAGACGATCTCGCGATCGTCGGGCAGATGCTTGGCCACGAGCGTCGGAATGCCGATGCCCAGATTGACGTAGGAGCCATCCGGGATATCCTGAGCGACAGCGCGCGCGATCTCGTCGCGCGTGAGACGTCGAATGGTCATGCTACGTCCTCCATCGTCTCAATCACACGCTGGACGAAAATCCCGGACGTATGGATGTACTCCGGATGAAGCGCTCCGAGCGGCACCACCTCCTCCACTTGTGCGACGGCGATCCGCGCCGCCATGCACATCACCGGACCGAAGCAGCGATCCGCATTGCGATAAACGAGATTGCCCCAACGGTCCGCACGGTGAGCGCGAACGAAGGCGAAGTCGCCATGAAGCGGCTCTTCGAGCACGTAGCCCTTGCCGTGTATCACCCGCTGTTCTTTGCCTTCGCCGAGACGGGTGCCGTAGGAGGTCGGCGTGAAGAACGGCCCGAGCCCAGCTCCGGCCGCACGCATACGCTCCGACATTGTGCCCTGAGGGACGCATTCGAGTTCGACCGCGCCGGCACGCCAGGCTTCCGCAAAGGCAACCTGGTTCGGTGCCGTCGGGTTGGAGGAACGCGCGTAGGAGCAGATCACCTTGCGCACGCGTCCGGCGGCGATCAGCTCCGACAGGCCGAGCGGGCCGTTACCTGCATTGTTGTTCACGACAGTCAGATCGCGTGCACCCAGCTGCAGCAGGGCCTGAAGCAATTTTGTCGGCACAGCGGAGGCGCCAAAGCCGCCGATCAGGATGGTGTCGCCATCGCTCACGCCAGCAACCGCATCCTCGAACTTGGACATGGTCTTATCGATCATCCCTTACCTTACCTTTCCTACCGACCGGCGTGGCGCCGCCTCAAACATAGTTGGACAGGCACTTGCCGCTGCGGGCGAGCTCAAGCAACAGCGGAGCCGGTGTCCACAGAATGCCCTGCTCGGCGCGAAAGGCCTCGATCCGCTCGGCAACTTTGGCGAGACCCACTTCATCGGCGTAGAACAGCGGGCCACCGCGCGCGGCCGGAAAGCCGTAACCATCGACATAGATCACATCGATATCGCTGCCACGCTGAGCGATGCCGTCAGCCAGGATGTTGGCGGCCTCGTTCACCAGCGCGAAAATGGTCCGCTCGACGATCTCCTCGTCCGAAATGGCGCGTCGCCGGATTCCCGCCTCTGCGGCACAGGCGACAGCAATGCTCTCGACGCGGGGATCCGCGAGAGGCTTCCTGCTGCCGGGTTCGTAGCGATAGAAGCCTGCGCCGGATTTCTGACCAAACATGCCGGACTCGCAGATCGTATCCGCGATCTTGCAGTAGCGGACATTTTCAGGCCGTGAGGGAGCGGCCCGCTTGCGCGCCGCCCATGAAATGTCGAGGCCGGCCATATCCTGCATCCGGAGCGGCCCCATGGCCATTCCGAAGCGCTCGAGCGCACCGTCCACTTGCCCTGGTGACGCCCCTTCCTCGACGAGGAATTGAGCTTCTCGCGTATAGTGACTGACCATGCGATTGCCGACAAAGCCGTCGCACACGCCGACCAGAACGGGCTGCTTGCCGATCTGCTTGGCTAGAGCCAGTACGGTGGCGAGCACCGCGGGATCCGTCGCCGTGCCGCGCACCACTTCCAGCAATTTCATGACTTGTGCCGGGCTGAAGAAGTGCATGCCGACCACGCTTTGCGGCCGCGATGTCGCACGCGCGATCTCGTTCACGTCGAGACGCGACGTGTTCGTAGCAAGAATGGCTCCGGCTGGAGCGATCGCGTCAAGCCGGCGGAAAATCTCAAGCTTGACATTCATATCTTCGAATGCGGCCTCCACGATCAGGTCGGCATCATGAAAACTTTCCATGTCGGTCCGGCCGACGATGCGCGCCATGCGCTCATCGACATCTGCGGCGGTGAGACGTCCCTTTGCCGACGAGGCATCGTAACTTGCCCGGATCATGCCGATGCCGCGCGTCAAGGCCTGCTCGGTTGTCTCCACCAAGGTCACGGAAAGGCCGGCATTGGACATTGCCATTGCGATGCCCGCGCCCATCGTCCCGGCGCCGATGACTCCCACTTTGCGAATGGAGCGGGCAGTCTGCCCTGGAGGGCCCTTCGCCGCATCGCTGCGCGCCGTGGCCAGATGTCGTGCTGCCTCCGACTGTGTGTCAGTCATGAAATTCGCTTCCTCTCGCTTTTCTTGTTTTCAGAAGTCCAATCTGGGACTGCTCACCAGGCATCGATGAACGATCGCTTGGATCGCTTCTCCCCGTGCATCTTCGCAAAGGCCCCCAATCCACTCGCGAGAAGCGAGCGTGTGTCGGCCGGATCCGCCACGGCGTCGATGCTGAGATAGGGAGCGATACTGACCGCTTTGCCTGCCTGGTACATGCCATCGACTATCTCGCGATAGCGCCGCTCGCGGTCGCCAATGTCGTCGATGCCCTCGAGCTCCTTGCGGAAACCAAGACGCGCAGCGCCCTCAAGGCCCATTGCACCGAACTCCCCCGACGGCCAGCTGAACGTCAACTGGCTGCTCTCGTGGAAGCTGCCGCCGCTCATGGCCATTGCGCCGAGACCATAGGCCTTTCGCAACACTACGCTGATCATCGGCGTCGTCAGACTCGCGCCTGCAAGGAACACGCGGCTGAAGTGCCTGACATTGGCGCGAGTCTCGGCTTCGGGGCCCACCATGAAGCCCGGCGTATCGATGAAGCTGACGATGGGAATGTCATAGGCGTCGCATAACCGCATGAAGCGCGCAGCCTTGTCGGCTTCGTCGCGATCCACTGCGCCGCCATTGATGGCCGAAACATTGGCGATCACGCCGCAAGCGCGTCCCTCAAGACGCGCCAAGGCCGTGATGAGACCTCGGCCGAAGCCACGGCGCAGTTCGAGCGTCGAACCAATATCGAACACCGTTTCGATGATCGGCATCACATCATAGGCTCGCTTGCGGTCGGTCGGAACAGCCGCCCGAAGCGTTCGCTGATCGGACGCGTCCCAATTCTTGGTGTTGCCCTGAAAATACGAGAGATATTTTTTCGCGACGGCGGTCGCTTCAGCCTCGTCACGCACGAGAACGTCGATGACCCCGTTGGCGGTATGTGTCGCAGCCGGGCCCACTTCTTCCGGCGAGCACGTGCCCAAACCGGCCGCTTCGATCATCGCCGGGCCGCCCATACCGATCGAAGCGTCTTCGGTGGCGATCACAACGTCACAAACGCCAAGTACGGCCGCGTTGCCTGCAAAGCACCTTCCGGAGGCGATGCCCACCAGCGGCGCAATGCCGGATATGCGAGCCATTTTCCAGAACGTGGGATTGGCCAAATTGACGCCGGGCTTGTTGTCGGTATCCCCCGGCCGGCCGCCCCCGCCTTCTGCAAAGATGACGACAGGCAGCGCGGCCTTTTCCGCGATGCTCAGCAGCCGATCCGTCTTACGATGGCCGAAATGTCCCTGCGTGCCCGCAAAAACGCTGTAGTCGTAGGCCATCACGGCAACACGGCTTCTGTCTGATCCGAACTCATCGCCATTGATACAGCCGATGCCTGCCACGATACCGTCCGCAGGGCTATTGGCTCTCAGATACTCCTCCGAATGCCGACCGCGCTGCGCCGCAACGGCCAATGCGCCGTATTCGACGAACGACCCGTGATCGCAGATATCGGCGACATTTTCCCGGGCGGTACGTTTGCCTGAATTATGCCGACGCGCGATCGCCGCAGGGCGAGCAACATCTTCGCAAAGCGCGAGCCGGTCCAGCACGTCCTGAAGATCGGGACGGATCGCGTCGGGGTCCACCACACTCGCGACCGCTTCGGCGGCCACCTCTACCTCGGCAGGCGCGACAACGATCAGCATATCGTTCTTGCCGACGGTGCATCCGACCGGAGCAAGCTGCCTGACATATCCTGCGACCTGAGATGTAACGACGTGCTCCATCTTCATCGCCTCGAGCACGGCGACAGGCATCCCGACTCCGACGGGCTCGTTTTCAGCAACCAGCAACGAGATCAAGACACCTGCCATCGGCGAGGGGACGCCGACATTCCCTCCACCGATACTCAGGCCCGCCTGCGCGATGCCCTGCGTTGTTGCCGGCGCTGTCTCGAATTTTTGCGGTGGAATGTTGCCTTCGACCAGCTCGCGCGTCTTTTGGTCGATGAGCCGGGTCGTGAACTCGCCGGATCTCACCTCGGCCAATCTCAGAACGCTTCTGAGAAAGCCGATATTCGTCTCGACGCCAGCGACCTGGAATTCAGACAATGCGCGATCCAGCCCCGCGCGCGCGGCTTCCCATCCGCCGTCCGCGCGGACGATCACTTTCGCGAGCAATGAGTCGTAGTAAGGCGTCAGCATCAGGCCCGAGAAGCCAGCGCCATCGACACGCACCTTCGGGCCGCCCGGCGGCTCATAAAGCGAGACCATGCCGACTGCCGGACTCGCCGTTCCGTCGGCCGCCATGATCTCCGCATTCACGCGTGCCTGAATAGCAACTTCCCGCGGCTGCGGAATGGATTGCTGGCTAAGCCCGAGCTGTTGCAGGCTCGATCCGGTACACACGGCGATCTGCAGGGCAACAAGATCGAGATCAAGGATCTCCTCGGTAACCGTGTGCTCGACCTGGATTCTCGGATTGACCTCCATGAACGCATATTCGTTCCGATCGACGTCATAGAGAAATTCGACCGTTGCAAGGCCAACGTAGTCGACCGCCTGAACGATGCGACAAGCGTCTTTCAACATGGCATCGGCCAAATCGGGCGAGAGCCAGAGACAAGGAGCAATCTCGATGATTTTTTGATTTCGCCGCTGCAGGCTGCATTCGCGATTCCAGAGGTGGATCACACCTCCTTCACCATCGGCAATGACCTGAACTTCGACGTGCCGCGCACGCTCGACCAGACGCTCGACGTAAACATTCTGATCACCAAACGCGGCAAGCGCTTCCGCACGACACCCGCGCAGCGCCTCGGCGATGTCATCGCGCTTCTTCACGATACGAATGCCGCGCCCGCCGCCGCCAGACACGGCTTTGATGACGATCGCGCTGCCGCCCTGCGCATCGAAAAATGAAGCCAGCTCTTCCGGCATGTTGACGACGTCGAGCCCTTCGATCAGCGGGACAGAAAGTCTCCGAGCTATCTGGCGGGCCTGGACCTTGTCGCCCAGCGCTTTCAACGCATCCCCGTTTGGGCCGATGAAGGTTAGCCCGTTCGCTATGCATGCATCGGCGAAATCAGGATTTTCGGAAAGAAAGCCGTAACCGGGATGGATGAGATCGCATCCCTCGCGCACCGCCGTTCGGACAATCTCTGCATGGTCCAGGTAAGCAGCCGCGCCGCGACCAGGAATGCGCACAGCCCAGTCAGACGTCGCGACATGACGTGATCCAGCATCGTCCTCGGGATAGATCGCGCAGGTACGAATCCCCAGGGCCGCAGCTGTTCGCGCGATACGAACCGCGATTTCCCCTCTGTTAGCGATCAGCATCTTTCGCGAAGATACAGCCAACTTCACCCACTCTTTCATGCTCGTTCCTCTCGGCCTCCCGTTGCGAGAGGCCCTTTGTTAGTTCGATGTCAGTGAGCATTCACGGAAGTGGAATGATTGCGCATCGCCACGGTCGTACCCGCCAGTCGCCGAGGCGTTCTGTTCTGCAGAACGATCGTTCTCTTTTTTATCGTAGATGTGAAAGTGATTTGCCGTCAAGAGTTCTTGCTCGACGTCTATGTCGCATGCACTTCGATGCAGCCGATCGCACTGCGCATTTCGTGAGACGATAAATTCCGATCGCGAGGAGTTGCCGCTACACCACGATCGTCCGGGTTGATGAAGATGCGCTGACGAGAGAGATCATCTCTCTGGCATCCCGATACGGACGGTATGGCTATCGCCGGATCACATCGCTGCTGGTTACTGCCGGCTGGCAGGTCGGTTGCGATCGGGTTCAGCGGATCTGACGCCGTGAACACCAAGGGCGTTCCCGAGCACATCGATCCGACAACGGTCCGGGGATGACGGCCAGGATCGTGCGCAGCTGGTTTGCAAAGCTCGCGGCGAAAGCACTTTACATCGAGCCAGGCAGTCCGTGGGAGAACGGCTACTGCGCGTCCTTCAATGGGAAGCTGCGTGATGTATGCCTGAACGGTGAGATCTTCTACAGCCTGAAGGAAACCACGGTCGTTATCGAGCAATGGCGCAATCACGAAAACACGGTCCGACCGAACTCCTCGCTGAACTACCGACCACCTGCACCACAGACATCGGCACCTGACGCCCACCATCTGGATCGGAGCGTGGCAATGCAGCGCCCTCTATCCCGCTGGTTCAAAATATCTGTCAGGTCAGTGGGTCAGACGATCCGAACGTAAGCGCATGGCTCGGCAACGATCGCCCCGCCCAGAGCTGCCCGCAATTTCTGATATGCGGCCGTTTGTGAAAGGTGCTTTCTTCACATCGATGATTTGCAGAAGTACGATGTCGCCGGCGCTGTGTGAGATCGCGGTGGTTGAAACATCAACGCACCCTACGTTTTATGCACAAGACGAAGATCGACGAGAAATTTGCGTATCACGTCTGTGAGATATTTCTCGGAAAATTGCGGTCGAGTTTGATTTCAAATTTCATCCGTTAGTCAGGCCAGTCTTCTCGATTTGGCGTCGTCGGTGGAATAATCGGGCGTTTATTTTGCGCGCCTTGACACCCGCCAGCCGCTCCGGCTTCAACGCATTCTTGAATTTTGAATCGGTTGATCGAGGTAAGCATGTCGTTTGGTTTGATGTCACGTCGTCGCGTCCTGGCTCTTGGCGGCGTAGCCGTCCTGTCGGGTTCATCGGCTTTCGCGCAAAGCGAGCGGGTAGCAAAAGTCGGTCTCGTGCAATCGACGACCGGCGGATCTGCAGCACTTTACGGCACTGAACAGAAGCAGGCGATCGAACTCGCCTTTGCCGAGTTGAACGCGGGCAATACACTGAACGGCATCCGGCTGCAGGCGCTGCATTCCGATGACGGCGCGGACCGCGGCCAGACCGTCAATATCTTTCAGCGGCTGATCCGGCAGGACAAGGTCATCGCCATACTCGGCCCGACGCTGTCGAACTCGGCCTTCGCCGCCGATCCGCTGGCGCAGCAGGCGGGCATTCCCGTCATCGCCAGCTCCAACACCGCGCCAAACGTCACCAAGATCGGCGACTTCATCTTCCGCACCAGCGTGCCGGAAGACCAGGTGTTCCCGACTGTGCTGAGCTATGCCGTGAAAAAGCATGGCATCAAGCGCGTTGCGTTGATCTACGGGCTGGACGATGCACTGACCCGCGGTGCGCATGACGTGCAGAAGAAGGCGGTTGCCGATCTCAAGCTCGAGCAGGTCGGTATCGAAAGCTACCAGCGCGGCGATGTCGATTTCTCGGCACAGCTTACCAAGATCCGTGCGCAAAACCCCGATGCGATCATTCTCGGCACCTTGGCCGAAGAAGCCGCTGCCATCCTGCGCCAGGCGCGGCAGTTGGGTATAGACAACAAGATCGTCTTCATCGGCTGCAACGCCAACATTTCGGCGAAGCTGTTCGAACTCGCCGGTCCCGCTGCCAATGGCATCATCGTCGGCGCCACCTGGTTCGCCGGCTATGACAGCCCGCGCAGCAAGGCCTTTGTGGCCGCCTACCAGAAGCGCTACGGCTCCACGCCGGACATCTACGCTGCGCAGGGCTATGACGCAGCCCATCTGATTGCTGAAGCGATCCGCCGCGCGGACAGCGTCACCGACAGCAAGCTCATCCGCAACAAGCTGGCCGAGATTACCGATTTCGACGGCGTGCTCGGCAAGTTCAGCTGGAACGCAGACCGCGATATCACCGCGCAGGTGAAAGTGCTGATTGGCGACGGCAACAGCAAGATCTTCGTCGCCGCGCCAACAGCCTGAGGTCAACATGCTGTTGCAACAACTGGTAAACGGCCTCTCGCTCGGGGCCGTTTACGCCGTCTTTGCCATCGGGTTCACACTGGTGTTCGGCGTCATGAACGTGCTGAACCTGGCGCAGGGCGCGGTGTTCATGTGGGGCGCCTATGTCGGGCTGGAGGTGGTCGGACGTCTCGCGCTGCCGCTTCCACTGGCGATCGTCGCGGCAGCCGTGGCAGCGGGCTTGCTCGGCGTGTTGAGTGAACTGATCGTGTTTCGTACCTTGCAGCGGCGCGGGGCGCATCGCTGGATGGGGATGGTCGGCAGTCTGGCGCTCGCCCGCATCCTGATCGGCGTCGCGCAGGAAGTGTTCGGCACCCAGGTGGTGCGCTATCCCGACAATGCATTGGCCGGCGCATCGCTGGATTTGTTTGGCGCACGGCTACAATGGCTGCAGCTTGTCTCGATCGGTGCCGCCCTGACAATGGTGCTGGCGCTTGCTCTGCTGCTGCGGCTGACCAATCTCGGCCGTGCCATTCGGACGATCGCTTTCAGCGAGACAGTCGGTCGTCTGGTCGGCATCCCCGTCGACCGTGTTCGCATCGCCACCTTCTTCGTATCAGGCGCGCTGGCCGGCGGCGCCGGCGTGTTGTGGTCGCTGCTGTTTCAGTCAGTTTCGCCGTTCATGGGCGACAGCATATTGCTCAAGGGGCTGACGGTGCTGATCCTCGGCGGACTTGGCAATGTTGCCGGCGCGCTGGTCGGCGGATTGCTGCTGGGCCTTGTCGAAGTCGGCAGCATCGTCGCGGTGGGCTCCGGCTATCGCGACGCGGTGGGCTTCGGCCTGGTGCTTCTGATCCTGATCGTCAGGCCGACCGGCCTGTTCGCCACAATAGAAACCAAACGGGCATGATCGATCTCTTCGAATCCTATCATAATGTCATCGATCTCTGCCTGCTGAACTCGGCGCTGGCGTTCGGCTGTTTTCTGCTGCTCGGCGTCAACCTGTTCTCGCTGGCGACTGGCGGTCTGATGGCGCTCGGTGCCTATCTGTCTATCTGGCTCACCATGCAGCAAGGCTGGCCGTTCGGTCCTGCACTGCTGGCGTCGCTGCTGATCGGATCGGCTGCGGCCTTTTCTTTAGGGTCTTTAGTGCTGCGTCTGCGCGGCGACTATTTCACGATGGCGACACTGGCCTTCACCGAGGTGGTGCGCGTCATCGCTTTGAACTGGGACGCGGCCACGGGCGGCGCGCTCGGTGTGTTCGGCATTCCGAAACTGACCGAGACCTGGCATCTCGCTTTGCTGCTTGTCGTGGTGATCTATTTCACCTGGGCGGTCCGGCGCTCGCGGATCGGCGAGCGGATGCGCGCGGTGGCCTCCGATGAACTCGCCGTCACCACGGCCGGCTATGACGTCGCGCAATTCAAGCTGGCGATTTTCACGGTGTCCGGCGCGATTGCCGGACTGGGCGGCGGCCTCGCGGCCCATCTCAACATGTTTGTCGCGCCCGGCGACTTTGGTTTCCTGCGCAGCGTCGATACCGCCATCGCGCCAGTGCTCGGCGGCGCCTGGAATGTGCTGGGCCCGGTGATTGGCGCGACCATCATCACGGTTTTGCCCGAGGTGCTGCGCTTCTCGGCGCAGATGCGCGAGATCCTGGTGGGCTCCGCGATGCTGATTGCCGTATTATTCCTGCCGACAGGTGTTGCCTCGCTGCCCGCCATCCTGCGGCGGAGGCTGGCATGACCGCGCTTCTGGAACTGCAGAATGTGTCGCGGCATTTTGGCGGCGTCGCCGCGCTGAACGGTGTTTCGTTGTCGATTCCAGCGGGGGCCGTCGTCGGGCTGATCGGTCCCAACGGCTCAGGCAAGACCACGTTGATGAATGTCATCAGCGGCGTCGATACGCCGACAACGGGCGCGATCCTGCTTGATGGCGCAGCGGTGCAGGGCAAGCCGGCAAACCAACTCGCACGGCTCGGCGTGGCGCGCACGTTCCAGCACATCCGCCTGATCCCCGATCTCACCGCCTTGCAGAACGTCGTGCTGGCCTTGCACGTGCCCACGGCAGGTCCGCTCGATATCCTGCTGCGGCTGCCACGGCTGCGCCGCATCGAGGCCGAATGCGACGCCCGCGCGATCGCTTTGCTGGAGCAGGTCGGCGCTGGCCGGCATGCGCGCACGCCAGCGGGCGACCTTTCGTATGGTGACCGCCGCCGCATCGAGATTGCGCGCGCGCTGGCGCTCGATCCGCGATTGCTGCTGCTCGATGAGCCCGCCGCGGGGATGACACGTCAGGAGCGTATCGCGTTGCGCGACCTGATAGCGGTGTTGCCGTCGCAGGGTGTCACGGTGCTGCTGGTCGAACACGACATGGACCTGGTGATGGGTGTTTGCGACGAAATCCACGTGCTCAATCTCGGCAGGCCGATCGCTTCGGGAAAACCCGCCGCCGTGCGCGCCGATCCGAAGGTGATCGAAGCCTATCTGGGAGTCGATGATGCTTGAGATCGAAGGCCTTTGTTCGGGCTATAGCGGCCCGGACGTTCTGCATGACGTGTCGTTGCGCGTGCAGGCCGATGAGATTGTCACCGTGGTCGGCGCCAATGGCGCCGGCAAGACGACGCTTCTGAACACGATCGCCGGGCTGCTGCGTCCGTCCGCGGGGGCGATCCGGCTGAACGGCAGCATCATCGGCGGGCTGGCGCCGGAGCGGATCGTCCGCGCTGGGCTGTCGCTAGTGCCGGAGGGGCGTCAGGTCATCGCCCCGCTCAGCGTCGAGGAAAACCTGCGGGTCGGCGCCTACGGTCGCAAGGGTAGCGCCGCGGACACGCTGGCGGCGATCTACGACCGCTTTCCGCGCCTCAAGGAGCGCCGCCGCCAGCCGGCCGGGCTACTGTCCGGCGGCGAGCAGCAGATGCTGGCGATCGGCCGCGCCATGATGGCCGGGCCCTCCGTGTTGTTGCTGGACGAGCCGTCGATGGGATTGGCTCCGCTGATCGTGTCGGAGATTTTCGCGCTGCTGGCCGATCTCAACGGCCAGGGCATGGCCATTCTGCTGGTCGAGCAGAACGCGCGCAAGGCACTGGCGCTGGCGTCGCGCGGCTATGTGCTGGAAGGTGGACGCATCGTCCTTGAGGGACCATCGTCGGTGCTGTCGAAATCGCCGGCCATCGTCGATGCCTATCTCGGCGCGGCCACGCCGGCCTGTACACAATGATGCGTTTCGGCGCGAATCGGAATTGGCAATGACTGAGTCAAACAACCACGCGGCGGCGGTGACGCCGACACATCTCGAGACCGACGTGCTGGTGATCGGCGCCGGCGGCGCGGGCATGTATGCGGCGCTTGAAGCCGCACGCGGCGGCGGCTCGGTGATTCTTGCCGACCGCAGCCTGATCGGGCGCGGCGGCGCCACCGTGATGGCACAGATGACGGTGGCCGCGGCCTTGGGCGAGCAGACGCCGGACCATTGGGAGCACCATTTCACCGACACGCTGGCTGCGGGCAGGGGCCTGTGCGACGAGCGCCTCGCCGCGTTGCTATGCGAGGACGGCCCGCATCGGCTGCGCGAGATGGATGCGTGGAAGGTCGGCTGGGCGCGCGAGGACGGCCACATCAAGCAGGCTCAGGCGCCCGGCCACGACCGGCCGCGCTGCGCCTATGTCGATATTCTTTCCACCGGCCCCGCGGTATCGAAGACGCTGCGCACGCAGTTGAACAATGCCGACGGCATCCGCCGCATAGGCGATCTCGTCATCGTCGACATCGCGATCCGTGACGGCGAAGCCTGCGGCGCCACCGCGCTGCATCTGCCGAGCGGTCGGCTCGTCACGCTCGCTGCCAAGGCCGTGGTGATCGCCACCGGCGGCCTCACCGGCCTGTACCGCCGCAACAGCGCCTCGTCCAACATGGGCGGCGACGGCTATGCGCTGGCGCTGCGCGCGGGCGCCGAACTGATCGACATGGAGTTCGTGCAATTCTTCCCGATTTGCCACCTCGCGCCGCGACTGGTCGGCATGGACCCGAACATGTGGGATCCGTTCCGCTACAAATTAGGCGGCAAGCTGCTCAATGCCGACATGCATGAGTTCGAGACAGACTATGTGGATCAGGACAGCCGCAGTGACGGCCGCTACGTGCTGACCCGCGATCTCGCGACCTATGCCATCACCAAGGAAGTCGAAGCCGGCCGTGGCAGTCCTGCCGGCGGCGCCTATCT
>NZ_JAQGJT010000155.1 GCF_028290495.1 Tardiphaga sp.
CGGATCGCCCTGACGGCCGGAGCGGCCGCGCAACTGGTTGTCGATGCGTCGGCTCTCGTGCCGTTCGGTGCCGAGCACGAACAGGCCGCCGGCAGCGAGCGCCTTTTCCTTCAGACGCGCCACCTGCTTGCGGATTTCGTCGGCGCGCGGATCCTTGTCGCGCAGGCCCCAATCCTCGATGTCGGTGATTTCCTGGCGGATGCGCATGTCGGCATTGCCGCCGAGCTGAATGTCGGTGCCGCGGCCGGCCATGTTGGTGGCGATGGTGATCGCGCCCGGTACGCCGGCCTGCGAGACGATGAAAGCTTCCTGCTCGTGATAGCGCGCGTTGAGGATAGCGAAGACCTTGGTCTTGGTGGCGCCGTCGTCGCCGGAATAGAGCGCCGCGAAAGCGTTCGGGTCGGAGAAGTCGTGCGCTTCCCAACCGGCTTCGCGCAGCATCTCGGCGAGCTGTTCGGATTTCTCGATCGAAGTGGTGCCGACCAGCACCGGCTGGCCGCGCAGCTTGCACTCTTCGATCAGCGAAATGATCGAACGGTATTTTTCCTTGTTGGTGCGATAGACTTCGTCGTCGTCGTCGATGCGCACCAGCGGCATGTTGGTCGGGACTTCGAGCACTTCGAGCTCGTAGATGTCCATGAACTCGTCGGCTTCGGTCAAAGCCGTGCCGGTCATGCCCGAGAGCTTCTCGTACATGCGGAAATAGTTCTGGAAAGTGATCGAGGCCAGCGTCTGGTTCTCAGGCTGGATCGGCTGATGCTCTTTGGCTTCGAGCGCCTGATGCAGTCCTTCCGAATAGCGGCGACCCGGCATCATGCGGCCGGTGAACTCGTCGATGATGACGACTTCGCCGTTGCGGACGATGTAGTCCTTGTCACGCTGGAACAGCTTGTGGGCGCGCAGCGCCTGATTGACGTGGTGGACGACGGACACGTTTTCGACGTCGTAGAGCGACTCGCCCTTCAACTCGCCGGCATCGCGCAGGCGGCCTTCGAGCTTTTCCATGCCTGCTTCGGTCAGCGTCACGCTGCGCTGCTTTTCGTCGACCTCGTAGTCGGTCTTGTCGAGCAGAGGAATGTAGCCGTCGATGGTGTTGTAGAATTCCGAGCGATCGTCGAGCGGACCGGAGATGATCAGCGGCGTGCGCGCTTCGTCGATCAGGATCGAGTCGACTTCGTCGACGATCGCATAGAAGTGGCCGCGCTGGCACATGTCCTCGAGCCGGTACTTCATGTTGTCGCGCAGGTAGTCGAAGCCGTATTCGTTGTTGGTGCCGTACGTAATGTCGCAGGCATAGGCTTGCTGGCGCTCGGCATCGTCGAGGCCGTGCACGATCACGCCGGTGGTCAATCCCAGGAAGCTGTAGATCTGGCCCATCCAGCCGCTATCGCGCTTGGCGAGGTAATCGTTGACGGTGACGACGTGGACGCCCTTGCCGGCCAGCGCATTGAGATAGACCGCGAGGGTGGCGACCAGCGTCTTGCCTTCGCCGGTCTTCATCTCGGCGATGTCGCCCTCATGCAGCACCATGCCGCCGATCAGCTGCACGTCGAAGTGTCGCTGGCCGAGCGTGCGCTTGGCGGCTTCGCGGACGGTGGCGAAGGCGGGCACCAGGAGCTCGTCGAGCGTCTTGCCTGCGGCAATTTGCGCTTTGAATTCGGCCGTGCGGGCTTTCAGCGCCTCGTCGGAGAGAGCGGCGATTTCCGGCTCCAGCGCGTTGATGGCTTCGACGCGCGTGCTGTAGGCCTTGATGCGGCGGTCATTGGCGGAGCCGAAAAACTTGCGGGCGAGCGCGCCGATCATAACGAAATCCTGTCTTTGCAGTTCGGCGTTGCCGCCGTGAGATAGTCAGCGGGGCGTCGATCGACCCGTCGGGACGCTTCAGGGCCTCGATCGCGATCGGGCGCCCATGATGCGCGAGAATGGCGTAACCAGGAGGTCACGATCAAAAAATCATGGATCGAAGCGTTCCAATGGCCGCAGCGCAGCCGAAATCGCGCCTTTGCCACCGGGCTGGTTTTGGAGAGATATGGCTGGGGCAGAGGGTTGTCAACGGCGCGAACCTGTCAAGGATTTCATCATTTTGACAGAGTTTTCGCGTTGCCAAGAGGGGTAGTTTAAGTGACTGTCCCGCGGACCCCGATAGCCCCACCTTCCTGAGATAAGGATTTTCCATGACCATCGTATCGCCCGACAAGAAACCGGGCCAGCGCCCGGGGCTCACACTGGCCGCCCTGACCGGCGCCTTCGCGGTGGCGTGG
The DNA here is from genome assembly GCF_028290495.1 of Tardiphaga sp. Lineage (GTDB taxonomy): Bacteria > Pseudomonadota > Alphaproteobacteria > Rhizobiales > Xanthobacteraceae > Tardiphaga. Next base: position 2,262 of record NZ_JAQGJT010000155.1, read on the forward strand.
CTCGCCAGCTTCCCGGTCTATGCCCAAGATGCCAGCGCCGCCAACCCGGTGCTGGCCAAGGTCAACGGCTCGGAAATCCGCGCCAGCGACGTCGCTCTGGCTGAAGAAGAACTCGGCCCCAGCCTGGCGCAGATGGATCCGGCGACCAAGAAGGACAACGTTCTGTCGTTCCTGATCGACATGAAGATCGTCGCCAAGGCCGCCGAGGAGAAGAAGATCGCCGACCGCGAGGACTTCAAGACCAAGTTGGCCTTCGCCCGTAACCGCCTCCTGATGGACAATCTGCTGGCGGTCGAAGGCAAGGCCGCGGTGACCGACGACAACATGAAGAAGGTCTATGACGACGCCGCCAAGCAGATCACCGGCGAGGCCGAAGTTCATGCCCGGCACATTCTGGTCGAGACCGAAGCCGAGGCCAAGGCGGTCGCGGAAGAACTGAAGAAGGGCGCCGATTTCGCCGAGCTGGCCAAGAAGAAGTCGAAGGATCCAGGTGCGGCCGATGGCGGCGACCTCGGCTTCTTCACCAAGGATCAGATGGTGCCGGAATTCTCCGCCGTCGCCTTCGCGATGGAGCCGGGCAAAGTCTCGGATCCCGTGAAGTCGCAGTTCGGCTGGCACATCATCAAGGTCGAGGAAAAGCGCAACCGCCAGGCGCCGACCTTCGATCAGGTCAAGCCGCAGATCGAGACCTATGTTGTTCGCAAGGCGCAGGCCGATTACGTGACCACGCTGCGTGCCGCCGCCAAGGTCGAGCGCATGGACCAGGCTGCCGCGACCCCCGACGCCGCCAAGCCGGTCGAAGCGCCGAAGGCGGATGCGCCGAAGCCGACCGACAGCAAGATGGCGCCTGCGAAGAAGTAAGTTAGCGACGAAGCTCTGAACTTCCCCTCTCCCCGCCTAGCGAAGCTTGGCTTCGCCGGGCGGGGAGAGGGAAGAAACCCGCCGCCAGCCGCAACAAAGAAGCCCGCCCTCTACGCAGAAGGCGGGCTTCTTTGCTGAGTAATAGCAGCCGGCGCCCGGCCGCCTTGTCTAAGCCTTCCAGGCATTGCGGTGAAAATACCACGATACCTCTCATTCTGTGCAGTGTGTGCAATTACGCATTGCATCCCGGGGGCGTGCAATTTAGCTCATTGAATTCAAACACCGGGGCCCTCGCGGACGCCGATCATGGATTGGCCAGACGGGCTGGGGCTGTTTCGGAGGGGATCGCGGGATGCACGTTCTTGACAGCAGGATGCCTGGTCGCAAATGGCTTGGCGCCGCATGGCTCGGTGCCGCCCTCCTGATGGCGTCCGGCGCCTGTGCCGCCGACCTTCCGGTGAAAGCGCCGGCCGTCGCGCTCCCGGGCTTCAGCTGGACCGGTTTCTATGCCGGCGTGAATCTAGGCGGCGGCTGGTACAATGGCGGCAACATCATGGGGGATAGCAACGTCGCGGCCATCGTTCCACCGGGCAGTATCGTTGGTTTCCCCACCCCCGGCAGCAACAGTGCCGGGATCTCGGTCGGCGGCCTGGCCGGCTACAACTACCAGATCGGTCGACTGGTCGTCGGCGCGGAGACGGATATCAACTACATCGATATCAAGTCGCAGCGCGCCGGCAGCGGCACGGCGTGTTGTTTCGGCGTTTTTGGCGGTTTCTCGACCGCCACGGAAAGCCTGAGCGCCAGCTCCAGCAGCAAGGTCGACTGGTTCGGCACGGCGCGTGTCCGGCTTGGCTTCGTGCCGGTCGAACGCCTGCTGGTCTACGCCACTGGCGGCCTGGCCTATGGCGGCGTGCAAACCAGCGAACGCAACTCAAACACGTTCTCGCCGGCCGTAATTGCGCCCCGGCTCTGGCTGGGCGATACGTCCGACACCAAGCTGGGCTGGACCGCGGGCGCCGGCGGCGAGTTTGCGCTGACCGATCATCTGATCGTGCGGGGCGAATATCTCTATGTCGATCTCGGCACCAGCCGCGCGGTCGGCAACCTTCAGGGGACGGCGCTGCCGGCGAGCTTGGTCTATTACGCCGCCAGCCGCGACACCAAGTTCAGTGTCGCCCGCGCCGCGCTGAGCTACAAGTTTTAGGGCATGGGCGAGCGGGAAGTAAGCTAAAGCTATTTGCTTCCCGATAGAGCCGCTACATCCGGGTATTGATCTCGCAAAAAGCCCGCCCCCTTTGCAGAGGGCGGGCTTTTTGTTGATTAAAAAACTCAGCCGATCTTGCGGCCGATGTCCAAAAACTTCTGGCGGCGCTGCTGACGGATGGTCGCTGCATCCAAGCCGCGCAGATCGTTGAAGGCCTGGGCGATGGCGTCCCCGGTGGTGGAGATCATGGCGGCGGGATCGCGGTGTGCTCCGCCGGCCGGCTCTTTCAGGATGGAATCGATCACGCCGAACCGGAACAGGTCCTGCGCGGTGATCTTCATGTTGGTGGCGGCTTCCTGCGCCTTGGTGGAATCGCGCCACAGGATCGACGACGCCGCTTCCGGCGAGATCACGCTGTAGATCGCGTGTTCCAGCATCAGGACGCGGCTGGCGGTGGCGATCGCGATCGCGCCGCCCGAGCCGCCTTCGCCGATGATCACGGCGACATTGGCGACGCCGAGACCGAGGCAGGCATCGGTCGAGCGCGCAATCGCCTCGGCCTGGCCGCGCTCTTCCGCGCCGATGCCGGGATAGGCGCCGGCGGTATCGACCAGCGACAGCACGGGAATTCCGAAACGATCGGCCATCTCCATCAGGCGCACCGCCTTGCGGAAGCCCTCGGGGCGCGCCATGCCGAATTTATGCTTCAGCCGGCTTTCGGTGGTGTTGCCCTTTTCCTGGCCGAGCACGCAGACCGCTTCGCCGCGAAACCGGCCGAAGCCGCCGACCAGCGCCTCGTCGTCGCCGAACTTGCGGTCGCCGGCCAACGGCGTGAATTCGGTGATCAGCGCCTCGATGTAATTCATGCAATGCGGCCGCTGCGGATGCCGCGCCACCTGGGTCTTCTGCCACGGCGTCAGGTTGGCATAGAGTTCGTGCAGCGCGCTGGCCGCCTTGTCCTCGATGCGGACGATTTCCTCGCCGATATCGCTGCCGCCGGCGGCGAGCGCGCGCAGTTCATCGACCTTGGAATCGAGTTCGGCGACGGGCTTTTCAAAGTCGAGGTAACTGCGCATGTTTTCGGACATTCAATGCATATGGGAACGACAGACGGCGGGCGAAACTGCCGTCGCAGGCTTTTCAAGTCAAATGAGGCGCGAAGTCAAGGCGAGAGAGGAAATTACCCGTTATAAATCAACGGGTTGATTTTTCCTTCGTCATTGCGAGGAGCTGTTGCGACGAAGCAATCCAGTCTTGCCTCAGCAAAAAGGCTGGATTGCTTCGCTTCGCTCGCAACGACGGTTGAGAGGCCGCGCCGTCTCTGTCGCAACCTTCTAGTCCTCGATCTTCTCATGCGCGTCGGCCTCGCCGCGTTTCCAGTAGCCGGCCGCTTTGGTCCATTCGCGGGGGTGGCCGCGCTCGTCCATGATGTAGCCGCGCAGGCTGCGCGCGACCGTGGCTTCGGCGGCGATCCAGATGAAGCCGTCGCCCGCCGGCAGGGTGAAGCCGGCCAGCGCTTTGCGCAGCGATTCCAGTTCATCGGAGCCCGGCTCGCGCGCGATCCAGTGCGGTGTCCAGACGGCGCGGGTATCGAAATGTTGGGCTTCGCCGACCACGAAAGTCGCGACCGGCACGCCTGCGCGCAACTCCTCGACGCGGCGTCCGATCGCCGGCAGCGCCGTTTCGTCGCCGATCAGGAGGTACCAGTCGAAATCGTCGGGCACCACGGTCGAGCCGCGCGGGCCGCCAATCTGCAGGGTATCGCCGACCCCTGCGGCTTCCGCCCAACTGGTCGCGGGGCCGGCCTCGTGCAACGCGAAATCGATCGCCAGCGTCTGGCCGGCAGGGTCGAAACGGCGCGGCGTGTAGTCGCGCATTTCCGGTTTGTCGCCTTCGCCGGGGAAGAACAGCTTGATGTGGTCGTCATGCGACGGGCTGTGGAAGTCGGCCAGCTCCGGTGACGTGAAATGCAGCCGCAGCATCTGCGCCGTCACGCGCTCGATTGCGGTGACGGTGAGCAGGCGGCGACGGATTTCATGGCGCAGCCGGACGGGCTGGTGACGTGGCGTAACAGCGTCCATCTCAAAGCCTCTCGATCTTGCGGGCGGCTTCATCGATCAGGGCCACCGCGTCGAGCAATTTCTCCTTGTCGAGGCCTTCGCCGAGCCGGTGCATTAGCACGCTCTTCAGGTTGTGCATCGCGCGGCGTACCGGCACGGCGTCGGTGCGTTCGCGCATGGCGCCGAGCGCATCCAGCCGCGCGAACATCGCGGTGACTTCCGCAGTACGTTCGGCGAGATGTGTGGTGCCGTCGGCGCTGATAGCGAACTGTTTGCGCGCGCCTTCCGTGATCTGCTCGTCGATCAGCCCCATCTCGCTGAGCAGCGTCAGCGTCGGATAGACGATGCCGGGGCTCGGCGCATAGGCGCCGCCGGTGCGCTCCTCGATGGCGCGGATCAGGTCGTAGCCGTGGCGCGGCCGGTCGGCGATCAGCTTCAGCAGCACCAGCCGCAGCTCGCCGCCGTCAAATACCCGCCGCCGCCCGCCGCGACCTTCGCCCGGTGCGTCTTCGCCCCAGCCACGCGGGCCGCGCTCGCCGAATCGGCCGTCGCGCGGGCCGGCGTGACGTTCACCGCCATGATGACGGCCGCGGCCTCCGTGGGATTCGTGATGATGTCCAAACATGAGAGTTCCCTTGGTATGTTTTAGATATGGCTAAGATATATCTTTGAAGCGAACGTACAAGCACAAAGATATATCTTTGATGCATTCCGAAATGGGGGCTACGGGGAGGCGGCCGCCAGCGTGCGCTTGCGGCGATGCCACCACCAGGTCGCAAGTCCTGCGATCGCGGCGACGATGATCACCGCGGGAATCCAGATGTGCCTGCCGTAGCCGGAGTGATGCGGCAGGCCGCTGAATTCGTGCAGCGCCGATACCGCCAATACGCCCGGCAACACATGAGCCGGCGCCCAAAGGAATACCGCGAGGATATTGACGGTGTAGAATTTCAGCGGGCCCATGCCGAGCGCGCCTGCGGTGACCGGGGCAAAGGCGCGGATCGGCGGCACGAAGCGGCCGAAGAAAACCGCCAGCGTGCCGAAGCGGTGGAAGAACGCCTCGCTCTGCGCGACGATGGCGGGATATTTCGACATCGGCCACGCTTCGAGGATGCTGCGCTGCTGAACATGCCCGACCCAGAACGCCGAGCCGTCGCCGATCACCGCACCGGCCGCAGCCGCCAGCAGTACCCAGGCCAGATCGAGATCGCCGGACGGCACCAGTGCGCTGAGCGCGAGGATGATGGTCGAGCCGGGGATCACCGAGCCGACCATCGGCACGGCCTCGAGCAGGGCCGCGAGAAACAATGCGAGGTAGCCGAGCCAGGCGTGCGCAGCGACGAAGTGCGTCAGCGATTCAATCCAGGAAGCCACGAATGATCCGATCCGGCGTCATCGCCATCGCTGTTGCCGCATTCATATAGGGATCAAACCGCCGGCGCGGCGCTTTGATCCCGTCCCGGGTGACTGTCGCGTTGCACGCGCAGCCGCGGCTGATTCGCATTGCTGCCTTCCGAAAACACCGTCCAGAACTTATCTCGATGAAAATGCTACGGAACTTTGATCGTCCGGTGGGCTTTGTCCGGCAGCATTGGTCTGCTACGTTCGCGCCAGCACCCCATCCGCAGCCATTTTGAGACTGGTTTCGGCAGATCCGGGACCACGGAGGATTGATGACCGCCGCCATGACCAAACCACACGAAAAGTCCGGATTGTCTTCGGGGATTCCCGACATGAAGGTGTCGGTCCGGAAAGTATTCGGCATCGACTCCGACCTCGAAGTGCCCGCTTTTTCCGACGGCGACCCGCATGTCCCGGACATCGACTCCGATTATCGCTTCGACCGCAACACCACGCTGGCCATTCTGGCGGGCTTCGCGCGCAACCGCCGCGTCATGGTCACCGGCTTCCACGGCACCGGCAAGTCGACCCATATCGAGCAGGTCGCCGCCCGCCTGAACTGGCCCTGCGTGCGCGTCAACCTCGACAGCCACATCAGCCGTATCGATCTGGTCGGCAAGGACTCCATCGTCGTCCGCGATGGAAAACAGGTCACCGAATTCCGCGATGGCATCCTGCCCTGGGCGCTGCAGAACAACATCGCGCTGGTGTTCGACGAATACGACGCCGGTCGCCCGGACGTGATGTTCGTGATCCAGCGCGTGCTGGAAGTCTCTGGTCGCCTGACGCTGCTGGACCAGAACAAGGTGATCAAGCCGCATCCGTCGTTCCGGTTGTTCTCGACCGCCAACACGATTGGTCTCGGCGACACGTCGGGCCTCTATCACGGCACCCAGCAGATCAACCAGGGCCAGATGGACCGCTGGTCGATCGTCACCACGCTGAACTATCTGGCGCATGACGAGGAAGTCGAGATCGTGCTGGCCAAGGCCAAGCACTACCGCACCAATGAGGGCCGCGACATCGTCAACAAGATGGTTCGTCTCGCCGACCTCACCCGCAACGCGTTTGCCAATGGCGACCTGTCGACGGTGATGAGCCCGCGTACCGTGATCACCTGGGCCGAGAACGCCGACATCTTCAGCGACATCGGCTTCGCATTCCGCGTCACCTTCCTCAACAAGTGCGACGAACTGGAGCGCCCGCTGGTGGCGGAATTCTACCAGCGCTGCTTCAATGCCGAGTTGCCGGAGAGCTCGGTCAACGTGGCGCTGAGCTGAGTTTGCGACGGGGCTGATGGTCTCCCTCCCCTTGCGGGGAGGGGTGGCCGAGCCAGGCGAAGCAAAGCTTCGCCGCCCGCGGAGGCCGGGGTGGGGGTCAACGCGGCAATAGCGTTTGTGGTTTCCCCTACCCGACGCATCGTTCGCTTCGCTCCCGATGCGCCACCCTGCCCGCAAGGGGGAGGGAAAAGACAGAGCAGCGAAGCTCAAGGTCCGCACCGCGATGAGCACAACCACCACCAACAAATTCCGCACCGGCTCGAAAGAAGCGCCGACCGAGCCGTTCAAGCGCGCGGTGACGTCGTGCCTGCGGGCCATCGCCAAGTCGCCTGAGCTGGAAGTCACCTTCGCCGCCGAGCGGCCCGGCCTGTCGCCGGGCAAGGCCCGCCTTCCAGAACCCGCGCGGAAAATGAGCAAGCGCGACGCCGCCATCGTGCGCGGCCACGCCGATTCCATCGCGCTGAAGATCGCCTGTCATGATCCGAAAGTGCATCGCAAGCTGATGCCGGGCAATCCGCAGGCGCGTGGCGTTTTCGAGGCGGTCGAGCAGGCCCGCGTCGAGGCGATCGGCTCGCGCCGCATGGCCGGCGTGGCGAAGAACCTCTCGGCAATGCTCGACGACCATTTCCACCGCGGCAAGTTCGACGAGATCACCGATCGCGCCGACGCGCCGCTCGCCGATGCGCTGGCGATGCTGGTGCGCGAACGCCTCACCGGGCTGGCGCCGCCTAACGCGGCCAAGAAGATGGTCGACCTGTGGCGTCCGATCTTGGAAGACAAGATCGGTCACCGTCTCGACCAGCTCGACGGCCTCACCGAAAACCAGGCCAAGTTCGGCGACGCCGTGCATGATCTGCTATCGGCGCTGGAATTGGGCGACGACCGCAACGCCGAGTCCTCCGAGGACGAGAGTGAGGACGACGAGCGGCAGGGCGAGAACGATCAGGCCGGCGCCGAAGGCTCACCGGAAAGCGACGCCTCGCAGGAAATGAGCGCCGACCAGGCGCAGGCGACCTCGGACGAGATGTCCGAACAGTCGATGGAAAGCGCGCAGGCCTCGACCTCCGACACGTTCGACGACGGTGAGCTTGGCGACGACGAGACGCCGGGCGAGGCGACGCGACCAAATTCGCGCGGCGCCAACGAACCGCGCGGGCCCGAATATCACGCCTTCGCTCCGAAGTTCGACGAGGTGATCGCCGCCGAAGACCTCTGCGACCACGATGAGCTGGAGCGCCTGCGCTCCTATCTCGACAAGCAGTTGGCGCATTTGCAGGGCATCGTGGCGCGTCTGGCCAACCGGCTGCAGCGCAAATTGATGGCGCAACAGAACCGCGCCTGGGACTTCGATCTCGAAGAAGGCATCCTGGATCCCGCGCGGCTGTCCCGCGTGGTCACCGATCCGCACCATCCTTTGTCCTTCATGCACGAGAAGGAAGCCACCTTCCGCGATACTGTAGTGACGCTGCTGCTCGACAATTCCGGCTCGATGCGCGGCCGCCCGATCACGGTGGCGGCGACCTGCGCCGACATTCTGGCGCGGACGCTGGAGCGCTGCGGCGTCAAGGTCGAGATTCTCGGCTTCACGACGCGGGCCTGGAAGGGCGGGCAGTCGCGCGAGGCGTGGCTCGCCGCGGGCAAGCCAGCCAACCCCGGCCGTCTGAATGATTTGCGCCACATCATCTACAAGTCCGCCGATGCGCCGTGGCGCCGCGCGCGAAAGAACCTTGGCTTGATGATGCGCGAAGGCCTCCTGAAGGAGAACATCGACGGTGAGGCGCTGGACTGGGCGCACAAGCGTCTGCTGGCCCGTTCCGAGCAACGCAAGATCCTGATGATGATCTCCGACGGCGCGCCGGTCGACGACTCCACTTTGTCGGTCAATCCCGGCAACTATCTGGAGCGCCATCTGCGCCACATCATCGAGGAGATCGAGACGCGGTCCCCGGTCGAGCTGATCGCGATCGGCATCGGCCACGACGTGACGCGCTACTATCGCCGCGCCGTGACGATTGTGGACGCCGAAGAGCTCGGTGGCGCGATCACCGAGAAGCTCGCCGAATTGTTCAGCGAGACGTCGGGCGCGGCACCGACCGGTCGCCGCCGTCGCAAGCTGCATTAGTGTTTTGATGAAAGCGCTCTGGCCGAAGCGCCCTCTCCCCCCTTGCGGGGGAGGGGCGGGGAGGGGGGTAAACATAAGCGGTAATGTTCGTGGCACCCCCACCCCTGGCCCCTCCCCGCAAGGGGGAGGGGAGTCGGTGCGCCGCCGCATCGGCACGACGCTGGCAGCGTTCGTCGCCCTCGCCGCTCTAGCGATCTCGCCTCTCGCTCACGCGCAATCCGCACTGGGGCCCGCTGCGCCGCTGCCCAAATCCCCCGTCTCCATCGAGGTCGAGGCGCGTCCGATTGCGTCGTTCGATCCGCGCGACCGCAGCCATCTGCAGTTCGGTTCGCTGCGCTATCGCAGCGGTCTCGTCCTCACCTCGAAACATCGCGAATTCGGCGGCCTGTCCGGGTTGAGGCTGGATGCCAATGGCGAAGGCTTCGTCGCCATCAGCGACAAGGGCAACTGGTTCACCGGCAAGATTGCCTATAGCGGCAGCGCGATGGTTGGCCTGACGGATGTCGAGGTGGCGCCGATCCTGGGCGCCGACGGCAAGCCGCTCACCGCACGCGGCTGGTTCGATACTGAGTCCATCGCCGTCGACGGGCCGACCGTCTATATCGGCATCGAGCGCGTGCACCAGATCCTGAAATTCGATTTCGGGCGCGACGGCGTCCGTGCCCGCGGCGAAGTGCTGCCGCAGCCGGCCGGCATGCGCCGGTTGCCATCCAATGGCAGTCTGGAATCCCTGGTGGTCGGGCGCAAGGGCATGGCGCTGGCCGGCACGCTGATCGCGATCTCCGAACGCGGTCTCGATGCCAGCGGCAACATCATGGCGTGGCTCATCGGCGGCAAGGCGCCGACGCAATTTTCGGTGCGCCGCACCGACAGCTACGACATCAGCGACGCCGTACAGTTGCCGTCCGGCGACCTGCTGCTGCTGGAGCGGAAATTTTCGCTGTTCGGCGGCGCCGGCATTCGTATTCGCCGCATCGCGCTGGCGTTGATCACGCCTGGGGCAACCGTCGACGGCGCTTCGATCTTCGACGCCGACCTTGGCTATGAGATCGACAATTTCGAAGGCATCGACGTCCATGTGACGGCGGAGGGCGACACCGTGCTGACGCTGATCTCCGACGACAATTTCTCGATGCTGCAACGAACCCTGTTGATGCAGTTTACGCTGGTGGAATAGCGCAGGCCAACGAACGCCTACGCTGCTGCGGCGCCGTTCTGCTCCGCGCCGAGCAGCTTGCGGATTTCCGCCGCGGGCTTTGCCGCACTGAACAGGTAACCCTGCATCTGCGTGCAGCCGAGCTTGCGCAGCAATTCCTTCTGCATCTCGGTCTCGACGCCTTCCGCGGTGGTGGTCATGTTGCGCGAGGCGGCGATGTTGACGACGGCCTGCACGATCGCCGACGAGCCGTGCGGTTCACCGATATCGGCGACGAAGCAGCGGTCGATCTTGATCTTGTCGAACGGGAAGCGTTGCAGATAGCTCAGGCTCGAATAGCCGGTGCCGAAATCATCCAGAGCGATGCGGACGCCGAGTTCGCGCAGGCCATGCAGGATGGCGAGTGCGATGTCATCGTCGCGGATCAGCACGGCCTCGGTGATCTCCAGCTCCAGCCGCCGCGCCGGCAGGCCGGACGCCAGCAGCGCCGCGGCGACCTTGAGCGATAGTGTGTGGCTGCGGAACTGGAGCGGCGAGACGTTGACCGCGACGCTGATGTCGCCGGGCCAGCTTGCCGCTTCCATGCAGGCGGTGCTCAGCACCCACTCGCCGAGCTGGCTGATGACGCCGATCTCTTCGGCGACGGGGATGAATTCCGCCGGAGAGATCATGCCGTGCTCGGGATGGCGCCAGCGCAACAGCGCCTCGCAGCCGGTCACCATGTCGTCGTTCAGATCGACCAGCGGCTGGTAATAGACTTCGAATCCGCCTTCGCGGAAGCCGTCACAGGCTATCGCCTGACGCAGATCGAGCTCCAGCATGCGGCGCGCCCGTACCTTGGCGTCCATCTGCGACTCGAAGAAGCGATAGGTGCGCCGGCCGTCGGCCTTGGCGCTGTACATCGCCAGGTCGGCGTTTTTCAGCAGCGTATCGAGATCGTTGCCATCCTTCGGCGCCAGCGCGATGCCGATGCTGGCGTCGGTCAAAAGGCGGTGGCCGATGCATTCAAACGGCTCGCGGATCGCGGCATAGATGCCGGCGATCAGATCGGTGACGTCCTTCCGGGTTTCGATCGAGGTCTGCACGATGGCGAATTCATCGCCGCCGAGCCGGGCTACGATGTCCGACCCGCGCACGCAGCCGCGCAGCCTTTGTGCGATCGCCTTCAGCAGTTCGTCGCCGACCGGGTGGCCGAGCGAGTCGTTGATGCCCTTGAATTCGTCGATGTCGATGTAGAGCACTGCGCACTGCGTGCCGGTGGCGAGACGCGCCAGTTCACGCTCCAGTTCGGCGCGGAACAACGTGCGGTTCGGCAGGTCGGTCAGCGCGTCGTAATGCGCCAGATGGGCGATCTTCTCTTCGTTGAGGCGGCGTTCGGTGATGTCATCATGGGTTGCGACCCAGCCGCCGTCGGCCACCGGATGGCCCGTGAGCTGGATCGAGCGGCCATCGCCGATCTCCACAACCGATGTATTGACGATGCCCTTCGTGGCCCGCGTCTGGGCAACATACTCATCGACGTCTCCGGTGAACGAGCCGGTCGCCTTGCGAAGGCTTATCAATTCGTGAAACGTCATGCCCGGTCTGACCTCGTGCGGCGACAGGCCGTAGATGTCGAGATAGCGCTGGTTGCGGATCACCACGCGGGTTTCCGCGTCGAACAGCACCAGGCCGTGCGACATGTTGTTCATGGCTGTGTCGAGCCGGTTCTTTTCCAGTTTGAGCAGCGCCTGTGCGGCTCGGTGCTGCCGGCGGATATGGCGGATCACCAGGATCAGCAGGCCGGTGATGATCAGCGCGCAGAGGCATGCGGTGGCGATCAGGAAGCGGGTCTGGCTGCGCCAGTCCACCAGAACGCCGTCAACCGTCGCGGTCGCGATCAGCGCGATCGGGAAATCGCGCAGCAAGCGGATCGAGCCGACGCGTTCGACATTGTCGATCGGGCTGATCACGCGCATCGTTGCGGGTTCGTCGCTGAAGCGCAAATGCTGCAGCAGCGCGCCCTTGCCGATCTTGCGACCGGATATGCCGATCTTGGGATAGCGTGCCAGCAGCGTGCCGTCGCGATGGAACATGGATATCGCGGCGTTTTCGCCGAGCATCAGGGAGGCGAAGAATTTCTCGAGCTGGTCGGGTTCGATGCCGCGGGTGATCATGCCGAGGAATTCACCCTCCGGCCCGCTGATGCGGCGCCCGAACAAGGTCTTCGGGCGTCCGGTAATGCGGCTCTGGATCGGCTGCACGATTTCGCTGTCGTTGCTGAATTCCTGTGCCTTGATCGCCTGGAAATAATCGCTGTCGGTGACGTTGAGCTCCGGTGCGGGCCATTGGCCCGACCAGTTGATCAGGTTGCCTTCTGCATCGATCACGGTGATGTCGCCGGCGAGTTCGTCGTCGATCTTCGAGCGCAGCATGATATGGGATTCGTAGCTCGACATCCGGTTGGCGAAGCTCATCGGCGAACGCACGCCGTTGGCCAGCAGGTCGGCGGTGAGGCTTCTCTGGATGCGCTGCAGGTCCTGGAACTGCTGGTCGAAATGCCGCGTCAGCAACAGCACCGTATTTTCCAGCTCGCGCGCGGAATTGGCCAGCGCGCGCTGACGGAAATTATTGACGGTCATCGCGGTGCCGAGCGCGATCGCCGAAATCAGCAGCACGCCGGCCACGATCAGCCAGCGCACCGGGCTACGCCGCGGTATCAAAAGGCCGTTGCGGGCGCCGCGCGGCACAGTCATGTCGATGGCGTCGGCCTTCTGGCCCAACAGACGAAACTTCATGTCGTCACTCCCCGAGGGAGATGATTAACGGGGAACTATGGAGGGGATGTTAGCAAGGCAGGTGAACGGGCGGTTAATATATATACCTGAGATGGTGATCGGCCCGGTCAGGCGGCCATCCATTTTTGCCGAATCGTGGCCGGAAAGGTCTGGTTGCGGCCGTGGGCCTTGGCGGAATACAGCGCCATGTCGGCGTGGCCCACGAGATCGGCCGGCTCGCGGCTGGCGGATGGCACCAGGCTTGCGGCGCCGATGCTGACGGTGACCGCAGCTCCGGCGTCGAGCGCTTCGACGTTGACGCGGATCCGCTCGCCCAGTTCGATCGCCTCGGCCAGCGACAGGCCGGGCAGCACCAGCGCGAATTCCTCGCCGCCATAACGCGCAGCGCAGTCGCTGGCGCGCTGCGCCTGGCCGGCGATGCAGCCTGCGATCTCGACCAGCACCGTATCGCCGGCCTGATGACCGAACGTATCGTTGAACGCCTTGAAGTGATCGGCGTCGATCATCAACAGTGCCAGCGGGCTGCGGGCGCGCAACGCGCGCTGCCATTCCTTGGCCAGCATGGCATCGAAATGGCGCCGATTGCCGAGGCCGGTCAGCGCGTCGGTCATCGCAAAACGCAACATCTGGTGCTCGATGCCGGCACGCTTCTTCATCTCGCGCATCAGCAGCAGCATCACCGCCAGGGCGATCAAGCCAAGCGCGCACATTGCGCCGCAGATCTGCAGCGCGTCGTGGCGCCATTGTCCGTAGATCGCCGCGGTGGAGCGGCCGACGATCACGATCAGCGGGTTATGCGCGTCCCGCCAGACATAGAGCCGCTCGATGTTGTCGATCTTGCTGGTGCCGAGGTTGGAGCCGGAAAATGACGCCAGCGCCTTCTCCACGCGTGGCAGCCGGCTGAGGTCGGCGCCGATGATGTCCATGTCGAACGGCTCGCGCAGGATCAGCACGCCGTCCTGCCGGATCACGGTGATGACGTCGTCCGGCTGCAACTGCAGCCGCGCGATCAACTCGTGGAAATAGCTGTAGCGAATGAAGTCGGTGACGACGCCGAGCAGGCTGCCGTCTTGCGCGGCGATGCGCCGGCTCAGCACGATGCCATAGACGCCCTGGTGCAGCATCGGCCTGGAAATATACAGCCCGGCCAGCGGATCGCGCTGATGCACCCGGAAGAATTCCTCGTCGGCGAAATTCTGTACCTTCGGTACCGGCGCCGTGGAATCAATGGTGACGTTGCCGAGCACGTCGAGCACCTGGATTGGGCCGGAATGCCGCACGATGGTGGCATGGTTGAACAGGACCAACTGCCGCATCCGGGGCGTGGCGGCGAGCACTTCCGGTACCGTCATGTTGGCAGCGACCTCGCGTAACCACAGGTCGTGCATTTCGATGTTGCGGTTGATCTCGGCGTCGATCCCGGTGGCGAGATTGCCCAGCGTCTGCTGCGCCAGCCGCTCGTCGCCCTGCCGCATGCTGAACAGCACGCTGCCGCAGATCGCCAGAAATCCGATCACCACCAGCATCACGCCGGCGAGTAGCCAGCGCGGCGAGATCCGGCGGGTGGGTTCTGGGACAGGCCGTGCAGGCATCGATGGGGGCGCATCTCTCGGGGGCGGCGCGATGGAGCAAATACCTACCATCCCCGTGCTCGATGTCGGACGGCTGAGCGACGATATCCCCTCACGTTTCCGCGAACGGCGCGACATGGTTAATGCGCGGTAAATAAAGCCCGGTCGTTCGGATTGTCGACGAGTCGTGTTAGCGATGGCAGAACGGGATGCGGAGAAGCGGCAGATGATCGAGGCGGTGATCTTTGATTTCGGCGGGGTGATCACCTCGTCGCCGTTTGAAGCCTTTGCGCGCTTTGAACGCGAGCGCGGGCTGCCCGCCGACATCATCCGCCGCACCAATGCGGAAAACCATTTCGAGAATGCCTGGGCGCGGTTCGAGCGCGCCGAACTCGACATCGAGGCGTTCGACGAACTGTTCGCCCAAGAATCCCGTGCGCTCGGCGCCGAGGTGCGCGGCCGCGATGTAGTGACGCTGCTGAAGGGCGAGATCCGCCCCGAAATGGTCGAGGCGCTACGGCGGATCAAGGCGCGGTTCAAAACCGGCTGCATCACCAACAACCTGCCGGCCAATGCGATGGGCTCGTCCGATGGCCGTGCGCTCTACGTTGCCGAGGTGATGGTGCTGTTCGACCATGTCATCGAGAGCGCGAAGATCGGCCTGCGCAAACCCGATCCGAAGATCTACGCGATGATGACCGAGGCATTGTTGGTCGACCCGCATTGTTGCGTCTATCTCGACGACCTCGGCGTCAACCTGAAGCCGGCGCGCGCCATGGGCATGACCACGATCAAGGTAAGCGACGCCGCCACGGCGATCGCGGAACTGGAAGCGGCCACCGGGATGACATTGGGGTAGGGGGCGGGGGCCGTGGGGCTCACAGTCCGCACCCACAGCTCAAACAAGTGGGCGGCAAGCTTTCGCCCGCCGCCGCGTATATCGGGCTACACGTCCTACAGAATGGAGCGGTCCACGTCCCGCACTTCGCCAGTGCGGGCGTCAATGTCGACCTCGATCCACTTGCCGTAGCTGTCGCGGCCCTCGATCTCCCATTGCTCGCCGGTGAAATGGGTGTTCGAGACCGTCACCACGCCGATCTCGCTGGCCACCGCCAGCGCCTGCTCCAGCGTGAACGGCCCGACCGGCGCCTCGAGAAGCGGCGGCCCGCTGACGTAGGGCCGGCTGCCGAAATCGGCCGCCAGCACCGGCGTCGCAGCACCAATCGCTATCGCTGCTACAAGCGGTGTCATCGCCTTGCGCCATGTGTTCTGCATCGGAATTCTCCTCGATTGTCCCCGCGCCGCACCGCAGCGCACCGAGGACAGAACCGCTCGTGCGGCAGGGTGTTCCCGCCGCATATGGGGCGATGTTGTGGTGGGCGAGCCGTCGGAATAAGTGATATTAATCAGCCTCCGCCCTCACGGAGCCGACATGTCCAAGCCAGCGATCGCACCGTCGCCGCCGCCTGGGATGCCGAAGCCGCGGTGTGGAGGGACCATTGCGACGATATCCCCGCCGCTGCCGACGCGGACACGCTCGACGAACTGCTGGCGAAAATCTCGACGATGGCGCTCGACCCCTTGCCGGACAATCATCCGGATGTGGTGCCGGAGCAGTTGTTCCTGCAGATCATGGCGCTACGCGAAGTCGAACCCGCGGTGATCTGAATGGCGCTGGCGTTCGACCGGCTGCTGCGAGAATTGCTGCGCGCCGCCGGTTGCACGCTGGTTCGGCAAGGGCGCGGTATTCACGAAATTTGGCACAGCCCGATCACGCAGCGAAACTTCACTGTGCCCATTGGCATGCCCAGCCGACACACCGCCAATGCCATCCTGCGGCAGGCGGAATTGCCGAAGGCATTTTGAGAGCAGGGCGCCGTAGTTGCGCTATTCCGCTCGACGCGATCCTTCGATCTATTTCCGGTAACCGCCGACCTTCGGCTTGAGTATGTCTGAATTATCGTCGGCCCACGTAACAAGAACGGCCGGATCCCGCGATCCGGCCGTTCTCAAATTCTGATCTTCGCTAAACCGCCAGCGGCGGCGCGAAAAGCTTACGCCGCGGAGGCAGCTTCGACCGGGGCTTCCACAGCCGGGGTCTTCTTCTCGATGGCGCGCTTGAGTAGCACGGCCTTCGGCGAGAGCTCATGCTCCTTGGCCTTGATCAGGTAGGCGTCAAAGCCGCCGCGGTGATCGACCGACTTCACGGCGTTGGTGCAAACGCGCATCCGCACGCCGCGGCCCAGTGCGTCCGACAGGAACGTCACATTGACCAGGTTCGGCAAAAACCGGCGCTTGGTCTTGTGGTTCGAGTGGCTCACCTTGTGGCCGACCTGGGGGCCCTTGAGTGTCAGTTCGCAGCGACGGGACATGGCGAAAATCCTTTGTCATCCCCGCACCAGCCATTCGCCAGGCAGGGGTTGTAAATCGAGTCCATTTTCAGGAACCGCGGACCTATAGGGCGTGTGAGCAGCAGCGTCAAGATATCCGGGCAACATTAGCCGGGCATGTCGCTTGTTCGAGCTGCGCGATGCCCGCGGCGGTGCGGTTCAGCGGGCCGGTTCCATCATATAATCGACGTATTCGAACCGGAAACATCGCCTGTCGCAGCCGCGCCTTGGCAGTACCTTGGTCGTCTCTTGCAGTATACTGCGTGGATCGTCATCAATCCACTGCCGGATGCCACGCGCGGCCGGCTGCATCGGGTTTTGCCTGGGGCGTCGCTTGAGGAAATGTCGAAGTGAACCCTGTCGTGAAGACGTTTTACTCCCTCTGCGCCCTGTTGCAGGTTGCGGCGGGACTGCTGGCGGTGACCATGCTGCTGGCCTCTGCTGCGCCTGCGGCGGCGCAGGGCAGGCTGGAGGCCAAATATGAAGCCAGCCTCGCCGGCATTCCGGTCGGCCGCGGCGGCTGGTCGATCGACATTTCCGATGATTCCTACAGCGCCGCGGCGCAGGGCGGCACGTCCGGCCTGCTGAAGGCCTTTGCCGGTGGTACCGGCACCGGCTCGTCCGCGGGCCGCGTTGTTGCCGGCACCCTGGTGCCCTCGACCTATACTGCCACCACCACGTCGTCGAAGAAGTCCGAGGTGATCCGGATGGTGCTGGCCGCCGGCTACGTGAAGGAATTTACGATCGAGCCGGAGCCGCCGGTCGATTCCGACCGGCTTGTCATCACCGACGCGCATCGCCGCAACGTGCTCGATCCGATGACTGGCTCGCTGCTGCGCGTGGCGGGCACCGGCGAGGTTCTGGCGGCGGATTCCTGCCGCGTCGGGACCTCGATCTTCGATGGCCGCATGCGTTACGACCTCAAGCTCGATTACAAGCGGATGGAGACCGTCAGGGCGGAGAAGGGCTATCGCGGCCCGGCGATCGTCTGCGCGCTGTATTTCACTCCGGTCGCCGGCTACATCCCGGACCGCGCCGCGATCAAATATCTCGCCGCTCAGCGCAACATCGAAGTCTGGTTCGCGCCGATCGCCGGCACCCGCGTGCTGGTGCCGTTCAAGGTCACGGTGCCGACACCGCTTGGCACCGCCGCGCTGGAGGCGGTCGAGTTCGTCACCACCGCCGTACCGCCGCGCACCGCGGCGAAGACGAATTAATCACTGCCGCGCAGCTTGACTCAAAGCCGGTTTGGAGTCCTCGAAGCGTTCATGAATTCCGCGGTTTTGCAGCCCTTGTGACGCCGCCGCAAACTTGATCTAGTGAAGCAAGGCATTCGTTCACGCGAGATGTTGGGGTCGAGCAGGTGGAGCGGTGCGGAGTCACCGATTCGGGCTGGTTTCGTTCCGGCCCCGTTCCAAAGCTTACCGCCGCGCGCTTTCCGGCGTTACAAAGTGATACAGACTTGAAAAGCCGGCGACGCAGAAATACCTGAAATTATGGCCTTTTCTTCCTCCCCGCTGCTGCCGTCCAACGGCAGGGCTCCTGGCGCCGGTGTCACCGCGGTGCTCGGTCCCACCAATACGGGCAAGACCCATCTGGCGATCGAGCGGATGCTGGCGCACTCCTCGGGGATCATCGGCCTGCCGCTGCGCCTCCTGGCGCGCGAGGTCTATAACAAGATCGTCGATCGTGCCGGGCCGGAATCGGTGGCGCTGATCACCGGCGAGGAGAAGATCAAGCCGGCGCGGCCGCGCTACTGGGTTTCCACCGTCGAGGCGATGCCGCGCGACATCGATTTCTCCTTTCTCGCCGTCGACGAGATCCAGATCGCCGCCGATCTCGAGCGCGGCCATGTCTTTACCGACCGCATCCTGCACCGCCGCGGCCGCGACGAGACGCTTTTGCTCGGTGCTGCCACCATGCGCCCGATCATCGAGCGGCTGCTGCCGGGCGCCAGCATCGTGACGAGGCCGCGGCTGTCGCATCTGGAATTCGCCGGCGACCGCAAGATCACGCGGCAGCCGCGGCGCACCGCGATCGTCGCGTTCTCGGCCGACGAGGTTTACGCCATCGCCGAGCTAATCAAGCGCCAGCACGGCGGCGCGGCCGTTGTGCTGGGCTCGCTCAGTCCGCGCACCCGCAACGCGCAGGTCGCGATGTTCCAGAATGGCGACGTCGATTATCTCGTCGCCACCGATGCGGTCGGCATGGGCCTGAACCTCGATGTCGATCACGTGGCCTTCG
This sequence comes from Tardiphaga sp., assembly GCF_028290495.1. Taxonomy (GTDB): domain Bacteria; phylum Pseudomonadota; class Alphaproteobacteria; order Rhizobiales; family Xanthobacteraceae; genus Tardiphaga. The sequence continues at coordinate 21,331 of NZ_JAQGJT010000155.1, forward strand.
CCTCCGACCGTAAATATGACGGCTACCAGTTTCGCCGGCTCAACCCGTCGGAGTTCTCGCAGATCGCGGGCCGCGCCGGGCGCGCGACGCGCGACGGCACCTTTGGGACGACAGGCCGCTGCGCGCCGTTCGAGCCCGAACTGGTCAATGCGCTGCAGAATCACACCTTCGACAGCGTGAAGGTGCTGCAATGGCGCAATTCCAGGTTGGATTTCTCCTCGATCGCCTCGTTGCAGGTGTCATTGGCGGCGGTGCCCAACCATGAGGCGCTGACTCGTGCGCCGATAGCCGAGGATCTGCGCGTGCTCGACCACGCCGCGCGCGATCCTGACGTAAAGGAGTGGGCGCAAGGCAAGGCCGCGGTCGAAAAACTGTGGGAGGCCTGCCAGATTCCGGACTACCGTCGCATTGCGCCGGCGGCGCATGCCGAGCTGGTGGTGACGATCTACGGCTTCCTGATGCAAAGGGGCCGCATTCCCGATGCATGGTTTGGCGCACAAATAGCGCAAGCGGATCGTACAGATGGTGATATCGACACATTGTCGGGGCGAATCGCCCAGATAAGGACCTGGACCTTTGTGGCAAATCGTCCGGATTGGCTCGCCGATCCCGAACATTGGCAGCAAATATCTCGCGAACTTGAAAATAAACTGTCAGATGCACTGCATGAACGGCTCACGGAGCGTTTCGTTGATCGCCGTACCAGTGTATTGATGCGCCGCTTGCGGGAAAATACGATGTTGAATACTGAAATTGGTAAAACTGGCGAAGTGATCGTAGAGGGCCATGTAATTGGCCGTCTGGACGGTTTCACCTTTGCGCCTGATGCGGCCGAGGCCGGCTCAGACGCCAAGGCCTTGCAGGCCGCCGCGCTGAAGGCGCTGGCCGGTGAAATCGAGGCGCGCGCCGAGAAATTGTCGAACGCCCCCGATGACCAGTTCGTGCTGGCCTCCGACGGCACGCTGCGCTGGACCGGCGACGCGGTGGCGCGGCTGGTTGCGGCCGACGACGTGCTGCATCCCCGCTTGCGCATCATTTCCGACGATCGCCTTAACGGCGCGCCGCGCGACGCGGTGCAGACGAGGCTCGATCTCTGGCTCAAGACGCATATCGAGAAGCTGTTGGGTCCGTTGTTCGACCTGACCAAGGCCGAAGATGTTACCGGCATCGGCCGCGGCATCGCCTTCCAGCTCACCGAGGCGCTCGGCGTGCTGGAGCGGCAGAAGATCACCACCGAGATGAAGGATCTCGACCAGCCGTCGCGCGCCACTTTACGCAAATACGGCGTGCGGTTCGGCGCCTATCACATCTATGTCCCTGCACTCCTGAAGCCCGCGGCGCGCGCACTGGCGCTGCTGCTGTGGGCGCAGAAGCAGGACAATGTCGACATGTCGGCGCTGTCCACTGCGCAGCATTTGGCCGGCTCCGGCCGCACCTCGTTCCCGGTCGACAAGCTGCTGGACCGCGACGCCTACCGCATCCTCGGCTATCGCCAGTGCGGCGAGCGCGCGGTGCGCGTCGATATTCTCGAACGTTTGGCTGACCTCATTCGTCCCGCTCTGTCGTGGCGCGAAGCCTCACCGGGCGAGAAGCCCGCCGGCGCCTTCGATGGCCGCAGCTTCGTGGTAACGCAGGCGATGACCTCGCTGACCGGTTCGGCCGGCGAAGATTTCGCCTCGATCCTGCGCGCGCTGGGCTATCGCATGGAGAAGCGTGCGCCGCTGCCGCCCGCGCCGCCCCGGCCGGTGGCCGCGACGACGCCTGTCGAAGTGGTGGCTGCTGACGCGGCCTCAACCGAGGCCGTGGTTGCCGATGGCGTGGCCGACGAGCCTGCCATTGCCGTCGAGACTCAGGGAATCGCCGACATCGCTGGTGATGCGCCTGTCGCTGAGGACGTGATCGAATCGCCGTCGGCCTCTCTGCTGCCGGATGTCGACTTGGTGCCGAGCGCGGTGAGCGAAGAAGCTGCCGTCGAGTTGCAGCCCGATCCGGCGACGGCGCCTGCCGAAGCCGCGGTTGAGGAAACTGCAGTTGTTGAAGACGCGGCACCGGTCGAAGCGACCGCTGTTGCCAAGCCTGCCGCTGAATCCGAAACCACTGAAGCCGAAGCCGTCGCAACGGACGTTTCGGCTGCGGAAGGTTCGAGCGAAGCTGTGGCAGTTGAAGCCGCCGCGCCCGAAATGGTGGAAGTCTGGCGTCCCGGCGGCCGTTCGGAAGAGCGTCGCCCGCCGCGCCACGACCGTAACCGCCATCAGCGCAACGCCAATCCATCCGGCGCCGCGCAGCCCGCCGAAGGCGAAGCGCCGGCCGATGGCGCCAGGCGCGAGCGCACCGGCGATCGTCCCAACCAAGGCCGCCGCGATCGCAGCGAATTCCGCCGTCCGCGCCCCGACGCGCCTGCGGCCAATGCCGGCGCAGCTGCGGAAGGCGCGCCGAATCGTGGTCCGCGCGACAACGACAACAAGGGTCGTCCGCCGCGCGAGCGCTTCGGCGACAAGAAACCCGGCGAGAAGAGCTTCGGCGACCGCGGCAAGGGTAAGTTCAAGGGCGGCGACCGCGACAAGGGCGGCCGCGACGGTCGTCCCGACCGCAATGATCGCAACAGCGGCGGCGCGACGCGTCCCTACGCCACCAGTGCTGCGCCGCGCGAGCGTGATCGCCCGATCGATCCGAACTCGCCCTTCGCCAAGCTGGCTGCGCTCAAGGAACAACTGACCGCGCGCAAGGATTGAGCTGGTCCTCATGGTGAGGAGGCGCCTCTTCGGCGCCGTCTCGAACCATGAGGGACTTGCCGCCATCCCCAGCGAATGGCCTTGCCATTTGCTGGAGACGCGGCCAAGTGGCAGCACCTCAGGATGAGGGCTGAGTTGAAATATCGATCGTGTGACAGGTGGTGATTGGAGCGCCAGCGTCTCGATAAATGGCTGTGGCATGCGCGGGTGGTGAAAGCCCGTAGCGGTGCGGCTGCGCTGGTCGAGGGCGGGCGGGTCCGCATCAACGGCACGCGGGAAAAATCACCGGGTCATGGCGTCAAGATCGGCGATGTCGTGACCGTCGCGCTGGATCGTACTGTACGGGTGATGAAGGTCACCGGCTTTGCCGAGCGGCGCGGCGACGCCACCGCCGCGAAAGCGCTGTACGGCGATTTGCAACAGCCGCCCGAATAACTATCTCAGCAGGATGCCGCGCCGGATTCACCATTGGCAGCAGCTTCTTGCTATTCGCCGGCAGGCGTCTACCGATGCGCGCAGCATCCCTTGCGGCGACCCTGCGGGTGCGCTACGCCAACCCTTGAAAATCGATCGTTTCCGGAGCCATGGATGACCTACGTCGTCACCGAAGCCTGCATCAAGTGCAAGTATACCGACTGTGTTGAAGTTTGCCCCGTGGATTGCTTTTACGAGGGTGACAACATGCTCGTGATCCATCCGGATGAATGCATCGACTGCGGCGTCTGCGAACCTGAATGCCCGGCCGACGCCATCAAGCCTGACACCGAATCTGGCCTGGAGAAGTGGCTCGAGGTGAATACCGAATACGCCAAGCTCTGGCCGAACATCACCCAGAAGAAGGACGCGCCTCCTGACGCCAAGGAATTCGACGGCGTCGATGGCAAGTTCGACAAGTTCTTCTCCCCGGCACCGGGCACCGGCGACTAACCCGCACGGCAGCTCATGCCGGCGGCGGCTTCTTCCCCCGGCGAGAAATTTACCCTGACGTCGATTATGACCTGCCGGCGGCCCTGAAGCGGCCTCGGCGGCCATAAATCATTGATTTTTGCGGGAAATGTGCTATTATAGGCACAATTCGAATAGCTGGACCCTGTGGTGCCGCTGATTGGGCCTGCCGGGTTCCCCGTTAAACATCAAACAGGGGCGCGGCAGTTCCCGTGCACAGGCTGTGTCACAGAAAACGCGTAAAAAGAGTGTTTTGAAGGCGGCGAAGGTTTCACCGTCGAAAGTGTCGCCCTCCAAAGTTTCACCGTCGAAAGTTTCTGCGAAGCCCGCTTCGAAGAAAGCAGCCGCGGCGAGCCGTGTTGCAACCAAAAGCCGTGCCCGGGTTTCTGTCAAGGACACCCGGACCAATGCGAAGGTCGCGGCGGCCAAATTTTCAAAAGACAAGCCTTCAAAAGACAAGTCCTCGAAAAACAAAAGAAGTGAAATGCCCAATAAGACTGCAAAGCCTGCCGCCAAGGTTGCTCCCAAGGTGGAGACCAAGGCGACCGTGAAGCCTGTTGTTGCTGCCGCCAAGCCTCCCGTTGCCAAGACTGCCGCGCCGAAGGAAGCCGTGAAGCCTGTGGCCAAGCCGGACGTTGCTGCCAAGGCCCCGGTTGCCAAGGCGCCTGTTGCCAAAACGGCCGCTGTCGCTGCCAAGCCGGCCGCGCGCGCGGAGGAGCCGAAGAAGGTTCTGACCCAGCGCCAGGGCTTCAAGACCGGCGAGTTCGTGGTCTATCCGGCGCATGGCGTCGGCCAGATCCTCGCCATCGAGGAGCAGGAGATTGCAGGCGCCAGGCTTGAACTGTTCGTGATCAATTTCATGAAGGACAAGATGACGCTGCGGGTGCCGACCGCCAAGGTGGCGAATGTCGGTATGCGCAAGCTGTCGGAGCCGGCGCTGGTCAAGCGCTCGCTGGAGACGCTGAAGGGCCGCGCTCGCATCAAGCGCACGATGTGGTCGCGCCGCGCCCAGGAATACGAAGCCAAGATCAATTCCGGCGACATCGTTGCGATCGCCGAAGTGGTCCGCGATCTGTTCCGTTCGGACTCGCAGCCCGAACAGTCCTACAGCGAACGCCAGCTCTATGAAGCCGCGCTGGATCGTCTGTCGCGCGAAATCGCAGTCGTGCAGCACGTCACCGAGACCGAAGCAGTCAAGGAGATCGAAGGCCAGCTCGCCAAGAGCCCGCGCCGCGGGGCCAAGGCCGAAGCCGGCGCCGACGCCGGTGCGGAATCCGACGAGGATGGCGACGATGTCGCCGCCGCCGACGAAGCAGCGTAAGCAGTTTTACGGATCAAAGTTCAAAAGCCCGGCGGAAACGCCGGGCTTTTTGCTGTCGTCATTGCGAGCCAACGGGTCCGGCTTCGCCGGCCCGACGACAGGCTCCGCGAAGCAATCCAGACGCCGCAAGCGAAGAACTGTATTGCTTCGTCGCAACGGCTAAGGGGAAAGCTGGAAGCCAGCTTTCCTTGACCTCGCAATGACGAGGTTAATCCACCACGATCTTCACGCGCTCTCGCGCCTTGATGCTGGCGTTGCCGTCGAGGCCATTGAGAATGCGAAAGCGCTCCAGCGGGCGGTCGACGCCGGTCATGCGGTGGGCGATCGAATCGACGGTGTCGCCGGGTTGCACCGTGATCACCTTGAGGCGCAGCGGGCGTGCGGCCTGGATTTCGGCCAGCGTCAGGCGGCGGAACGAGCCCACGGTGTCGCGCGCGTTGCGTTCGCTCTCGTTGCCCTTCTGCTTGGCGGCGAAGATGAAGCGGTAGACGTCGCTGCCGAAGCGCAGCGCGTAGACCTTGAATTGCCAGCTATCGCCGTGCGCGGTCGCCGACGCCACCGGAAAACCGTTGATGGTGAGATCCTCGGTCGAGGCCTTGTCGACATTCTCCATCCAGCCGG
>NZ_JAQGJT010000163.1 GCF_028290495.1 Tardiphaga sp.
CGCCGGCCGCATCCCGGGCGGTTACTTCAAGCGCGAAGGCCGCCCGACCGAGAAGGAGACTTTGGTCTCCCGCCTGATCGACCGTCCGATCCGTCCGCTGTTCGTCGATGGCTGGCGCAACGAGACCCAGGTCGTCGTCACCGTGCTGTCGCACGACATGGAAAACGATCCGGACATCCTGGCGCTGATCGCCACCTCGGCGGCGCTGACCATCTCCGGCGCCCCGTTCCAGGGCCCGATCGGTGCCGCCCGCGTCGGCTTCATCAACGATGAATTCGTGCTCAACCCGACCCTCGATGAGATGGCCGACACCCAGCTCGACCTGGTCGTCGCCGGCACCGCCGACGCCGTGCTGATGGTGGAATCGGAAGCCAAGGAGCTGAACGAAGACATCATGCTCGGCGCCGTGATGTTCGGTCACCGCCACTTCCAGCCGGTCATCAAGGCGATCATCGAACTCGCCGAGAAGGCCGCCAAGGAGCCGCGCGAAGTCAAGACCATCGACGACAGCGCGCTCGAAAAGGAAATGCTCGGCCTGGTCGAGACCGAACTGCGTTCGGCCTATGCGATCGCCGTCAAGCAGGACCGCTACGCCGCCGTTGGCGCGGTCAAGCAGAAGGTGATGACGCACTACTTCCCGGAAGGTCAGGAGCCGAAATACGACAAGCTCCGCATCGCCGGCGTGTTCAAGGAACTGGAATCGAAGATCGTTCGCTGGAACATCCTCGACACCAAGAAGCGCATCGAAGGCCGCGACCTGACCACGGTCCGTCCGATCGTCTGCGAAGTCGGCGTGCTGCCGCGCGCCCACGGCTCGGCGCTGTTCACCCGCGGTGAAACCCAGGCGCTGGTGGTCACCACGCTGGGCACCGGCGAGGACGAGCAGTACATCGACTCGCTGTCGGGAACCTACAAAGAGACGTTCCTGCTGCACTACAACTTTCCTCCCTACTCGGTCGGCGAAACCGGCCGCATGGGCGGCACCAAGCGTCGCGAAATCGGCCACGGCAAGCTCGCCTGGCGCGCGATCCATCCGATCCTGCCGGGTCATCACGAATTCCCGTACACGGTGCGTGTGGTCTCCGAGATCACCGAATCGAACGGTTCGTCCTCGATGGCTTCGGTCTGCGGCGCCTCTCTCGCGCTGATGGATGCGGGCGTTCCCCTGAAGCGGCCGACGGCGGGTATCGCCATGGGCCTGATCCTGGAAGGCGAGCGTTTCGCCGTTCTCTCCGACATTCTCGGCGACGAGGATAATCTCGGCGTCATGGACTTCAAGGTGGCCGGCACCGACACCGGCATCACCTCGCTGCAGATGGACATCAAGATCGCAGGGATCACCGAGGAGATCATGAAGGTCGCCCTCGTCCAGGACAAGGACGGACGCATTCACATTCTCGGTGAGATGTCGAAGGCGCTGAACAACGCCCGCGCCGAACTCGGCGAATACGCGCCGCGCATCGAGACGTTCAAGATCCCGACCGACAAGATCCGTGAAGTGATCGGCACCGGCGGCAAGGTGATCCGCGAGATCGTGGAAAAGACCGGCGCCAAGGTCAACATCGACGACGACGGCACCGTCAAGGTGGCGTCCAGCGATGGCGAGTCGATCAAGGCCGCGATCAAGTGGATCAAGTCGATCGCGTCCGACCCGGAACTCAACGCGATCTATGACGGCACCGTCGTCAAGGTCATGGAGTTCGGTGCGTTCGTGAACTTCTTCGGCGCCAAGGACGGTCTCGTCCACATCAGCCAGCTGGCTGGCGGCCGCGTGCAGAAGACCTCCGACGTCGTCAAGGAAGGCGACAAGGTCAAGGTCAAGCTGCTCGGCTTCGACGATCGCGGCAAGACGCGTTTGTCGATGAAGGTCGTCGATCAGGAAACCGGCGAAGACCTCGAAGCCAAGCAGAAGGCCGCCGAAGGCACCGCTGCCGCAGAGTAAATTTCGCACCTTGCGAATGCTGAAAAGGGCGGCCGAAAGGCCGCCCTTTTTGTTAGGCACGTTGCAGAGAACCCGGATCGACAACGCAGCAAACTTGCTGCGTGCAAGCGCGCCCTGCGTCACTTTGCCCGTAGTTGAAACCGGCACGGACTGCGTTGCGTAATTGCTCGCACGACAGCCTTCCTACCCGGCCACACCGCAGCGTAGTTGCCCCGTCCCATTTCCCACGGAGAACTCCATGTCCCAAATGTCCCGCCGTCACCTGATGCTCGCTGCCACCGGCGCCGCCGCGCTCGTCGCCGCGCCAAGGTTTGTCTTCGCGCAGGCCGCAGCGCCCGCGGCTGCAACGCCGTTCACGCTGCCGCCGCTGACCTATCCGGTGGCAGCCCTGGAGCCGCATATCGACGCCAAGACGATGGAGATTCATCACGACAGGCATCACGCGGCCTTCATCGGCAACCTCAACACCTTCGCCAAGGACAATCCGATGATCGCATCGATGTCGCCGGTCGAAGTGCTTGGCAAGCTCAGCGACGTGCCGGAGGCGATCCGCACCGGCGTGCGCAACAACATGGGCGGCCACGCCAACCACTCCATGTTCTGGCAGATCATGGGCCCGAACGGCGGCAAGCCGGAAGGCGACGTGCTGACCGCGATCGACCGCGACCTCGGCGGCATGGAGAAATTCACCACCGACTTCAATGCTGCCGGCGGTCGCCAGTTCGGTTCCGGTTGGGTGTTCGTGACCGTCGACAAGTCAGGCAAGCTGGCGATCGAGAACCGCCCGAACCAGGACAATCCGGCGATGGACGGCAAGCGCGCGCTGATGGGCAACGACGTCTGGGAACACGCTTATTACCTGAACTACCAGAATCGCCGCGCCGACTATCTCAAGGCTTGGTGGAACACGGTGAACTGGAAGGTGATCGGCGAGCGCTACGCTATGGCCAAGGCCGGCACGCTGGGAGTTTAAGCTCCTGCCTCGCCGCCGTCATTGCGAGGAGCCCCTTGCGACGAAGCAATCCAGTCTTTCTTTTTGGCTGCTGGATTGCTTCGCTGCGCTCGCAATGACGGCTGACAGGCTTGTGATGCGCCACGCCGCGAGAGCGGCGTAGCGCGTCGCATCCGGGAAACGATGCCGAGACACCTCACATACATTCCTTCACCACATCGCCCAGCGCTTCAAAGTCCGCCTTGCGTGGTGAGGTCTTGCGGAACGCGAGGCCGATGCTGCGGCCGGGCTGCGGGTTCTCCAGGCGCAGGAATTTCACACGCTGGTCGCGCTGCTCCACATCGGCGGCGATTTGCGGAATCAGAGTGACGCCATAGCCGCTGGCGACCATCTGCATCACCGTGGAGAGGCTCGACGCCGCAAACGCCATACCGCCCGCACCAACGCCGCCGCCGCGCGCCGCGGTCGCACAGAACGCCAGCGCCTGGTCGCGCAGGCAGTGGCCATCCTCGAGCAGGATCAATCTGCTCTGGTCGATATCGCCGGCCCGGATGCGCTGCTCAACAGGCCGCGGATCGTTCGCCGGCACCGCCAGCAAAAACAGATCGTCGAACAGTTTCAGCGCATCGATCTCGGGCTCGCCGAGCGGCAGCGCCAGCATCGCGGCATCCAGCGTGCCGTTCTTGACGTCGTCGACCAATTGCTTCGTCTGGGTCTCGCGCAGTTCCAGCCGCAATTCCGGAAACTGCTTCTGCAGCACCGGCAGAATGCGTGGCAGCAGATAAGGCGCAAGTGACGGAATCACACCCAGCGTCAGCCGGCCGGTCAGCACCCCGCCGCGGTGCCGGGCAAAATCCACCAGGTCGCGCGACGCCGCCAGCACATCCTCGCCGCGCCGTGCCACCTCGCGGCCGACATCGGTCAGCATCACCTCGCCGGGACGCCGCTCCACCACCTTGACGCCGAGCGTACGCTCCAGATCCTTGATCTGCATGGACAGGGCCGGCTGCGTAACGGCACAGGCCTCCGCGGCGCGGCCGAAATGGCCATGCTTGGCGAGCGCGGCGAGATAACGGAGTTGTCGGAGGGTGACCATCTCCCATCAGATAAACTGATCGAAAGGCAAAGACAAATCGACTGGACCTGATGTTAGATTTCTTCCAAGGTGCCGTCACGAACTGCCGCTAAGGTAAGTGCTTGGCTCGTGCTCGGCTTGCCCCGCGATTTTTCAAGCGGCTGAAAATACAGAACTTTTGAATTTTCCGGGCGCGCTCCTGGTAACGACGCGGAATACCGCCGTTGCCGGGCCAGGCGCTTGGATCCACACCACCCGAAGGAGCGACAAATGAACGCGACGACAGAAGATGGCGCCGGCAAATGCCCGGTAAATCATGACTCCAAGGCCGGTCCCGGTGACCGCGGGCCGAAGAGCAAGGGTCGCGGTAACAAGGACTGGTGGCCGGAGCATCTCGATATCGGCGTGCTGCATGCCATCCACCCCTCGGCCGATCCGCTCGGCGGAACGTTCGACTACGCCAAGGAATTCAAGAGCCTCGACCTCGATGCCGTGATCAAGGATCTGCATGCCCTGATGACCGATTCGCAGGAGTGGTGGCCCGCCGACTTCGGTCACTACGGCGGCCTGTTCTTCCGCATGGCCTGGCACAGCGCCGGCACCTACCGCACCACTGACGGCCGTGGCGGCGCCGGTGGTGGCCAGCAGCGCTTCGCACCGCTGAATTCGTGGCCCGACAACGTCAATCTCGACAAGGCGCGCCGCCTGCTGTGGCCGATCAAGCAGAAGTACGGCCAGAAGCTGTCGTGGGCCGATCTCTACGTCCTCACCGGCAACGTCGCGCTGGAATCGATGGGCTTCAAGACTTTCGGCTTCGCCGGTGGCCGCGCCGATACCTGGGAGCCGCAAGAGCTGTACTGGGGCCCGGAAGGCACCTGGCTGGGCGATGAGCGCTACAGCGGCGAGCGCGAACTGGCGGAGCCGCTCGGCGCCGTGCAGATGGGCCTGATCTACGTCAATCCGGAAGGCCCGAACGGCACCCCCGACGCGCTCGCTTCGGCGAAGGACATCCGCGAAACCTTCGCGCGCATGGCGATGAATGACGAAGAAACCGTGGCACTCGTGGCCGGCGGCCATACCTTCGGCAAGACCCACGGCGCAGGCGATCCGTCCTTTGTCGGCGTCAATCCGGAAGGCGGCGCGGTCGAGGACCAGGGCCTGGGCTGGAAGAGCAAGCACGGCACCGGCGTCGGTCGCGACGCGATCGGCAGCGGTCTGGAAGTCACCTGGACGCAGACGCCGACGCAGTGGAGCAACCACTTCTTCGACAACCTGTTCAAGTACGAATGGGAGCTGACCAAGAGCCCGGGCGGCGCACACCAGTGGGTAGCGAAGGATGCCGTGGCCGATATCCCGGATGCGCACGATCCGTCGAAGAAGCAGCTTCCGATGATGCTGACGTCGGATCTCGCGCTGCGCCTTGATCCGATCTACGAGAAGATCTCGCGCCGCTTCTACGAGAACCCTGATCAGTTCGCCGACGCCTTCGCACGCGCCTGGTTCAAGCTGACGCATCGCGACATGGGCCCGGTCGTGCGCTATCTCGGCAAACTGGTGCCACAGGAAACGCTGATCTGGCAGGACCCGATCCCGGCCGTCGATCATGAGCTGATCAATGATGCGGACATCGCCGACCTGAAAGCGAAGATCCTCGCCTCGGGCCTCACGGTGCCGCAGCTGGTCTCGACCGCATGGTCCTCGGCGTCGACGTTCCGCGGCTCCGACAAGCGGGGCGGCGCCAATGGCGCGCGCATCCGTCTGGCGCCGCAGAAGGATTGGGAGGTCAACCAGCCGGCCCAGCTGGCCACCGTGCTTGCGAAGCTCGAAGCTATCCAGAAGGCGTTCGGCAAGAAGGTGTCGATCGCCGACCTGATCGTGCTCGGCGGCGTCGCAGCAGTCGAGAAGGCCGCGAAGGATGCCGGCGTCACCGTCACGGCGCCGTTCACCCCTGGCCGCATGGACGCGTCGCAGGAGCAGACCGACGTGGCGTCGTTCGCGCCGCTGCAGCCGCGCGCCGACGGCTTCCGCAACTATCTGCGGAAGGTCCATCAGTTCATGGAGCCGGAAGAAGCCCTGGTCGATCGTGCGCAGCTGTTGAAGCTGACCGGTCCGGAAATGACGGTGCTGGTCGGTGGCCTGCGCGTCCTCGGCGCCAACGCCGGCGACAGCAAGCACGGCGTCTTCACCGCGAAGCCAGGCACGCTGAGCAACGACTTCTTCGTCAACCTGCTCGACATGGGCACGGTGTGGTCGAAGGCCGCGGGTTCGGAGGACGTGTATGAAGGCCGCGACCGCAAGACCCAGGCGGTGAAGTGGACCGGCACCCGCGTCGACCTGATCTTCGGCTCGCACTCGCAGTTGCGCGCGCTTGCCGAAGTCTATGCCGGCTCCGATGCGAAGCAGAAGTTCGCCCGCGACTTCGTCAAGGCATGGACCAAGGTGATGAACGCCGATCGCTTTGACATCGTGCCCGAGCCGATGCTGCAGGCAGCGGAATAATCTGCGCTACCTGACAAAGCAAGTTGAAGAAGCCCCTGCGAGAAATCGCGGGGGCTTTTTTCTTGCGCCGCACACACTGTCATCGCCCGGTAATCACCGGCTCAATGATGGAGACACGACGCCTGCGTGCACCGGATCCCCGCATCCTCGGGGATGTCGGTGGAGTATGCGGCGGCTTCGGCGGACTCCGTGTGCGCCGCACCCTTGCACCCTCTCGCGAATCTCCGCACAAATGCCGCAAGCATTCAACGGAGCCCTGTCATGATGAAGCTGTACTGGTCGCCTCGCTCCCGTTCGTTCACCGCTTTGTGGCTGATGGAAGAGACCGGCGCGCCCTACGAGCGCGTACTCACCGACATCACCACCGGCGCGCAGCGTTCGCTGGAATTCCTCACCGTCAATCCGATGGGCAAGGTGCCCGCGCTGCAGGATGGCGAAGCCACGATGGCCGAAGCCGCGGCGATCTGCACTTACGTGGCGGAGCGCTACCCCGAGGCTGGTCTCGCCCCGCCGCTCGGCGATGTGCACCGTGCAAAATATCTGTACTGGCTGTTTTTCGCACCGAGCTGCATCGAGCCGGCGATCGCGCAGCTCGCCGCCAAATTCGAAATGAACTCGGTCGCGGCCGGCTGGGGCGATGCCAAGCGCGTGTTCGACGTGCTGGAAGCAGCGCTGGAGGATGGCCCGTGGATCCTCGGCGACACATTCTCCGCTGCCGACATTGCCATCGGCTCAAGCCTGAACTTCGCCGTGCGCCAGTTCAAGATGATCTCGCCACGACCGTCGTTCGATCGCTACCTCGACCGCTGCCAAGCGCGCCCGGCGTTCCAGCGCGCGGCACTGATGGCGGCGGGGGAGAAAGTGTAGTTCAGAGGCGTTTCCGCGCATACCCTGTCATCGCCCGGCTTGACCGGGCGACCCAGTACATGCAGACGCCTGCGCTTCACGACGGGCGACGCCGAATACTGGGTCCCCCGCTTTCGCGGGGGATGACACTGGAGACTGAGGCCCTGCAGCCCGCCTGTGCCGGCTGGAGCAACGACTATTCCGCCACATCCGCCTTCAGCGTGTCGGGATGCGGCATCGAGATGATATTGTAGCCGGAATCCACATAATGGATCTCGCCGGTGACGCCGCCGGACAGCTTCGTCAGCAAGTACGCGTCGCTTACGGCCACATCGGCCTATAGCTCAACCTTTATCGCGTCGATAGCGCGCGCAGAAACGACATCACGAGTGCGGCGCCAGAAAATGAATTTTGCATCGGTCGTTGCCAAGCGGTATTTGCCGACAACGTTTAAGCCGCCATCGAGAACTGCAAAATACGCATGGTCGAACGGCTCATGCTGAGTTTCAAAGCAAATGAAAGCAGTCGATCCCAAGCGCGTCTCCTCACTAACGAAGCTATTACTCTCGTAGGTTGGAAGCGAGAAGCCATAGTTAGGAATGGACAGAAACGGACCAACTTCGACGGCGAACTCCAATGATCGAATGACGATCGACCGGTAGACGGCCTCAGACATCTCGTCCCAGTCGTGATATGCGTCGGGTTCTCGCCAAGCTATTCTGGCCCTTTCGAGGGTCGGAATCAGCCCTTGGAGAGCATCGCGGAACAGCCTCATGATCGTCCGTCGATGTTGCCCAAAGCGCGCCGGGCTGCATAACAGCCTCCACTAGTCTGAAGCTCCGCTGAAATTATCACGTCTGACGAATTACTCTGCCGCGTCGGCCTTCAGCGCGTCGGGATGCGGCATCGAGATGATGTTGTAGCCGGAGTCCACATAATGGATCTCGCCGGTGACGCCGCCGGACAGGTCCGACAACAGATACAGCGCGGTACCGCCGAGTTCATCGAGCGTGACGCCGCGGCCGAGCGGCGAATGCTTCTGCTGGAACGCAAACATCGCGCGCGAATCGCCGATGCCGGCGCCGGCCAGCGTGCGGACCGGGCCCGCGGAAACCGCATTGACGCGGATGCCCTGGCGACCGAAGTCGACGGCGAGATAGCGCGTGCTGGCTTCCAGCGCGGCCTTGGCAACGCCCATCACATTGTAGTTCGGCATCACCCGTGTCGAGCCACCGAACGTCAGCGTGATCATTGCACCGCCGGGCTTCATCATCTCCGCAGCGCGCTTGGCCACCTCGGTGAAGGAGAAGCAGGAGATCACCATGGTGCGCGAGAAGTTTGCGCGCGTGGTGTCGGCGTAGCGGCCCTTCAATTCGTTCTTGTCGGAAAAGCCGATGGCGTGGACTAGGAAGTCGAGGCCGCCCCACTTTTCCTTCAGCGTCGCGAATACCGCGTCGACGCTGTCGATGTCCTCGACGTCGCAGGGCAGCACCAGTTCGGACTTCAGTGATTCCGCCAGCGGCCGTACGCGCTTGCCGAGGCCTTCGCCCTGATAGGTGAAGGCCAATTCGGCGCCCTGCGCCGACAGCGCCTTGGCGATGCCCCATGCGATCGAATGATCATTGGCGACGCCCATGATCAGACCGCGCTTGCCCTGCATCAATCCCTGCATCTTTATCGCTCTCTAATTTTTACCGTCCTCACCCCAGCCGGAACGCAATTGCGTTCCGGCTGGGGGCGCGCGCCCTTGCGCGCGTCTCGAAGGATGGGCCGAACATCTCATGGTTCGAGACGGCGCTGAAGAAGCGCCTCCTCACCATGAGGGCATTGTGGCAATGGAGAACACCTCTCCCCGCACGTGCGGGGAGAGGTTAAAAAACTCACGCATCCATGCGCTTGAAGACCAGCGTGGCGTTGGTGCCGCCGAAGCCGAACGAGTTCGACAACACGGCGCCGACCTTCACGTTGTCGATGCGCTTGCGCACGATCGGCATGTCGGCAAATACCGGATCTAGCTCGGTGATGTTACCGCTCTCGCAGATGAAGCCGTTCTGCATCATCAAGAGCGAATAGATTGCCTCCTGCACCCCGGTAGCGCCCAGCGAATGGCCGGTCAGCGCCTTGGTGGCGGAGATCGGCGGGCACTTCTCGCCGGTGCCGAACACCTTGCGGATCGCCTGCATTTCCGGCGGATCGCCGGCCGGCGTCGAAGTCGCGTGCGGGTTGATGTAGTCGATCTTGATGCCGCCGGTGGTGGCCAGCGCCATCTTCATGCAGCGCTCGGCGCCTTCGCCGGACGGAGCGACCATGTCGTAGCCGTCCGAGGTGGCGCCGTAGCCGATGATCTCGCCGTAAATCTTTGCGCCGCGGGCTTTGGCGTGCTCGTATTCTTCCAGCACGACCACACCGGCGCCGCCGGCGATGACGAAGCCGTCGCGGCTGACGTCATACGGACGCGAAGCGGTCGAGGGGGTATCGTTGTACTTCGACGACATGGCGCCCATCGCGTCGAACAGCACCGACAGCGACCAGTCGAGTTCTTCGCAGCCGCCGGCGAACACGATGTCCTGCTTGCCCCACTGGATCATCTCGTAACCGTTGCCGATGCAATGGTTGGAGGTCGCGCAGGCCGAGGAGATCGAGTAGTTGACGCCCTTGATCTTGAACCAGGTGGCGAGCGTTGCGGAGGCCGTCGAGGACATCGCCTTCGGCACGGCAAACGGACCGACGCGCTTCGGACCCTTGGTGCGGGTGATGTCGGCCGCTTCGACGATGGTGCGCGCGGAAGGACCACCCGAGCCCATGATGATGCCGGTGCGCTCGTTGGAAACATCCGACGGCTCGAGACCGGAATCCAGGATCGCCTGGTCCATCGCGACGTGATTCCACGCCGCGCCTTCGCCGAGGAAGCGCATCGCGCGGCGATCGATGATCTCCGACGCGTTCAGCGTCGGCGCGCCCTGCACCTGCGAGCGGAAGCCGAGCTCCGCATACTTGTCGGCGCGCGTAATGCCAGACTTCGCCTCATGGAGGCTCGCAAGCACTTCCTGAGTGTTGTTTCCGATAGATGAGACAATGCCCATCCCCGTGACGACAACCCGCCTCATGATCGCCTCGCCCTCTAAAAATTAGTGTTGTTGACTGGCCGTCGCCCGGTCGGAGACGGCCGTTGTTGCAGCGCTGACTAGACTACGTTCCCGGCTGCAATGCGGCGGACGCATCCTGCTTGAACAGTCCAACCTTCAGATCCTTGGCGCGATAGATAATCTCGCCATCGGCCGAAAGCGAGCCGTCGGCAATGCCCAGCCACAGCTTTGAACGCATCACCCGCTTCATATCGATGGTGTACACAACCTTCTTGATATTCGGCAGAACCTGGCCGGAAAACTTGAGCTCGCCAAGGCCGAGCGCGCGGCCGGGGCCGATGCCACCGGACCAGCCGAGGAAGAAGCCGACCATCTGCCACATGGCATCGAGGCCGAGGCAACCCGGCATCACCGGATCGCCCTTGAAGTGGCAGGCGAAGAACCAGAGGTCAGGATTGACGTCGAGTTCGGCGCGAATGAGGCCCTTGCCATATTGGCCGCCGGTTTCGGAGATTTCCACGATACGGTCGAACATCAGCATCGGCGGCAGCGGCAACTGGGCGTTGCCCGGGCCGAACAACTCGCCGCGGCCACATGCCAGCAGGTCCTCGTATTCGTAGCTGCTGCGCTTGTCCTGAATCATGCCTGGCTTTCCAAGGTCGTCATTTCGACTGCGAATCGGGCCGGGACGGTCAGAACACGCAGAATTGTTTCAAATCAGGCCGTTATTTTCCGGACCCGCCGCGCGCTCTTATCATAGGCTTATCAGGCGGCAAAGCGGCTGTTTCGACGGCGTAACGACCGCCTCGCCCGGCCGCTTCAGGCCCGGACCAGCTGCCCGCTCCACGCATGGCTCCAGTTGCGAAAACATTGCATCTAAACCCATAGCTCTCTATAAAGGTGGGAGTAGAGCTATGTGTTTGCGTGTGTGTTGGACGCCGAACGGCAGGGATTCTGACGTGGAAATGAGTGACGTCGCTTCGAATATCAGTGATGACGCAGCTACGGTTGCGGAAATCGGTCGTGGCCGCCAGCCAGCGCTGACCGGTTGCCCGTGGCACGACGTCAACGAAATGCTGCAGTCGGTGGGCCTGCGTCCGACCCGTCAGCGCATGGCGCTGGGCTGGCTGTTGTTCGGCAAAGGCGCGCGCCATCTCACCGCTGAAATGCTCTACGAGGAAGCCACCCTCGCCAAGGTCCCGGTATCGCTCGCCACCGTCTACAACACCCTGAACCAGCTTACTGATTCCGGCCTGCTGCGTCAGGTGAGCGTCGACGGCACCAAGACGTACTTCGATACCAACGTCACTGCGCATCACCATTATTACCTCGAGAACAACCACGAGCTGGTCGACATTCCCGATCCGCACATGGTGCTGCAGAAGATGCCCGACGTCCCCGAGGGCTACGAAATCAGCCGCATCGACATGGTTGTCCGGCTGCGCAAGAAGCGCTGAGCTTCATTGTCGTCCCGGCGAACGCCGGGACCCATAAACACCGTCATCTGTAATTTGACGCTGTGGTCGCGGAGATTCATCGCGTCTGCACGGCGTATGGATCCCTGTGTAGTTGGGATCTGTCATGATGGGTGCTGGCGGTATGCCCCGTTGGATCCCTGGTTGAGAACACCGTGAGCCGGCTCGGCAGCCGCCCGCTTCGCGATCACCCCCGCCTGAACAGTTGACCGAGGCCGTCTGCGGCGGACCTGGCAGCACGGGGACAGGCATCATGAAGATACATCCTGGCTTCGTCGGAATCGATATCTCCAAGGACTTTCTTGACGTCTTCAACGGCAGCGTTGGCGCAGTCCGCCGCGTCGATAACCGGCCGGAAGCGATCGATCGCCTGATCGCAGGCTGGGCCGGCAACGACGTATTCGTATTGTTCGAGGCCACCGGCCACTATGACAAGGCCCTGCGTCAGGCTCTGAGTGCAGCCGGCATCGCCTTCGCCCGCGTCAATCCGGCACGGGCGCGTGACTTCGCCCGCGCCGCCGGTTTCCTGGCCAAGACGGATGCCATCAATGCGGGGATGTTGGCCGGGATGGCCCAATGCCTGCGCCCAGGCACCGACAGCGCGGCCGATCCCGCGCGCGAACAGCTGGCCGAACTGCATAAACGCCGCGACCAGCTTGTCGCCTGTCGCAAGCAGGAACGCACCCGCCTCAAAGGGGACGGCGCTGATCTGGCCGCCAGCCTGACGGCCCACATTGCTTGGCTCGATGAGGCCGTGCGCGACTTCGACCGGCGGATCGCCACCCTGATCACCGAGCAGCATGCCCTGCAGAACGCGCAGCGCCTGATGCATTCGGTGCCGGGCATCGGCCCGGTCTGCTCGGCTACGCTGCTGGCGCTGATGCCGGAACTTGGCTCACGCGCGCCCAAGGCCATCGCGGCGTTGGCTGGACTTGCGCCGTTCAACACCGACAGCGGCAAGTTCCGCGGCGTCCGGCGCATCCACGGCGGGAGACGCAGGGTCCGCGAGGCGCTCTACATGGCGGCGGTTTCCGCCACCCGAACGAAGTCGCGCTTGGCTCAAGCCTACCGGGCCCTGCGCGAGGCCGGAAAGCCTGCCAAGGTTGCGCTCATTGCCGTCGCCAGAAAACTGCTACTCACCCTCAACGCCATCATCAGAGAGCAGCAGCCCTTCCACGCCTGACGCCTAAATTACAGTTGCCGGATCGGCGCTCGCTGGTCCGGAACAACAAGAAGAAGCAACTATCCAAATAAAATGGCCGGGATTGCTCCCGGCCATTTTCGTTCATGTCACACCACTTAGCGACGCGGCGGAGCGGTGCCCGGGGGCGGCGGCGGCAGCGAGGCCGTGCCGCCGTTCAACAACGGCGTGATGTTGCGAATGGTGACGCGGCGATTCTGACGCTCCGCCTGTTCGGTCGGAATCTTCAGATACTGCTCGCCATAACCCTGCGACGTCAGATTTTCCGCCGGCACCTGGAATTGCTGGGTCAGCAACTGGGCCGCCGATTCGGCGCGGCGATCCGACAGCGACAGGTTGTCGATGTCCGAGCCGACCGCATCGGTGTGGCCCTCGATCAGGAACACCAGCCGCGGATTACGCGAGATCGCCCTGTTGAGGCCATCCGCGATCACCTGCAGCTTCGAAGCCTGGTCCGGCGGGATCTCCCACGAACCAAGATCGAAGTTGATGGTGTCCAGATCGATCGACGGCATGCGCTGACGAACCCCCTGGCTGTAGCGGATTTCATCGAGCGAGTAGCGGCGATCGATGCGTTCCACCGGCGGCGCCAGCAACGTGTCGTAGATCAGTTCGGGCGACGCCTGATCGTAGTCGACGATGTAGCGGTTCTGCGGAATCCGGAGCACCGGCGGCGGCAGATCGACATAGAAGCCGCCCGCACCGCGCGGACCGCGGAACGAGTTGTCGATGATCACGATCTCCTGGCCGCCGCGATCCCTGCGAATACGGCGCAGCAACTGGCCATCGCGGCCAACCACCGTAATGATCTCCGAGCCGTCGGGACGGACCACGATGGTGCGGCTTTCATCGCCTACCTGCTGGGTGCGGATGTCACGCGCGCCGTAGCGGAAGCGATCAACCTCGTTGTGGCGGATGAACGATTGCCCGCTCGGATCCTGGATGATGATGCGGCCGGGCTCGGTGAACACCCGGCGACCACCGACATCGCTCTCGCGACGCTGACCGCGGAAGTCGTCCATGCGCTGCGGACCCGGTGCCAGAGCACCCAGCGCGATCGGCGCCAGAGCGGCAGCCAGCGGCGGAGCTGCCGGAATCGGTGCGCTGATCGTCGGCGGCGGACGACGCTGACCTGCGATGCCCGTGCCGGGCGGCAAATTGCCCGGAGCCGGAGCGATCTGTCCGCCCTGCACGCCTGGAGCAACGGGGGTGCCCGGAGCCGGTGGTGCGCCAGGAGCCGGCGGCGCAGCCGGTGCACCTGCTGGCGCACCGGGGGCTGTCGGGACAGCACCCTGACCGTTCGGGCGAGCTGGACCACCCGGGCCGCGACGCTCGCCGGGCACACCAACCGGCGCACCGCCAGCAGGCGGCGCAGCCGGAGCAACAACAGGCGGGGTAGGAGCAACGGGAGACGCTGCGCCAGGCGCGGGTGCAGCCGGCACGGTTGCAGCGGGTGGCGTCACGGGAGCCTGACGCGCGGCCGGCGGCGTGGCCGCGCCAGGAACGGGAGCAGGCGTGATCGTCGGAGCAACACGCCCGGCGGGCGGTGTAGCCCCGGGCTCACGGCGCTCGGGACGGCCGGCGGGTGCCCCCGGCGCAACAGGTGCTGCAACCGGCGGTGCGGCGGGCGGCGTCGGCCGGGCGGCGGGAGCGGCTGCCGGAGGTGTGGGTGGCGTTGGACGCGGAGCAGGCGGCGCAGGACGCGGCGGCGGAGGTGCAGCCGCCGGAGGCGCTGGCGGCGGTGCAGGACGTGCAGCAGGGGGCGGCGCGGCGGCAGGCGGCGCGGCTGGACGTGCCGGCGCAGCCGCCGGAGGAGCGGCAGGAGCCGGTCGCGGACCGGCAGGGGCAGCCCCGGGCGGCGGGCCCTTCCGCTCGCCCTTCGGGGCAGCCTTCGGATCGCCCTCGGGGGCGGGCGCTGCCTGGGCGACAACAAACGATGCGCCACTCTCCAGTGCGTGAGAAGCAGGCGCTGTAAACTGCGCAACGCTGAGCGTTGTCGTGGCCAGCAGCAAAAGACGAAGCTTGGTCATGGTGATTCTGAATCCCCCGGAAGAATTTTCAACAGACGTTGTTGGCCGAACGGCGACGACACGATCAACTGATATCCGTTGGGCCGGATTGTGGCGACCCGCAAGACGCAGCAGCGTTATATTTTCGATGGCACGATGACCCGAACGCGCTTCATTCACTTCGCGTTCAGGCCATGATCGGTCGCGCGCTACATAATGGGCGACGGCGGCATGTCCGGCTGTCCCGGATTCACATCCGGCCCGGTCGGCAATTCTTCCGGCGAATAGCCTGGGAGTTCGTCGGGCTGCTGTGGTGCATCCGGCTCGTGTACCGGCGTCGGAATCTCCGGCCGGGGACTGCCCGGCGGACTTTCCTGCGGCGGCTCGGCCGGCTGACCCGGCTTGACAGGAGGATCCTCGACAGGTCCGAGCGGCATCAGATCGTTACCTTGCGGTTGGTGCCGACATCCGGCCGCGTACCGGTGACGGCCGCTGCAGCCATCTTCACGTAGCTGATCACCGTCCCCGGCGAATCCCAGAACTCTACCTCATCCGGCGTGAACTTCAGCACACGGATATTGGGATCCTCCGCGCTGTCCCACCACGCCTTGGCGGGCGTCGAAAACAATTCCCTGATCTTGGCGCGATCGTTGGAAACAGCCATTTTCCCGCTTACGGAAACGAACTTCACGGCGCCTGCATCGGCAAACGACAGGTTTACATCGGGATCGGCGGCGATCTCTTCATCCTTGTGATGGCGTGCGTCGGTGAGAAAGAAGATCGTGTTGGCGTCGCGGTCGAGATAGGACGACATCGGGCGGGAATGCAGCTTTTCGCCGTCGCGCGTCACCATCATCGCAAAGCCGATCTTCTTCATCAGCTCCCAACTGCGATCGATATCGCGGGCATTGTCATTGGCCATGTTTCTCTCCTGTGCGTTGCAGAGTTAACGACATGGGCGCAGCGATGTTCCCAGGCGGAAAGTTTGACAGCCGTACGGGAACCCCGCATCAAGGTACTTTCAGGGAGAGTTTCGATGCCTGTCGCCTATTGGTGCATTCTGGTCGCCGCGCTGCTGCCGCTCGTTCTTGCCGGATATTCAAAGTCTGGTTCACGCGACAACAACACGCCGCGCGATAGTGCCGAAAAACTCTCCGGCCCGAAGCGCCGCGCCTATGCGGCGCACCAGAACGCCTATGAGAACTTCGCGTTCTTCGCCGTGGCGGTCATTGCGGCGCTGAACTTCGGCGCTACCACCAGCACTGTGAACCTGCTGGCGCTGCTCTACATCGCCTTCCGTATCGCACACGCCCTTCTGTATATCGCCGACAAGGCCAGCCTGCGCTCCGCCGCCTACGGCCTCGCGCTGATCGCCAACATCGCGATCTTCGTGCTGCCGGCGTTCAAGTAGCTCGCAGCCTATCAGGCCCCCGCCGCTTTGCGGCCGCGGAGGAACCGACCAAGCAGCTTGCGCTTGCTCTTGCGCGGCACCAGTTCGATGTCGCTAACCAGCTTGGCGCCGCCCTTGCGGCGCTCCAGCACGATCTTGCGGCTGTGAAACGCCTCTAGCTCTTCACGATGCGCGACGGACACCACAGTGGCGTTGGGCAGTTCCTCGGTGAGCAACTGCATCATCTTGTCCTGGCTCTTGGCGTCGAGCGCCGAGGTCGCTTCATCCAGCACGATGATATCGGGGTTGTGCAGAAACAGTCGCGCGAAAGCGAGCCGCTGCTTCTCGCCGCCTGACAGCGTCTGGTCCCACGGCGCGTCTTCCTCGATCTTCTCCTTGAGATGGCCGAGCCCGACCTTTTCGAGCGCGATGCCGATCTCTTCCACGCTCCAGTCTTCGGCCGCGGCCGGATAGGCGGCAGCGCGCCGCAAGGTGCCGGACGGCACGTAAGGCCGTTGCGGCAGCATGAACAGCCGACGGTCGGGGTGGAAATTGATGCTGCCACTGCCCCACGGCCACAGACCTGCGATGGCGCGCACCAGCGTGCTCTTGCCGGTGCCGCTCTCACCGGCCACCAGCAGCCGTTCGCCGGGTTCGATCTTGACCTCGGTGTCCCCCACCACGGCAGTGCCATCGTCGAGCGTCACCGACAGATCATGCAGGCCGAGCGCGGTGTCGCCGGTCGTTTCGCCGCGGGTGATCCGCCCGATGCCGTCGCCGCGCTCGGCGCGCTCGAGCCCGTCGAGCGACATCATCAGCGAGGCGATGCGGCGTGCGCAGGCATTCCAGTCGGCCAGCCGCGGATAATTGTCGACCAGCCAGCCGAACGCCGCCTGCACGATGGTGAAGGCAGAGGCCGCCTGCATCACCTGACCCAGCGACATGCTGCCGTCGAGAAATTTTGGCGCGCACAACAATATCGGCACGACCGGCGCGATCAGGCTTGAGCCCTGCGACACCAACGTGGTGCGCATATGCTGATGCGCGAGCCGCGCCCATTGCTTCAACACGTTGCCGAAGGTGCGGTCGATGCCGGCGCGCTCCTCCTCCTCGCCGCCGAGCAGCGCGATGCTCTCGCCGTTCTCGCGAACCCGCGTCAGCACGTAGCGATACTCCGCCTCGGCCTGGTTCTTGTCTTCCGAGGTCTGCACGAAAGCGCGCCCGATCACCATGATCGAGCCCGAGGCGATCGCCGCATAGAGCACCGCGGCGATCACCAGGAAGCCCGGAATGGTGATGACGGAACCGAAGGCATTCAGCGTCAGCGCGCCACCGATAGTCCACAACACGACGATGAAAGTGGTCGCCGAGAGAAATGCAGAGACCACGCCGGAGGCGAAGTCGATCGGCGAATCGGTGGCGACGCGCAGATCCTCCGCTATCCGGAATTCGGGATTCTGATGATCGCCACCGACCAGATTGAGTTGGTAGTAGCGGCCTGAGGCCAGCCAGCGCGATATCACGGAATTGGTCAGCCACGCCCGCCAGCGGCGCTGCAACCACATCCGCACATAGACCTGGCCGACACCGAGCAGCACGCTGCCGATCGCCAGCGGAAAGAACACGCCGGTAAGATGCCAGACGCTGGCCCCGTCGCGCTTTTCGATGGCGTCGAAGATCGCGCGATTCCAGATGTTGATGCCGTACTGGAAGCCGACATTGGTGACGATCAGCAGCAGCAACCCGATCGAGAATGCCCAGGCCAGTTTATCGCCATTGGCGCCCCAAAAACCCTTGGCGCTGATCCAGAACCGCGTCAGCAGATAGTCCTTGCGCGCCTCTTCGGCTTCCTCCGCGGAAAGTTCGGGGTCGGGCTCGACCAGTTCCGGCGGCGGCGGGTCAACCTGTTTGCCCGTCTCGGCGACGATCTCGACGATCGGGCTTCGGGAAGCGGCGGATTCGGCGGATTCGGCGGATTCGGCGGCACCTGATTTATTCATATCGCCATAACGCGAGAGAAATCAAAAGGTTCCATCGGGTTCTCGGGTTTCGCGCGCGCTACGACTTCGCTCGCCCCGGAATGACAGAGGGCGCCTCAGGATGACGGCCGTGCTTGTTGAGCACCCGCGACAACTGCTCGACCGAATACGGTTTCTGCAGCAGTTCGAATCCAAAGGTGCCGTTCTCGGCCAGGGCGTGGCTGTAGCCGGAGGTCAGCACCACCGGGAGGTCGGCATAGAGCTTGCGTATCTGCTGCGCCATTTCGATGCCGGTCATGCCGGGCATCACGACATCGGAGAACACCACGTCGTAACGCGCCGCTTGTCGCGCCAGCTCCGTCAGCGCGTCTGTGGCGTTCGACTTGAGCACGGTGACGTAGCCGAATTCGCCGAGCGCGTCGGTCGCGCGCACCACGATGGTGAGGCGGCCTGCGCCATGCATCGCGTCGCGGGCATTGACCGCGATGTTGATCAGCGCGGTCTCGAACTGGCCGGCATCGGCCGTCCACGTGGCAAATGCAAACAGCGCAACGGGAAAGGTCAGCGACGCGGCCATCATCCATTGCAGGAGTTTGAGCGAGTCTTGCTGCGCTGTTTTCGCAGCCCCTGCCTGGGGTCGGCGCGAGCCGAGCCCTATCGGAGGCAGGTACAAAGTTTGTCAGGGGGCGCGATCCGGCCGGCTGCGCGGACGTCGGTCGGGGCCGATAATGACCAAGTAACAGAAGCTCGCGTCACGAACGCGTGAGCGGTGTTACGAAACCAGTAGCTGATCCGAATAGGTTGCTGGAGACCACGGCCAACGGCGCCACGTGCGCACGCCTGTGGACTTGATGAACCTCATAACCGGAGCTTTGATATGACGACTTCACCTCACGACGATCAGAATTCAGCGTCGACCGAGCCGCCGGCCGGCCTGAACCGCCGCAACCTGTTCGGCGTCGCCGCCGGCGTTGCGGCATTGGCCGCATTTGGTATCACCGAGGCCCCGGCGCAGAAGGCCGCGGAGAAAGCCGGCGTCAAGAACATCGTGCTGGTGCATGGCGCGTGGGCCGACGGTTCGTGCTGGTCGGACGTAATCCCGCTGCTGCAAGCCCGGGGCTTCAACGTCACCGCGGTACAAAATCCGCTGACCTCGCTGGCAGACGATGTCGCGGCGACCAAACGCGTGCTCGCTATGCAGGATGGTCCGACCGTGCTGGTCGGGCATTCCTATGCAGGCATGGTGATCACCGAGGCGGGCGTCGACCCGAAGGTCATTTCGCTGGTCTATCTGGCGGCGCGCGCGCCCGATGCCGACGAGGACTTCAACGCACTCGCCGCGACCTATCCGACGGCGCCGGTGCGCGCCGGCATCCAGAAGCACGACGGCTATCTGTGGCTGTCGGAGGACGCTTTCGTGAGGCATTTCGCCGGCGACGTCCCGGCCAAGCGCGCGCGAGTTCTCTACGCCACGCAGCAACCGGTTTCGGAGACGCTGTTTGCCGGCAAGACTACCGTCGCCGCGTGGCGTTCGAAACCGTCGTTCTACGCGGTATCGGGTAACGACCAGACCACCACGCCTGACCTCGAACGTTTTCTGGCCAAGCGCATGAAAGCGACCACAATCGAACTGCCGTCGAGTCATGTCTCAATGATCTCGCATCCCAAGGAAATCACCGCGCTCATCGTGCAGGCGTCAAAGGTGTAATCGCGTCACCTTGCTTTCCTCTCCGCGCCCCGCGAAGCAAAGCTTCGCCAGGTGGGGAGAGGTCAAGAAAAGAACTACGCCGCCGCGTTCATCTGCGAGCGAAAAGCCCACTTCGTAAAGTGCTGTTCGATCCCCGCGAACACCGCGTACATCAGCACACCCTCGAACGCGAGCAGCAGCAGCGCGGCGTAGACATTGGCCATGCGGAACGAGGCGCCTTCCAGCGCGATCAGATAGCCCAGTCCTGCATTGGCGCCGAGCGTCTCCGACACCACGGTGCCGACGAAGGCCAGCGTGATCGCGACCTTCAGCGAGCCAAAGAAATACGGCAACGCGCGGGGAATGCCGACCTTGAGCATGATGTCGAGCTTGCCGGCGCCGAGTGCCCGCAGCACGTCCTCAAGTTCAGGCTCGGTGGTCGCCAGACCAGTGGCGATGTTGACCACGATCGGGAAGAACGAGATCAGGAATGCGGTGATGATCGCGGGCACCTCGCCGATACCGAACCACAGGATCAGCAGCGGCACGATGGCGACCTTCGGAATCGTGTTGAAGCCGATCATCACCGGATAAAGCCCGCGATAGATCGCGCGCGACCATCCGACCACGAGACCCAGAATGACGCCGAAACCGACCGCCAGCGCGAAGCCGACCATCGTGACCCACAGCGTGACCCAGGAATGATAGAGGAACACCTTCCAGTACTTGAACATCGCGGCGAAGGCCGCTGACGGCGGCTGCAGCACCGAGCTGTTGACCTTGAAGATGATGCACGACACTTCCCAGATCAGGAAGATGGCGACCGTGAAGATCCAGGGCGAGAGCTTTTCGAGGGTGCGGGAGTTCATGACTGGCGAACCTCCGCGATCTTCATGCGCAGCTCCATCACGATATCGCCAAACTCCTTGTCATAGGTGACCTTGAGATCACGCGGGCGTGGAATGTCCACCGGCTTGATCTGCACGATGTGACCGGGCCGCGCGCTCATGACGTAGATGTTGTCGGCAAGAAACGCCGCCTCGCGCAGATCGTGGGTCACCAGAATGACGGTGAAGCCCAGACGCTGCCAGAGGTCGCGCAGGACGCACCACAGCTCCTCGCGCGTAAACGCATCGAGCGCGGCGAAGGGTTCGTCCAGCATCAGCAGCGCGGGTTCGTGGATCAGCGAACGGCACAGCGAGACGCGCTGCTGCATGCCGCCGGACAACTCCCAGGGGAAGCGGTCGCCGAAGCCGGCAAGACCCACCGTCGCCAGCAGCTTCTCGGCCATCGCCCGGAATTCCGCCTTCTTGGCGCGGAACTGCGAACGGTGCGGCTCGACGATCTCCAGCGGCAGCAGCACGTTGTCGATCACCTTGCGCCACGGCAGCATATTGGCGTTCTGGAACGCCATGCCGGCCATCTTCACCGGCCCCGTCACTTCCTTGCCATCGATGGCGATGGTGCCTGCGGTCGGCTTGTGCAGGCCGGTGACGAGCCGCATCAACGTCGACTTGCCGCAGCCGGAAGGCCCGACCACGGCGGCAAACTCGCCACGCTGAATTTTCAGCGTGGCATCCTGGAGGGCGACAATGTCCCCGGAGGCGCCGCGGTATTTCAGCGTGACGCCGTTGATGTCTACGAACGCTTCCATGCGCGGTGATCCGTTCCCCGCGTCGCTCAGAACTTCCGCTCGGCTGCCGGTGGCAGGTACTGCGAGGTGAACAGGTCGGAGCCCTTCGGCCTGGCCGCCTTGAACTCATAGGTGACGGCGATCTGCTCGATGGCGTCATCCATGCGCTTGTCGTCGACACCGCCGACGCCGTTGGCCTTGGCCCACGGGGTAGCGATATTGTCCTTCAGCGACATCTTCAGGCGCGCCAGCTCGATCTTCTCATCGGCCGTCTCATTGCGCTTCATCACCGATTTGATGGCGGCGTCGGGATCCTTGATGGTGTCGATGATGCCCTTGATGGTGGCGCGAACGAAGCCGGCAACGACCTTCGGATTGGCCTTGGCGAATTCCGGGTTCACCATGATGGCGTTGCCGTACAGCACGATGCCGTAGTCCGACATCAGCATCACCTTGATGTCCTTCTCGGCGATGCCCTTGGACATCAGGTTGAAGTAGGACGAGAACGAGAAGCCGGTGATGGCGTCGACCTTGCCGTCGGCGAGCATCGGCTCGCGCACGGGAAAGCCGACATTCTCGATCTTGACCTTGCTGTCGTCGAACTTGTTTTCCTTCACGAAGGCCTTCCATTGCGCGAAGGCGCCGTCGGGGGCCGGCGCGCCGAGGATCTTGCCTTCGAGGTCCTTCGGGCCGTTGATGCCCGACTTGGCGAGGCTGACGATCGAGAACGGCGGACGGTCATAGACCATCAGTACGCCCTTGACGTCCTTGTCCGGATTCTGGTCGCGGAAGCGGGCCAGCGAATTGATGTCGAAGAAGCCGATCGGATAGGTGCCTGCCGCAACGCGCGCGATGCCGGCGACCGAGCCCGGTCCGGAGTCGACGGTGACGTTGAGGTCTTCGGCCTTGTAGTAGCCCTTGTCGATGGCGACGAAATACGGCGCGGACGGACCTTCGAATTTCCAGTCGAGCGCGAATTTCAGATCAGTTTCGGCGCTGGCCGACATGGCGGATGCGGCGAGCAATGCGCCAGCGAGTGCGGTCAAACCCAACTTGCGAAACATATCAAAAGTCCCCTGTGGTGGCGCTGCAGGCTAGCTAGCACGCAGCGTGCCATTTCGACTTTGATCTGGAACATGCGGCGGCACGTCGCACCGGCGGCGTCCGGGCTGCCTGATTTGCATGCGGAGACTGGGCCGGCCTCTCGCTGCTTGCGACAAGAGCGGGCATATTCCGCGGCTCGAGCGCAGCCGTCGTGGTCGGCTGAAAGCCCGACCTTCAGTTTTTGATTAATTTTTGAACGATTGATGAAAATGAGGGCACTGGCCATTGCCTCGATTGTTGGCGTTTACACCAGCGGTGGCGATCGAGAGCGCTGGGCGACGCGGGCCGGATCGTCGAAGGAAGCGACCTGGGCGTCAGTGCCGGAGGCGACGCCCCCGAACGGGTCGAGACCAGGTTCGGGGACGATATCTAGCAGGTGGAAAATGCGGGCGTCAGATCTGACGCTCGACCATCTTCAGCTTGAGCTCGGCGATGGCTTCGGAGGGGTTCAGCCCCTTCGGACAGGCCTTGGCGCAGTTCATGATCGTGTGGCAGCGATACAGCCGGAACGGATCCTCGAGATTGTCGAGGCGCTCGCCGGTGGCTTCGTCGCGCGAATCCTTGACCCAACGCGTCGCCTGCAGCAACGCGGCGGGGCCGAGGAAGCGGTCGCTGTTCCACCAGTAGCTCGGGCACGAGGTCGAGCAGCAGGCGCACAGGATGCATTCGTAGAGGCCATCGAGCTTGGTGCGATCCTCGTGGCTCTGCTTCCATTCCTTCTGCGGGGTCGGCGTGGTGGTCTTCAGCCACGGCTCGATCGACGCATACTGGGCGTAGAAATTGGTGAGATCCGGCACCAGATCCTTCACCACCGGCTGATGCGGCAGTGGGTTGACCTTCACGGCGCCGTCCTTCACGTCGTCCATCGCCATGGTGCAGGCCAGCGTGTTCTGGCCGTCGATGTTCATGGCGCAGGAGCCGCAAACGCCTTCGCGGCAGGAGCGTCGGAAGGTCAGCGTCGGATCGATGTTGTTCTTGATCCAGATCAGGCCGTCGAGAACCATCGGGCCGCAATCGTTGGTATCGATGTGATAGGTATCGACGCCGGGGTTCTTGCCGTCATCCGGATTCCAGCGATAGACGCGAAACTCGCGCGTCTGCGTCGCGCCGGCCGGCTTCGGCCATTCCTTGCCGCCGGTGATCTTTGAATTCTTCGGAAGTGCGAACTCAGCCATATTCTCAAGCCTTCGCTGTCAGCATCAATACACCCGCGCTTTCGGCGGGATGTACTGCACATCATTGGTCATCGTGTAGTCGTGCACCGGACGGTACTTGATAACGGTTTTTCCGCCCCCGTCGAGCCACGCCAGCGTGAGATTCATCCAGTTGACGAAGTCGCGCCCCGAGAAGTCCTCGCGGGCAAGGGCGCCGCGGCGTACGGTGCGGTTCGCTGCCGAATCCATGGTGACGACGGCCTGAACGATCAGGTTGTCGAATTCCAGGGTCTCGATCAGATCCGAATTCCAGGTCAGCGA
>NZ_JAQGJT010000221.1 GCF_028290495.1 Tardiphaga sp.
GCCAACACGGTCGGTGAAGCGCACCTGGTAGCCGACCTCCTGGCCGAGTTCGGTGCCGAGTTCCTCGGCGATGCGTTCGGCGATGGTGCGTGCGGCGATGCGTCGCGGCTGCGTATGGCCGATGCTCTCGCGGCCCAGTTCGAGGCAGATCTTCGGGAGCTGAGTGGTTTTGCCCGAGCCGGTGGCACCGGCGACAATGACCACCTGGTTATCCCGGATGGCGCGCGCGATGTCGTCCCTGGCCTGGCTGACCGGCAGCTCGGGCGGGTAACGGATGGTGAGTGGGGCGGGCGACATGAGCCTTCCATCGTATTGCGCTCCGGCCGGGTGAACTCCGCGGTCTCCCCGGCTTGCGTGCCGCATGCCATGACAGGTGCCCGGCGTCAGCGCAAGCAAAAGTCCGGATGTTGCGAAGTTGGTCGGCCTCGTACCAACTGTGACTCGATCGGTGGATCGCAACCGGTGGGCCGTCTAGGTTCGCAGGATGGTGCCCACATCCGCAGTCCCATGTCCGCGACCAGACCGTCAACTCATCCTCGGCGCAACCGTTCGAACGGTCGGCGCTTGGCCCGCGGGATGGCGGCGGCCGGGTTCCCATCGCGACCCGCAGAACGACCCGGCAGCCCTGGCACGCATCGCGCTCGCTGCCGAAGCAGCGGGCCTGCAGTTCCTCTATTTCGGAGACTGGCTGGCCACATCCGCCGACTACGAGCACACCGACCCTTACCTGCTCGCGCGCATCGAACCGTTTTCCGCGATCAGTTACCTTGCGGCCATCACCAGCCGGATTGGGCTGATCACGACCGTGAGTTCCTCACATTCCGAGCCATACGCGACGGCCCGGATGTCGGCGTCGATCGACATCCTGAGTGAGGGTCGAGCCGGATTGGTGGTGACGAGTGGTTCCGAGGCGCTGTCCGCCGGGAACTTTGGCTGGCCATCCGTCCACGCCGACGCGGACCGCATCGCAGCGGCCGGCGAATTTGTCGACATTCTTCGTGGTCTCTGGGACAGCTGGGATGAGGACGCGTTCGTCGCGGATGCCGACGCCGGGCGCCTGATTGACCCCGCCGGGCTGCACACTCTGGACTACGTGGGCCGCTACCGCTCCTCAACAGGCCCGCTCAACGTCGTGAGGCCGCCGCAGGGTCACCTGCCGATTGCAATCGTCGGCTCAGCCGATAACGCGAGAGAGCTCGCCGCGCGCACGGCGGACCTGTGCTTCGTTTCCCCTCGCTCGATCGCGGACGCGGTCGACAGCTATGCAGAAACGAAACGGCTCGTCGCGACGCTTGGCCGGGATCCCGAGCAGTATCTGCTCCTGACGCCCATCCTGCCCCTCGTCGCGCTGACGCGTGAGGCGGCGTGGGCGCTCTACGACGAGCTGGTTGAACTCGTGCCGGTCGAGACGGTGGCTGGACGCAGTCCGGTCGATAACCTTCCGACCAACCGAACCATCCGCAGTCTGGCCGGTGTGCTCGGGGTGCCGCTGAATGGAATTCTCATCGACGAGGTGGTTCCCGCTCGTCTCGCTCAGCGGTTCAGCGACCGGGGTCGCAGTCTGCTCGAGGTGGTCGGGATGCGGTCGGGGCGCACGATCGGTGCGGACCGCGGGGTGACCTATCGCCACCTTCTGGTCGCGCACGCGGTGCCAGCGCCGGTCGTCGTCGGGTCGGCCGAGGACGTTGCAGATCACCTGGAGTCCTGGTTCCGGCGACGGGCTGTCGACGGGTTCACTGTCCTGTCCGCGTTTGTGGAGCAGTTCGAGGCGTTCGCGTCGCTCGTGGTTCCGGAGCTCAAGCGTCGGTGCCTGCTCCCGGAAAACTACGAGGGCGTCACGCTCCGCGATCACCTGGGTTTCGCCGTGCCGGAAAGTAGTTTCGCAGTTTCATGAGCGCCACATTTCGCCCCGTTACGGCCCTTCTTTGCCCGGTCGCGACGCGTGCTTAGGCTGTGGCAATGAGCGATCATCCTGTGCTTCCGGTTGTCGGGGGAGACCTCGTGGGACCCCTCGTCACTGGCGGCGAGGTGCGCTACACCAATCTTGACTACGCGGCCAGCACACCCGCTCTCGAAGTGGTGGGCCGTCACGTCGTGGAGGTTCTGCCGCTCTACGCGAGTGTGCACCGCGGTGCCGGCTACGCGTCCCAGGTCAGCACATCCGCCTATGAGGGCGCTCGTGTCATCGTCGGCGATTTCGTTGGTGCACGGCCGAACGACGAGGTCATCTTCACCCGCAACACGACCGACGCGCTCAATCTGCTTGCCTCGGTTGTTCCTGGCGAGACGGTCGTTCTCGACATCGAACATCACGCCAATCTGCTGCCATGGACGGCCGGGAACGCTCGAGTCGTCCGCGCCGGGGCGAGCGTCGCCGAGACGCTGGGCCTCATTCAGGCTGAGCTTGCTCGCCGCCCGGCCGCCCTCCTCACGGTGACCGGTGCAAGCAACGTGACGGGCGAGGTTCTGCCGCTCCGCAAACTGGCGGACATCGCCCACCAGTTCGGCGCGCGACTTGCCGTTGACGGCGCACAGCTCGTCCCGCATCGCCGAGTGCACCTGATGAGCGAGGGCGTCGACTATCTCGCCTTTTCGGGGCACAAGCTCTATGCCCCGTTCGGCGCGGGCGTTCTGGTTGGCCGGGCAGACTGGCTTGATCGCGGTGAACCGTTCCTCCGCGGCGGGGGTGCAGTCACCTCCGTGACGCTGGAGCACACCTCGTGGCGTACCGGCCCCGCCCGCCACGAGGCGGGCTCGCCCAACGTAATCGGTGTCGCAGCGCTCGCCCGAGCGATCCAGGAGCTTGCCGAGCTTGACGAGACCGCGTGGTCCGCGCACGAATCGCGTTTGCGCGATCATCTGGTTGCCGGCCTCTCCGCGCTGC
>NZ_JAQGJT010000167.1 GCF_028290495.1 Tardiphaga sp.
TGAGGCTCACGGCCTTCACGGCCGCGAAGGTGCCGCCGCCGGCCACGCGGAAGTTCTTGCTGACCTGGTCGAGCACCAGCAATGGCGGGCGAATAACCAGGGAGGGGGTGTCGGTGGGTGCCATGAAGAGTCGTCAGTCGGCCGAGGTCGAGAACTCGCCCTCGATGGTTTCGAAGCGGCCTTCGCTGTTGCGTGCCGCCTTGGCCGCCTTGATGAGGCCGGCCGTGTAGGCGTGCTGCGGGTGGCTGAACACCTCTTGCGTGGCGCCCGACTCCACGATGCGGCTGCGGAACATCACATAGACGCGTTCGCACTCTTCCCACACGACGCCCAGGTCGTGGCTGATGAGCAGCATGGCCATGCCCAGGCGTTGCCGCAGGTCGCGCAGCAGCGTGAGGATCTCGGCCTGTGTGGTCACGTCGAGCGCGGTGGTGGGCTCGTCGGCGATCAGCAAGGCGGGGCGGCAAGCCAACGCCATCGCGATCATCACGCGCTGACGCATGCCGCCGGACAGCTGGTGCGGATATTCATCGAAGCGCTGCTCGGGCGCCGGCATGCGGACCTTGTGAAGCGCCTCGATGGCTTCCGCGCGGGCTTCGCGGGGCGTGAGCTTCCGGTGTGCCCGCAAGGCCTCCATGATCTGGAAACCGACCGTATAGACCGGGTTGAGGCTGGTCATCGGCTCCTGGAAGATCATGGCGATGCGGTTGCCGCGCACGTCGCGTATCGCGCCGCGCGACAGCTTCGTCAGGTCCGTGCCCTCCAGCAGCACCTGGCCGCCGGTGATCTTGCCGGATGGTGGCACCAGCCCCATGATCGACAGCGACAGCATGCTCTTGCCCGAGCCGGATTCACCGACGATGCCGAGCGTCTTGCCGCGTTCGACGGTCAGCGAAATGCCGTCGACCGGTTTGACGTCGCCGTTGCGGGTGGAAAAGGCGGTGGTGAGGCCGCGGATATCGAGGATGGGTGCCGTCATGTGATCTCCATCAGGCCTGTGGGAAGGTCAGCGGAGAAATCTCCGTTAGTTTGCGCCTGGCCCAGTCGAGGCCGGGCACGCGCTCCTCTGCGCGGATTTGTGCTTCATGCACACGCGACGCGGCGGCAGGATAGTCCATGGTCTGCACCACGCCGTTCCGAACGACCTGGCGGCCATCGACATATACATGGCGCACGGCGCGTTCGGCGGCAGCGTAGATCAGGCTGCGAATGGGGTCGCGGTGCGGCTGCATCATCGGATGGTTGACGTCGACCATCACGATATCTGCCTTGCAGCCAACGTCGAGCTTGCCGATGTCTTCGCGGCCAAGAGCCTTGGCGCCAACGGTGGTGGCGGCCTCGAACAATCCGGTCGAATTCAGCCCGCGCGGATGCCCTGCCATCAGGCGGGAGACGATCGTGGCGTTGCGCATCTCTTCGATCATGTTGTGCGGATAGGTGTCGGTGCCCAGGGCCACTGCAATGCCGGCCTCGCGATAGCGGCCGACGTCCCGCAGGGCGATGCCACGGCGCATGAAGACGGTGGGACAGTGGGCAACGGTGGTTCCGGTTTCGGCCAGCAAGGCGAGATCGCGTCGTGTGTGCCACGGGGTCAGCGGATGGTCGTCGAGGAAGATGCTGTGGCCGACAAGACTGGTCGGGCCGAGCACACCGAGTTCACCCAGCCACTGGATCGGCGTAGTGCCATGGCGGCGGACGATTTCATGAAATTCCGAGACAGACTGTGCGGCATGGGTCTGCCACGGAATGCCGCGACGCTTGGCTTCGGCATAGCTGTCGCGCATCAGCGCCGGCGTGCAGGTGTCGATCTGCGCCGGGCAGGCCATGCCGGACAGCCGTCCCGACGGATGCGCTTCCGCGGCATCGATGATGGCGAACGCCTGGACCATGGCGTCCTCGCCGGCCTTCTCGTTCCATTCGTAGTCGACCAGCGTGCCGTTCGGCGTGAACCAGCGCGCGGATTTGAACATCGGCGCCAGGCAGACCCGCATTCCGCTTTCGGCGGCAAGGTCGACCCATTGCGGATGCGCGATCGAGAGGTCGGCGACGGTGGTCACACCGGACAGCAGCAATTCGGAATAGGCCACGCGCACGCAATCCGGTACGCCTTCCGGATCAGGGCGCAGCAGCGGCATGTATTCGTAGAGCGAAGAATTATAGAGCCCCGGCGAGCCGATCTCGTCGAGGAACCCCTTATTGAGCGGCTCGCTGGAGGGATGCGAGTGGATATTGACCAGTCCGGGCATCACCATGAAGCCGCGGCCGTCGATTGTCTCGACGGCCTCGCCTTCATAGTTGCGACCTGCAAACACGATCTTACCGCCGTCGAAGGCGACATCGCCACCGCTGACATAGGTGTGGCTCGTCCGGGTGTTGTCCCAGACGACGACATAGTCAGCGTTGCGAATGACCGTGATCGGCATGGCAATACTCTCCGTTTGCGCCTTAGCGCTTCAGTTTGATGTCGAGGCCCTTGTAGAGTCCCGCGCCGTAGATGCCGTGGGGGCGGACGCCTTCGACACGATCGGTGGAAACCACCCACACCGGCTGCGACACCAGCGGCACCCAGATATTGGCAGCGGTGAGCTGACGCTGCGCGTCTGCCGTTGCCTTCTGGCGGGTCGCGTCGTCGGTCGCATTCGCTGCGGCCTTGAGGAGCCTGTCGGTTTCCTCGTTCTTCCAGTTCATGCGGTTGGGCGTCGGCGCCTGCGTACTCCTGAAATACAGGCTCATGGCTTCATTTGCCGTCACGTAGGGGTACGACAGGATGAAGGCGTCGAATTCCTGAGTGGCAAGCTTGCCCCATGCGACCGTTGCGTCCCACAGTTGGATCTTGAGGTCGATGCCGACCTTGCGCACGTCGGCCTGGATGGCTTCCATCATCCGCGTATTGATGTCGTGGCGGATACCGTAGACCGTCAGGCTCGCCTTGACGCCATCTTTCTCGCGGATTTTGTCCGGGCCCAGTTTCCAGCCGGCCTTTTCAAGGATGGCCGCAGCCGCCTCGGGATTGTATTTCGGCATCAAGCTCTCAGAGCCCTTGTCGAAATCGCGGACGTTGGGGTTGAGCAACGTGTGCAGCGCGGACGCCTTGCCGAAGAACACCGCCTTGGTGATGGCGTCCTTGTTCACCGCCGCATTGAAGGCTTCGCGCAGCGCGGGATCGTTGACCACGGGCTTGTCGACTTTGAAGCCCATATACAGGTCGTAGAGATAGTTCTTCTGCTGCTGCACCTGCATGCCGGGCACGCGCTGTAGCGTGTCGATGGCGAAATAGGGCAGGTAGTAGCTGATATCGGCCTGCTTGGACTGCAAGGCAGCCATCAGCGTGTTGGATTCCGGAATCACGCGCCAGATGATCTGGTCGACCTGCGGCTTCGGATCCTTGTAGATCGGCGAACCCCAAGAATAATTCGGATTCTTTTTCAGAACGAGCTCCTGGCGAGGCGTCCAGCTGGTCCAGCAATACGGACCCGTGCCGTTGAAGCCCTGTACGCCGAAGTTCTGGCCAAGCTTCTCGACGGTGTTCTTGTCGACGATGGAAGTGAAGGACAGTGCGAGCTGGAACACCAGGTCGCTGTACGGTTCGTTGAGCTCGTAGACGACGGTCTGCGCGTCGGGTGCCGTGATGTCCTTCACCGAGCCGGCGCGGAAGGCAGAGGACGAGCGGCTGGCGGGATCGATCAGGCGCTTGAGCGAATAGACGACGTCATCCGCAGTCATCGGACGCTCATCGCAGAACTTGACGCCGTTTTTGATCTTGAAGGTGTAGGTTTTGCCGTCCGGCGAGACGGTCCACGATTCCGCCAGGCCTGGCTTGACGGTCTTCATGTCGAAATCGAGCGACAGCAGCGTATCCGCCATCATGTACAGAACTTCGGCGGCGGCAATCGAGGAGGACCGGATCGGATCGTAGTTGTCCGCGTCGATACTGCGCAGAATGACCAGAGGGGCCTTCTGCTGGGCGAGCGCGGGCGCTGCACTGAGGCCAAGGAGCGTGGTGCTGGCCAGCAGCGCGGCGGTCAGGGATCGGATCATGTCAGTCCTTTTGGGTTGCATGGAGAACTACTTGTGGAACCGGGGGTCGAGAGCATCGCGCAGCGCATCGCCGAGCACGTTGAAGGCCAGCACGATGATGAAGATCACGATGCAAGGCAGTACGGAGACGTGCGGCGCGAAGAACAGGAACACGCGTCCATCCGAAGCCATCGCGCCGAGTTCTGCGGTCGGCGGCTGGGCGCCGAGACCGATGAAGGAGAGCGCGGCGCCGAGCAGGATGACCTGACCGAAACGCAACGTCACGAAGACGAAGATCGGCGACAGGCAGTTCGGCAGCAGATATTTGCGGATCAGGCGAAAGTCGCTCATCCCGAGGGACCGTGCGCTCTCGATATAATCCTGCTGCAGCACGACGATGGCTGCGCCGCGGACGACACGGGCCATCAGCGGCACGGTGGCGACCGAAAGCGCCACGATCACCGAAGTCATGCCCGGCCCGAAGATGGCGGCGATGGCGAGGCCGAACAGGATCGCCGGGAACGACAGCAGCACGTCCATCAGCCGCATGAGGATGCCGGAGACGCTGGTGTAAAAAGCCGCGACGAAGCCGACGATGCCGCCCAGGACGCAACCGATGACGACCGAAACCGTGCTCATGTAGAGCGTGGTGCGCAGGCCGTAGAGCAGACGCGTGATCATGTCGCGGCCCTGCCCATCGGTGCCGAGCAGACCGTGTTCGCCGGGCGCTTTCAGCGTGTTGACGAGGTCGCTGCCGTAGGGATCGCTCTGCGCCAGCCAGGGTGCAAAGACAGCGGCAAAGATCACGGCGCAGACGAGAACAAGAGAGATGCAGCCGCCCCAATCGGAAACGATCAGCGCCAGCGTGGATTTGCGGCTGACGCCCATCTCATTGAGGGACGCCGCCACGGGGACGGTGGCGATTGCAGGCTGTGTTTGAGCTAGGTCGGTCATGCGCCCCTCACGCGCGGATCAAGCACCGCATAGAGAATGTCGACGATCAGGTTCACGAGAATGAAGCCGAGGGAGAGGATGATGATCGTTCCCTGTGCCATCGGCAGATCGCTGGAAAGGATGGAGCCGACGGCCAGGCGGCCGATGCCGGGCCAGCTGAATACAGTCTCGGTGACCACGGCGCCGCCGAGCAGAAAGCCGATCTGCAGGCCAATCAGCGTCACGACAGGCACAAGTGCGTTACGCAGGGCGTGCCGCAGCACGACGACGGCTTCCGACAAGCCCTTGGCGCGTGCGGTCCGTACGTGATCGGCGCCGAGCACGTCGAGCACGGCCGAACGCGTCATGCGCGCGACCGGGCCAATAAACACGCCGCCGAGCGTCACCGCGGGCAGGACGATCGCCATCAGCCCTTCCGTCGTCCACAGCGGACCGCCGCGGCCGGTGAAGGGGAAGATCGGATACTGGAATCCGAGCAGCCAGATCAGCGCAAGACCAACGAAGAACACCGGCACCGACACGCCGGCAACCGAGAAGGCCATCACGGTGCGATCGAAGATCGTGCCGCGGAAGTAAGCGCCGATGGTGCCAAGTGCGAGGCCGAGCGGGATGGCCCAGACGAGTGACGCCAGCATCAGCTCCAGGGTGGGGCCGATCGTGTTGCCAAGTTCCTCGGTGACAGGGAGGTTGTTGATGATCGAGACACCGAGATCGCCTTGCAGCAGACGCCAGATGTAGACAGCGAATTGCCACCACAACGGCTGATCGAGGCCGAGATCCGTGCGGATCGCGTCGAGCACCTCTTTCGTTGCCGTCGGTCCCGCGCGAACGATGGCCGGATCGGTCGGCACCACCTGCATCAGGAGGAAGCCGACCAGAAGAACCCCGAACAGAACGGGGATGGCGAGAAGAATTCGTTGGACTGCGTGGCGCAGCATATCGCGCTCCTATTCGGCCGCGACGGCGATTTGGCCGAGTCTGTCGAACACGACTTCACCACCAAGAATCGTCAGGTCGCAGCGGGTGTCCTTCTCGACCACTTCCGGAGCACAGGTGAAAATGTCGTGGCTGAGCACCGCGATATCCGCCAGCTGTCCCGGCACGAGACGGCCGACGCGCTCTTCGGCAAACTGCGTATAGGCGCCAAAGTACGTGTAGGCATGGATCGCTTCCGCCATCGACAGCTTCTGGGCTTCGCCCAGAACCGTGTGGCGGTTCGACATCCGGGTCGTCATGGTGAAGAGATTCTTGAACGGATCGGTGGTCGAGACCGGGGCATCCGAGCTGGCGGCCGGATGCAGGCCTGCGTCGAACCACTTGCGCATCGGATAGCCGACGTCGGTGCGCTCCTGGCCGAGATTGACGATGTAGAGATCGCCGAACTCATACATGAACACGGGCTGCGGCACGGGATCGATGCCGGCGGCTGCCATGCGCGCGATCTGGCTGTCGCTGAGGAAGCCGCAATGCTCGATGCGGTGGCGGCGGCCGAGGATCGGGTTTTCCGGCGTGTCGGCCTTCTCGATGCCGGACAGTACCTGCTCGATGGCGGCATCGCCGATGGCGTGGATGGCGAGCTGGTAGCCGAGGCCGTGATAATGCGCGAGGTAGTTGTGCATCTGCTCGTCCGTGTAGCAAAAGATGCCGCGATTATCGGGGGCGCCGACGAGATAGGGCTCGCTCATCGCGGCGGTGAGGCCGCCGGCGCTGCCGTCGCCAAACACCTTCATCGCGCCGTAGCGCAGCATTCCGACTTCGCGACCGAAACGATAGCCGGCCGCGTGGGCCTGATCGCCGATGCCGTCGGTGTTGCCGTAAATGCAGACCCAGGTGCGCAGCGGCAGCGTGCCGTCCTTGGCCATAGCCTCATAGACTTCAATTTCGTCCATGCCAGCGGCCATGCCGACGGCGGCGTCCATCACGCTGGTGAAGCCCTGCGACAACATGAAGCGTCCGGCGCGATCGATCGCGCCGCGCAAATCTTCCTTGCTCGGGCGGGGGGCTGCGTCGACGATCAGGCGCAGGGCGCGCTCGGCCAAAAGCCCGGTCAGCTTGTTGTCGCGGCGTTCGATCAGGCCGCCATCCGGTGACGGCGTGTTGTGGCCGATGCCGGCCTCGCGCAGCGCCGCGGTATTGGCAACGGCGACGTGGCCGCAGGTACGTACGAGATAGACCGGATTATTAGGCGCGACCTTGTCGATTTCTTCGGCGGTCGGATGACGGCGCTCGGCGAGTTCGTTGTGGTCGTAGCCGCGGCCCTTGATCCATTCGCCGGGCTTCGCGGTCTTGGCGCGCTCGGCGACGCGGCGCAGGATCTCGCTGATCGAGTTGGCGCCAGTTTCTGGCCGCAGGTTGATCTGGCTCATGTTGAGCCCGTAGGGCAGAAGATGCATGTGCGCATCGTTCAGCCCGGGGACCGCAACGCGGCCGGCGAGATCAATCACGCGCGTATCAGGTCCCGCCAGCTCGGCGATGGAGTCCGCGCTGCCCGTCGCGATCACGCGGCCTGAGGCCACGGCAATAGCTTCGACGAAACCTTCATTGAGGCCGCAGAACACACGGCCTCCGGTCAGGATGAGGCTTGGTTTTTCGATCACTGGACGTCTCTTTTTGTTGAAATAACGCCATTCGGCGTTTGGCGGCGCGGCGAGCGGTGAACAGTTTTTCGCGTCTACCGTTGGCGGTGGCGATGTCCTGTACGGCTCGATGATTTTAAGTGCAGCGATTCGATCGCGCTGTGCACTCGAACCCGCTGGATAATTGTCTCGATGGTCGTTACCTATTTTAATTCGATGGGCAGCGTCTAAAACGGTACGCTTAAAATATTGAGCAGTGCAAGGCCGCAGTTTTGGCACCGCATGCCGGATGGTCAAGCAATTTGCCAATTATTTCATCCGACGAATACCAGAGATTGGTGTGACAGATGGACTTCGATGTTGGCGTGCGTCTCAAGGAAATCAGGGTTGCGGCGGGACTGTCGCAGCGCGATCTCGCTACCCGCGCCAAAGTGCCGCACGGTTTGATATCTCTGATTGAGCGAAACAAAAGTAGCCCGTCGATCGCGTCGCTGCGCAAGATCCTCGGCGGCATTTCGATGACGATGGCGGAGTTTTTCAAGGAAGACCGGCAGCCGCGGGACAAGATCTTCTTCGAGCCCAGCGAGCTGATTGACCTTACTTCAAGGCTGCATCGCGTCAGCGGTGGCAAAGCCGGGGGTGCCGGGCGTCTCACGCTGCGACAAGTCGGCGATGCCCACGCGAACAATCTTCAGATACTCCATGAACGCTACGAGCCCGGCGCGGACACCGGCGACGTCATGCTTGAGCATCGTTCGCACGAAGGCGGTGTGGTGATTTCCGGTCGGCTGGAGATCACCGTCGGCAGCCAGACGAAAATTCTCGGCAGCGGGGATGCCTATCTGTTTGATAGCCGCACGCCGCACCGGTTTCGCTGCGTCGGCGATCAGATCTGCGAAGTCGTCAGCGCCTGCACGCCGCCCTATCTCTGAGCCCTAGCGGGCCGATTTGGCTATTATTTTGAGCGGCAAGCATGTCGAGGCGGTGTGCGACGGCCCCGATGGCCTGCTCAGCCGTGCCGAGGGGCGCAGACCATGCCGACGCGCCGATTGTGCGGACGCGACAGGCCGCTGAAGAAGGCACGCTTAGAGTCATGGTCGGCGCCGATGATCCGGTCTTCAAGAAGCTGCAGCCGCTGATCGCTACCTGCGCCACCGATATCCGGCTCGAGGGCGCGGAGCTCGCCGACCGGCTGCTCGGGGAAGCCACCGATGCCGGCTACGGCGATCTTTACTGGCCGGTGCTGGCGCGGATCATCCAGGCTGCGCATTCAGGCGGCCAGGATATCACGCTCCGGTCCAAGGTTGACGGCATCTCTACGGGATCGTCAGTGCCCGGCGAGTTCACGCCGCTCCTTGGCGTAACGCACCAGCGCCACGAAGCGGTAGAAGCCGTGGACGAACTTGCCATACGGCATGGTGACGAACAGCGAGAACACGATGCCGATGTGCAGCGCCAGCAGCAGGCCCATCGCCGGCGTGGCGCGCAGCACCAGCAGCAGCAGGCCGGTGAGGCTGGTCATGAACAGCATTGCCAGGAACGCCGTGTCCATGCCGTATTTCTTCTTGTCCTGCAGGATCGGGTCGCGGCGGTGTTTCGCGCGCCACAGCCCGATCGGCCCGACGACCAGACCAAGGCCGCCGATCGTGCCGAGCAGCACCGGCAGGTCGTACCACGGGTAAGGCGCTTCCATCCGCAGCAGATAGTGATAGCCGGTCGCCGACAGCGTCGAGGCAAAGCACAGCATGAAGCCGTAGAAGGTGAAGTGATGATAGAGCCGCCGGTTGTCGGTCGGCTTCTCGTCCTCGTTCATGCAGCCGACGCCGCCGCCATCGAGATAGCGCAAAGTCGATGCGTCCTTCATCGCCTGCCAGACCGAGGTCGGTTCGACCAGCGTGCCGGCGGGCTCGCCGATATCGCGCCAGAAATTGCGCACGCCCATCGCCATCGCCACAGCCATGTAGAGGAAGGCTGCGCCGAAGAGCGCAGCCATAGCGTTGTGCGGCATGAATTTATAGAATGAGCCCGGCCCGCTATGCGCGCCGAACAGCACACCGGCGTCGTTGAACGCAGCGAAGCCGATGATGAAACCGGCGACGCTGAGCGCTGCTACGATGCTGATCACCAGACCGTTGCGCTGAAACGTGCCGGACAGGAATTGCGGCCAGGCATATTGTTCGTAGGATTCGTTGCGAACCTGCGCCAGCACCGCGGGCACGTTGACGTTGAACTCGTGCGGCGGCGAGAACTGGCAATCATAATAGCAGGCGCCGCAGGAGTGGCAGAGATTGGCGAGATAATTCAGATCGCCGTCGGAAAAAGCCCGGCGCATTTCCATCGCCGGAAACACCGCACAGATGCCCTCGCAATAACGGCAGGAATTGCAGACCGTCATCAGCCGGTCGGCTTCGGTGAGGGCGTTAGTTGCGTGCATATTTGGCTGCTCCCCGTCCGGCGGCGCGGCCGAATACGCTTCCGATGGTCATGCCGATGCCGGCGGCATAGCCCTGCCCCAGCACATTGCCGGCCATGATCTCGCCGGCGGCGAACATGTTCACGGCCTGCTTGCCGTCCGCCATGATCATGCGGGCCTCCTTGTTCACCTTGACGCCGAGATAGGTGAAGGTGATGCCCGGCCGAACCGGATAGGCATAAAATGGCCCCTGCTCGATGCGCCGCGCCCAGTGAGTCTTGGCCGGCGTAAGGCCGGCGGTGGCGCAATCGTCGGGGTTATGGGGATCGAACGTGCCGGGCTGCACGGCGGCGTTGAAGCCGTTGACGGTTTCCGACAGTTTGGCCGGGTCGAGTTCGAGCAGGCCCGCCAGTTCCTCGATGCTGTCCGCCTTGATCGGCGGAAACAGCGACGGCATGAACAGGCTCAGCGAGCGCGCATCAAAAATGATGTAGGCAATCTGGTCCGGCTGCGCCGCGACCAGGCGGCCCCAGATCGCATAGCGCTTCGGCCAGATGTCCTCGCCCTCATCATAGAAGCGCTTGCACTCCTTGTTGACGACGATGCCGTAGATCACGCAATCGAGCCTTGTGATGATGCCGCCGTCGAATTTCGGTGCGCGCGCGTCGATGGCGACGGCGTGGCATTGCGTGACGTCGCCGATCTGCTTCACGTCATGATCGATCAGCATCCGCAGGATGGTGCCGCGGTTGTACGGCGTGCCGCGGATCAGGAAATTCTCGGCGATCTCGCCCCAGCCTTCCTTCAGCCATTCGATATTGGCCTCGAAGCCGCCGGATGCCGCCACCAGCGCTGCGGCGCGAACCTTGCGCGGGCCGGACGCGTCATGGACCGTGGCCGACAGGAACATGCCGTCCTCGATCTCCAGTTCGGTCACTTCCGCATCGTAGCGCACCTCGACGCCGAGTTTCTCCGCCGTGAGATACAGCGCATTGAGCATCGAGCGGCCGCCGCCGAGGAAGAATGAATTGGTGCGGCCGAGCGAGAGCGTGCCGCCGAGCGAGGGTTGGAAGCGCACGCCCTGATCGACGATCCAGGTCAACATCTCCTTGGACTCGGCGATCATGTGCCGCGCCAGTTCTTCGTCGGTATGGCCTTGCGTGACGCGCTTGAGGTCTTCCCAGAACTCGTCTTCGGTGTAGGGACCGGTGAGAATCTCGGTGGCGCTGTCATGGGCGCAACGCATGTTGCGCGTGTGCCTTGTGTTGCCGCCACGGTAGAAATGCGGCGCGCCTTCCAGCACCAGCACCGATGCGCCACCGCGCCGCGCTGCAATCGCGGCACATAATGCGGCATTGCCGCCGCCGATCACCAGCACGTCGTAGCGCTCCAGCAGGTCGAGATCGCCGCGCATCATCGAAGCGGAGGGCTTGGCAGGTTCTGAGCTCATGCGTCGGCTTTCACGGACCAGTTGGGCGGCGCGCCTGCTCGGACGGTAGCCGGGATGCTGACCTGCACCCCGGCATTTGCATGCGGCGAAAAACAAATGTATACATAAAAATACAAAAGTCCAGAAAAAAGGACGCGTCGGGGTAACGGGCAGC
This sequence comes from Tardiphaga sp., assembly GCF_028290495.1. Taxonomy (GTDB): domain Bacteria; phylum Pseudomonadota; class Alphaproteobacteria; order Rhizobiales; family Xanthobacteraceae; genus Tardiphaga. The sequence goes on from NZ_JAQGJT010000167.1 coordinate 11,565, forward strand.
GAGCTGGCCGTTCCGCCAGATGCGCAATAATGGAGGCGGCCCGTGGCATATGAACTGTTCGCGCTAAAATATGCGGAGTCCGATCTGGCGCGGCCGCGCCATGAAAACTTCGTCGGGATGAAAGACGATCCCCATGAGGGGCCCCTGCCGCTGTTCTTCTACGTCTGGGTGGCGGTCGGTCATGGCCGCGTGGTGCTGATCGACACCGGCGCCGATCAGGCGGTATGCGAGGCGCGGGGCCACCGTTTCTTCAAGTCGCCGGCCGATCTGCTGCGCCTGATTGGCATTCAGCCCGAGGCGGTCGACACCATCATCTCGACGCATCTGCATTGGGATCACGCCGGCAATTTCGAGATGTTTCCCAACGCCACTTTCCACGCCTGCCCGCAGGAGATCGCCTTCGCCACGGGGCCCTGCATGTGCCACCGTTTCCTGCGCCGGCCCTATGATGTCGATAGGGTTTGCGATTTCGTCCGCATGGTCTACGCCGACCGCGTCACGTTTCACGACGACAGCGCGGAGGTCGCGCCAGGTCTGTTCATGCACCGTGCGCCGGGTCATACGCCCGGCCTGTGTTTTGCGGAGGTGCCGACCAAGCGCGGCAAGGTCGTGGTGGCGTCGGATACGATGCATTTCTACGACAACGGCGCGCTTGGAATCCCGTTTCCGGTGATCTCAGATATTACCGCCTACCTGCAATCGATAAAGCGGGTGATGGATTGCGCCGAAAGCGTCGATCACATGATTCCCGGCCATGACCCGAAGGTCATGGAGCTCTACCCGCCGGTCTCCGAACAAACCCGGGGTCTGGCCGTGCGCCTCGACGTGGCGCCGATAGCGCGATGAGGCGCCGTTGCGTGACGATTGCAGGATCGTGACGCGGCGGATGCGTCTGCGCGCAGAATGGAGATGTTGATGCCGCCGTCTAAAAGCCCGGTCATGCCCGCCCCCGAAGGTGAAGATCTGTCACGCGCGGAATACGCCTACGTCAGGATCAGGCAGGCAATCCGCGACGGCAACTTCAAACCGGGTCAGCGCATGCGCGAGACCGAACTGGCCGAGAAGTTCGCGGTCAGCCGGACGCCGATCCGCGAGGCGATACGGCGCTTGAGCGGCGAAGGCCTGATCGAGGACGTCGCAGGGCGCGGCCTGGCCGTCACCCAGTTCACGGTGGCGCAGGTGCGCGAGCTGTATTTCCTGCGCGCGGTGCTCGAGGGCGCGGCGGCGTCGCAGGCGGCGCAGTTTGCCTCGCCTTCGGAGATCAAGGCGATGGAGGAAATCCACGCGCTGTCGCGGTCTGCGGTCGATCAGCCCGGCGAAACGGCGCGATTGAATCTGCATTTTCACCGCGCGATCCACGCAGCGGCGCGAAACCAGTACCTCACCTCGGCGCTCGAGCAGCTCGCGGATTCGCTCTCGCTGCTGCCGGGAACCACCTTCGAGGTGCCGGGCCGGGCAGCCGTCGCATTAAACGAGCACCGCGACATCATCGCTGCGATCAAGAAGCACGACGTCGCGAAGGCCGAAGCGGCGGCGCGCAGTCATATCGCCATGGCCTGCGACACCCGGATCTCCATGATGTTTCGCAGTTGATCGCGGGCCCCCGGGGTCAATCGCGATCGTATCCGTGATTGCGAGGAGTTCTTGCGACGAAGCAATCCAGTCTCGCTTCGCTTGTGGCACTGGATTGCCGCGTCGCTGCGTTAAGGGGAATGCTGCAAGGCAGCTTTCCCAGACCTCGCAATGACGGGGAGAGAGCGCTGCGTATCGGATGCACTAACGATTTCGTAGAAGAGGCGTATCGTTCGTTGTCTCGCCCGTTCGCACACCCCGCGACTGCAATGCCTCGATCGCACCTTTGAGCGTCTGTTCAAACGATCCGTTCGCATCGACCGCGGGCCAATCGATCGGCCCCACGAGGAAGTCTTCCTGCTGGATGGCGACTGAAGCGGTCGCATCGGATGCATCATGGGTGCGTTGCGCGATCCGCGCCAGCCGGACGTCACGTTCGGCGGTCAGAAACAGCCCGGCATGGGCTGTCGTGACCGGTCCGGTCGCTGCGAAGGTCGCGCGTTCGCCTTCGCGCAGAAACGCCGCATCGAGAATAACGGAACAGCCCTGTGCGGCGGCGCGCTCGGCACCGTTCAGCATCGCCTCGTACACCCGTACGGTTACCGCCGGCGTATAGGCCGATGCTGGAAGCCGCTCGGTCTCAGGGACGCCGAACAGCTTCTTGCGGATGACGTCCGAGCGAAAGATCAGGGCGCCGGGCGCCGGCGCGAGCAGGGATGCAACGGCGCGCGACAGCGCGCTCTTCCCCGTGCCGGACAACCCGCCGACCGCCACCATAACGGGCGGTGCCGGTTGGATCAGCGAAATGGCGAGGTCGAAATAGTGCTTTGCGTTGTGCCACGCGGCATGACGGTGCGCTCCGGGCTGCTCGCTCTTCGTGAACAGGACGTTGGCGCGGATCGCGGCGCGCAGCGTGAGAAACAGCGGCACAAGCGATAGCGCATCGCGGTGGGCGTCGTCGCTTTCAGCCATGTAGCGGTTGAACAAGGTATTGGCGGCGGCGGCGTTGCCGTAGCGGATCAGGTCCATCAGCGGGAAGGCAAGATCGTAGAGAATATCGGTGGTGGCAATCGCTGGATCGAATTCGATGGCGTCGAACAACACGGGGGCATCGTCGATCAGCACGATATTGCCGAGATGCAGGTCGCCGTGACAGCGGCGAACGAAGCCCGTGGACGCGCGATCGCGAAGCAAGCCTTGGCAGGCGGCCAGATCGTCGTGACACCTTGCATCGAGCAGATCGATGCTCGACGCGGCGAGGCCTTCGACGGCGCGAAACCTCTTGGTGTTTCCGTCGATGATATCCGTGATGGACGAGATCCAGTTCGCGCCGTCCACCGCCTGCTCGCGTGCATGCGCTGCGAGGATGACATCGGCGAGCGCGGTGGCGGTTTCAGGGGCTATTTCCTGCCGGCTCACGAGGTGGTCGAGGCCTTGCGTCTCGTCGAAGCGTGACATCTCCACCGCCCACTCCACGGGCGCGCCGTCGCCATCGACTGCAAACCCGTCCGCTTCACGGGTGATCGGGACTACCCGGTGGTAGAGTTGCGGGGCAAACGGCCGATTGACCCGGAGTTCTTCCTCGCAGGCGTTTCGGCGTCGATCGAGTGTCGAGTAATCCAGGAAAGGAAGCCGAACTCCGCGCTTGATTTTTAGCGCGCGGTCGCGGCCGAGGAAGACGATGGACGCATGGGTATCCACGCGCTGCATGCCGGACTCGGCCTGATGCAAAAAGGCCAGCACGGCAGCCTGATCCACCAAGGCCGGTTCTCCATTCATGCCATCTATCGCCATCATCGTCCCGTCGCTGTTGCGATAGTTCGTAACAGCGACGCGATGTTCAAGCCACACGCCTCAGGGGTCAATGGACGTGCTTGATGTCCTCGGGAGATTCGACGTAGTAACCCGACCAGCTATCCACCAGACAGAGATGGTCGTGGACCTCCTTGACGCCCTCGGTATTCTCGGCGGCCACGATGGCAGCCCGGCGGGCGCGGTCTTCGCTGATCAGGCCGTGCAGGTGAACGACGCCGTTCCGCACCGCGACCTGCAGTCCGAGCGGCCGCCAGTCGGCCTTGGAGAAGGTACGCAGCAGCCGGTCGCAGATACGATCGTCATCCGCCGTCGGGTCGGGGATTTCGCGGGCCATGCTCGCGACGGTACGCAGCAGGTTGGATCGGGTGACGATCCCGACCAGTCGCTTGTTCCGGACCACCGGGATGCGCTTGATGCTGTTGCGCTCCATCAGCGAGACAATCTCTTCCAGCTCGGTGTCTTCGCCGACCGTGATGGGATTGCGGGTCATGATGTCTTCCACCGTGCGACCCTGCTCGGCAACGAAGTCGTCGGCGAGGCGCCCCGGGCTGGTGAAGAACTGCAGCCAGCGCGAGCGCCTGCGCTGCGTTCCGATCTCGGAGCGCCGCAGGAAATCGGCCTCTGACACAATGCCGACCAGTTCGCCGGGTGTGTCGATAACCGGAAGTCCGCTGATGTGATTCTCGAGCATGATGCTCGCGGCGGCCTGGAAAGAAGTCCCTGGTGTTACGGTGATCAAATTACGGGTCATGATCTGGTGAGCGCGCATGGATAGCCTCCCTCGTTCATGGCCTCCTGATAGCATTGGGTGGGCGGCAAATAGTTGATCTGACGCAAAATGACGCGGGTCCATCATCGATGGACCCGCGCCGCTTGCTATGGCAACGCCAGGGATTGCCGGGTTTCCAGCCACTGGCTGGCCACGGTGAGGTCGGCTTGCGATAGCTGATGCCCGACCGGCAGGGTGCGGTGATCGACCGCGGCACCGGCCTTTTCCAACATGGTCGCCAACCGCTGCGAATTGCTCGGCGGAATGATCGGGTCCGATTGCCCGGACACGATCAGCACCGGTTTGCCAGCGAGATCCACCTTCGGCGGCTTGCTGAGCGGCACCATGGCGCGCAGCAGCATCGCGCCCGCCAGTACCTCCGGCCGCAACAGCAGCATCGCCGCAGCGATGTTCGCGCCGTTGGAATAGCCGAGTGCGATGGGTGCAGCGAGATCGTAGCGCTGGCGTGCCTCAAGCACGAAATCCGCAAGCTCGTTGGCGCGCCGGATCACGTCGTCCTCGTCGAACACGCCTTCCGCCAGCCTTCGGAAGAAGCGCGGCATGCCGTGCTCCAGTACTTTCCCGCGTACCGACAGCAGCGAAGCGCCCGGTGCGATGGCTCCGCCGAGCGGCAGCAGGTCGTTCTCGTCGCCGCCGGTGCCGTGCAGTAGCAGGAGTGGCGTGGCCTCGCGCCGGTTGCCCGGCGCGAAGCGATGAATGTGGGACAGCTCGGTCATACGATTTCCCTTTCCAGCGACGGCAGTACCTTTTCGATTTCGACGCGGTGCTTCTCCAGGAAGGCCGGCAGTTTCAGGTGCTGGCCTAGCGATTCGACGGGTTCATCCACGGCGAAGCCGGGAATGTCGGTGGCGATCTCGAACAGGATGCCGCCGGGTTCGCGGAAATACACCGAGCGGAAGTAGTTGCGGTCTTTCTGCTCGGTCGGGTGCATGCCGTGCTTCTCGATCAGCTTGCGCGACATCTCGGCCTGGTCGGCGTCGTCCCTGGCGCGGAAGGCGACGTGATGCACCGAGCCCGCACCTTGCCGGCCCGGCAGGAAGCCGCCGGCCTCGTAGATATCGACAACGCCGCCGTTCACGGCGTCCGCCTTCAGCCGGATGATCGATCCCTCGCGCCCGGTTTCGGCAAAGCCGAACACGTCGGTGAGGATCGCGCTGGTCTTGGCCGCCTTCTCCAGCAGTAGCGTCACGCCATGAAAGCCGCGGATCGCGTGTTCGGCCGGCACGTCGCCATTGCTCCAGCCTGTCTCATCTTCCGCGCCGGCAATGCCGACCAGCGCCAGGCTCATGCCGTCCGGATCGGTGAACGGCAGCACGGATTCGCCAAAGCGCTTTTCGAGCGCCTCATGCGCAATGCCCTTCTCGATGAAGCGATGCGTCCAGTAGCCGAGCGAACGGGCCGGGACGCGAAACGCGGTCTGCTGGGTCTGGCCGACGCCGCTGCGACCGGGCGCGGCATTCTCCCACGGGAAGAAGGTGAGGATGGTGCCGGGCTGGCCGGCCTCGTCGCCGTAATAAAAGTGGTAGGTGCCGGGATCGTCGAAATTGACGGTCTTCTTGACGAAGCGCAGGCCCAGCGAACGGGTGTAAAAGTCGAAGTTCCGCGAGGCGTTACCGGCGATCGCGGTGACATGGTGGATACCTGACATGGTCGTTCTCCTGATGATGGAGGCGGCTTGCCTCCCGTTACAGGGATAATTGGGCGGCGTGGAAAATAAGACAATCCGGCCTTTCATGGCATCACTGTCTATGATTGGATGACAATCATGGACAAGCTCAGCAGCCTGCGCGCTTTCGTCAAAGTGGTCGAACTCGGCAGTTTCTCCGAGGCCGGGCGGCAGATGCGGCTGTCGCGTTCCGCAATCTCGAAATATGTCAGCGAGCTGGAACAGAGCCTCGGCGTGCAATTGCTCAACCGCACGACGCGGCACGCCAGCCCGAACGAAAACGGTCAGGCCTATTTCGAGCGCGCGCTCGCGGTGCTGGCCGATCTCGACGCCGCCGATCAGGCCGTAGCCCAGGCGCAGGCGACGCCGCGCGGGCTCTTGCGGGTCAATGCGCCGATGTCGTTCGGCACGTTGCAACTCGGTCCGGCGTTGGCCGATTTCATGGCCGACTATCCGGAGTTGCAGATCCATCTCGTGCTGTCCGACGACCAGCTCGATCCGATGCAAGGCGGCTTCGATGTCACGCTGCGGATTGCCGATCTGGAATCCTCCAGCCTGATCGCGCGAAAGATTATCGGCATCGACCGGGTGATCTGCGCTTCGCCGGACTATCTCGCGCAACATGGCGAACCGGTCACGCCGGCCGAACTACGCAAACATGCGCTGCTGACCTACGGCTTCCTGCTCACCGGCAACCAGTGGAAGCTGACCGGCGCGGATGGCGACCACTGGATCCAGCCGAGCTGGAACCTGTGCGCCAACAACGCCGAGGTGCTGCGTGACGCCGCCATCGCGGGGCGCGGCGTCGCGCTGCTGCCGACCTTCATCGCGGGACAGGCGCTGCGCGACGGCGCGTTGCAGAGCTTTCTCGCGAACTACAAGGCGCCACCGCTGTCGCTCTACGCGATCTATCCGCCGACGCGGCACCTTGCCGTGAAGGTGCGGCTGCTCATCGATTTTCTGGTGGCGCGCTATACCGCGCAGTGTGGCTGGTAATTTGCATGCCGAATGCAGACACCTGCCCCGGTTAAACCGCGTAGCCCGCGGTCTTGTAAATCGGGGCGCCTGAAACAGGCTCGCGTGGTCACGCTGCGGCGGATTGTGCAGGCCGCTTGCAAGGAGCTGCAATGAACGGACTTGGCGGACTGAACAAATCGCCGGAAGGCGTTGTCATAGGGCTGGTGCAGCTGCAATTGCCTGTCGTCGTCACGCCGCAGGATCTGGTGCGGCAGACCGACCGCATCGTCTATATGGTCGGCAAGGCGCGGCGAAATCTCGGCACGATGGACCTCGTCGTGTTCCCGGAATATTCGCTGCATGGCCTGTCGATGGATACCAACCCGGAGATCATGTGCCGGCTCGACGGGCCGGAAGTCGCGGCTTTCAAGCAGGCGTGCATCGACAACCGGATCTGGGGCTGCTTCTCGATCATGGAGTTCAACCCGGACGGCAACCCGTATAATTCCGGGCTGGTGATCGACGACCTCGGCGAGATCAAACTTTACTATCGCAAGATGCATCCGTGGATTCCCGTCGAGCCATGGGAGCCCGGCGACACCGGCATTCCAGTGATCGACGGGCCGAAGGGCGCCAAACTGGCGCTGATCATCTGCCACGACGGCATGTTCCCGGAGATGGCGCGCGAATGCGCCTACAAGGGCGCGGAGATCATGCTGCGTACGGCGGGCTACACCGCGCCGATCCGCGATAGCTGGCGCTTCACCAACCAGGCCAACGCGTTTCAGAACCTGATGGTCACCGCCAATGTCTGCATGTGCGGTTCCGACGGCTCGTTCGATTCGATGGGCGAGGGCATGATCGTCAACTTTGACGGCAGCGTCATCGCGCACGGCACCACCGGCCGCGCCGACGAGATCATCACCGCCGAAGTGCGTCCCGACCTGGTGCGCGAGGCGCGGATCAACTGGGGCGTCGAGAACAACATCTACCAACTCTGGCACCGCGGCTACGTCGCGGTGAAGGGCGGCGCGATGGATTGCCCCTACACCTTCATGCAGGACATGGTCGCCGGGACCTACAAATTGCCGTGGGAAGATCAGGTCAAGGTCACCGACGGTACCTCTTGCGGCTTCTCCACGCCGACCCGGATGTTCGGCGCCAAGGCGGCGCGGGCGGCGGAATAAGGGCGGCTGGGATGGCCGGCGGCGCGCACGCCGCCGGCCATCCCAGCAACTACAACTGCTCAACTCAATTGCATACAACTGGCCATATGAGCCTAAAAGTTTATCATAGCTACAATTGCCCAGTTTTCGATCTGCCCACGACAAGTGTTTGAATTATAGCAAATTCAACTAGATAGCGGAGGTTGCCGAATTCCTGATCATTGGCACGATGCTTGCGATAGGTAGCAAGGGCAGCGCCGGGTCGGTGCCGCCGCGAACACAGCGGCGGTTCGCCCGCCAAGGGAGCAAGCAATGGATTTTGGCAAGATTTCACGGCGCCACCTGCTGCAAGGTAGTGGCGCGCTGGCGCTCGGTTCGGCGCTTGGCATGCGCAGCGCTTTCGCCGCCGATACCACGATCGGCTTCATCTATGTCGGGTCGCGCGATGACTACGGCTACAACCAAGCCCACGCGCTGGCCGCCGCAGCGCTGAAGAAGATGCCCGGCATCAAGGTGGTCGAGGAAGAGAAGGTCCCGGAAACCGACGCAGTCGAGAAGACCATCGAATCCATGATCAACCTCGACGGCGCCTCGCTGATCTTCCCGACCTCGTTCGGTTACTACAATCCGCACATGGTCAAGATGGCCAAGAAGTATCCGAAGGTCGTCTTCGAACATTGTGGCGGTCTGTGGAGCGACCAGGACCCGAAGAACGCCGGCAGCTACTTCGGCTATATCGACGAAGCCCAGTTCATCTCGGGCATCGTCGCCGGGCACACCTCGAAGACCGGGAGGCTCGGCTTCGTCGGCGCCAAGCCCATCCCGCAGGTGTTGCGCAACATCAACGCCTTCACGCTCGGCGCGAAACTGGCCAACCCGAAGGCCACGACGCAGGTGATCTTCACCGGCGACTGGTCGATGCCGGTCAAGGAGGCCGAAGCCACCAACAGCCTGATCGATCAGGGCGTCGATGTCCTGACCTGTCACGTCGACGGTCCGAAGACGATGGTCGAGAACGCTGCGCGCCGTGGCGCGATGGTGTGCGGTTATCACGTCAACCAGTCGCCGCTGGCGCCGAAAGCCTACCTCACCGGCGCAGAATGGAATTGGGAAGCGCTGTATCCCAAATTCCTCAAGATGATTGCTTCCGGCGAAGGCATCCCGAATTTCTATCGCGGCGGCCTCAAGGAAGAAGTCGTCAAGTGCTCGCCCTATGGTGAGGCGGTGTCGGCGGAAGCCCGCAAGCACGCGGACGACATCAAGGCGCAGTTGATGGCCGGTACCTACACGATCTGGAAGGGCCCCCTGATGGACAACAAGGGCAAGCAGGTGATTTCAGCCGGCACCGAGCGCGGCCAGAAGGATCCTGAACTGGAGAAGATGGACTACCTGATCGAGGGCGTGATCGGAGCGACTTCGTGACAGCTGGCGTTGGCGATTCCCTGGCCATGGACACCGTAAAACCGGCGAAATCGGGATTTCGCGAACGCCACGGTGGTACGATCGAATACATCGTGATCCCCGCGGGGGCGCTGATCGGCGCCCTCGCACTGTTCGGCGTGTTCGTCGCTTTGTTCGGCAAGAACCCGCTCGATCTGTATTTCTATATGTACCAGGGCGCGTTCGGCACCTGGTTCTCATGGCAGAACACGTTGACCAAGGCGGCGCCCTTGATCCTCACTGCACTCTGCACGGCATTGCCGGCGCAACTGGGCATGGTGATCATCGGCGGCGAAGGCGCGTTGCTGATAGGCGCACTGTCCGCGACCTCGGCCGCGCTTTTGCTGCAGGCCGCGCCGCCGCTGGTCGTACAGCTCGGCATGGTGCTGGCCGGCGTCGGCGGCGGCGGATTGTGGATCGCGCTCGCCGGTGGGCTCAGGCACTACCGCGGCGTCAACGAAACCATCTCCAGCCTGCTGCTGGTCTATATCGCGCTGGCGGTTCTCAACCAGTTGGTCGAGGGCGTGATGCGCGATCCCGCGAGCCTCAACAAGCCGTCGAGCCGCGAGATCGGCGCCGTCAACATGATCGGCTCGATTCCCGGCACCGACGTGCATTGGGGATTCGTGTTCGGCGTTATCGCCGCGATCGCGTCCTACGTGCTGATCTATCACACGGTGTTCGGCTTCGCCGCGCGGGTCGCCGGCGGCAATGTCCGCGCGGCAAAAATTGTCGGCCTCTCGGTCGGCAAGCTGATCATGGTCACCTGCTTCCTCGCCGGTGGCGCGGCCGGCCTCGCGGGCATGGTCGAGGTCGCCGCCGTGCAGGGCCGCACCAACGCGAATCTTGCCGCCGGCTACGGCTTTACGGGCATCCTCGTCGCGTTCCTGGCGCGGCATAATCCGCTGGCGATCATCCCGGTGGCGATCCTGCTCGGCGGCATCAGCGCGTCCGGGGGATTGCTGCAACGACGGCTCGGGCTGCCCGATGCCTCGGTGCTGGTGCTGCAAGGCATGATCTTCGTCTTCGTGTTGGCAAGCGATGCGCTGTATGGCCGGATCGGCTTCCTGAAAGGCAAATCCTGATGGCAGCCGGTGATATCGGATACTGGACGGTGCCGCTTGCGGTGCTTGGCGGCGCGATCCGCATCTCGACGCCGTTTCTGTTCGTCAGTCTCGGGGAATGCATCACCGAGCGTTCCGGTCGCATCAATCTCGGCCTCGAAGGCACGCTGGTGATGGGCGCGATGAGCGCTTACGGCATCTCCTATGTCACGGGATCGCCATGGCTCGGCGTGCTCGCCGCAGGATTCACCGGCGCGTTGCTCGGCGCACTCCATGCCGGCATCTGCTCGCTGCCGCGGGTCAACGACGTCGCCGTCGGCATCGCATTGATGCTGTTTGGAACGGGCCTCGCCTTCTACCTCGGCAAGCCGCTGATTGAGCCGACCGCGGCGCGCCTGCCGGCGATCGATTTCGGCTGGTGGACTGACATCCAGCAGCTGCGGCAGGCGCTGCGCATCAACGTGCTGTTCCTGATCGGCGTCGCGCTCGCGCCCCTTCTTTATTGGGCGTTCCGCACCACACGCTGGGGCCTGCTGATCCGCACCGCCGGCGAAAGCGCGGATGCGGCGCGCGCGATGGGCTATTCGGTGAACCTTATTCGCTTGCGCGCCACGATGTGCGGCGGTTTCCTCGCCGGTGTCGGTGGTTCGTTCCTGTCGCTGTTTTATCCCGGCAGCTGGAACGAAGGTCTCTCCAGCGGGCAGGGCGTCACCGCGGTAGCGCTGGTGATCTTCGCGCGCTGGGACCCGATGCTGTGCCTGTGGGCGTCGCTGGCCTTCGGTGGCGCGGCCGCACTCGGGCCGGCATTGCAATCGGTCGGCGTCACCGCCGGCTATCATCTGTTCAACGCCGCGCCCTACATTCTCACGCTGGTGATCATGATTATCACCTGTTCGCCGAAGCGCACGCTGACCGGTGCGCCCGCCGAGCTGTCGATTACGCGATAGAGGAGTTTGCCATGAACATGGCTGTACAGGCGAAGCCATCCACCGGGCGCACGATCAAATCGGAGCCCTATTCATGGCCGTGGAACGGCGATCTGCGCCCGGAGAACACGGCGCTTGTCATCATCGACATGCAGACCGATTTCTGCGGCGTCGGCGGCTATGTCGACAAGATGGGCTACGACCTCTCACTGACCCGCGCGCCGATCGAGCCGATCAAGAAGCTGCTCGCAGTGATGCGCGCGCAGGGCTTTCATATCATCCACACCCGCGAGGGCCATCGGCCAGATCTTACCGATCTGCCCGCCAACAAGCGCTGGCGCTCGCGGCAGATCGGCGCGGGGATCGGCGACGATGGCCCCTGCGGCCGCGTTCTGGTCCGGGGCGAAAAGGGCTGGGAGATCATCGACGAACTGGCGCCGCTGCCGGGTGAGCCGATCATCGACAAGCCCGGCAAGGGCTCGTTCTGCGCCACCGATCTCGAATTGATGCTGCGGCTGCGCGGCATTGACAACCTCGTGCTCACCGGCATCACCACCGACGTCTGCGTTCACACCACGATGCGCGAGGCCAACGACCGCGGCTTCGAATGCGTACTGATCGAGGACTGCTGCGCGGCGACCGACAAGAGCAATCACGAGCACGCGCTGAAGATGGTCAAGATGCAGGGCGGCGTGTTCGGCGCGGTCGCGTCGTCTGACGCATTGATCGGCGCGCTGTCATGATCATCGGCGCCCCCTTTGTCCCTGAAGGCCCGCTCGGCGTCGATGCGATGGCGATGACGATGCGGTTCGGTGACTTTCTCGCGCTCGATAATGTCGAGTTGAGAGTGCGGCCCGGCTCGTTCCATGCGTTACTCGGCGAGAACGGCGCCGGCAAATCGACGCTGGTGAAGTGCATCATGGGTTACTACCATCAGACCGAGGGGCAGGTGCTGGTCGGCGGTCGCGAGGCCGCGCTGGGCAATCCGAAGGACGCCCACGCCCTCGGGCTCGGCATGGTCTATCAGCACTTCACGCTGGTGCCGGCGATGACGGTCGCCGAGAACCTGGTGATGGCGCGCGACGACGTGCCGGCGGTGATCGACTGGAAGAAGGAAAAGCAGGAGCTTGAGGCGTTTCTCGCAACGATGCCGTTCAAGGTGCCGCTGAATGCCCGCGTCGCGGACATCTCGGCCGGAGAGCGGCAGAAATGCGAAATCCTCAAGCAGCTCTATCTGAAGCGACGATTCCTGATCCTTGATGAGCCGACCTCGGTGCTGACGCCGTTGGAGGCCGATGAGGTGCTGGGCATGCTGCGCAAGATGGTGATCGAGGACGGCCTCACCATCCTGATGATCACTCACAAATTTCGCGAGGTCAGGGCGTTCGCCGACGAGGTCACCATCCTGCGTCGCGGCAAGCTCGCCGGTGCCGGAAAGGTCGTCGATCTCAGCTCCGAGGCGATGGCGCGGATGATGATCGGCGCCGAGGAACTGACGGTGCAGCCGGCGCGCTCAGGCGAAGCAGGCCCGACACGACTCGAACTCGACAAGCTCAACACGCTGGATGATGCCGGCGCGGTCGCCGTGCATGATGTGTCCCTGAGCGTGTGCGCCGGCGAGATCGTCGGCATTGCCGGCGTCTCCGGCAACGGTCAGCGCCAGCTGGTTGAAATGCTGGCCGGCCAGCGCGAGGCGGCATCAGGCGAAATGCGTGTCGCCGGCGATCCCTACCACGCCACGCGCGAGGAAATGCGCCGCCACAAGATGTCGCTGCTCCCCGAGGAACCGTTGAAGAACGCCTGCGTCGGCACGATGAGCGTCGCCGACAATATCGCCTTTCGCGAATTCGACCGCGCGCCGTTCGCCTCCGGCGGCTGGTGGCTGAACCGCGCGGCGTTCCGCAAGGATGCGGAGAAAAAGATCGGGCTCTACAAGATCAAGACCCGCACGCCGGATACGCCGATCGCGTCGCTGTCCGGCGGCAACGTGCAGCGCGCGGTGCTGGCGCGCGAACTCGGCGGCGACGTCGAGGTCTTGATCGCCGCCAATCCGTGCTTCGGGCTTGATTTCGCAGCCGTCGCGCAGATTCACGCCGAGATCATGGCGGCGCGCAACCGTGGCGCAGCGGTGCTCTTGGTCAGCGAGGATCTCGACGAACTGCTCGAACTGTCCGATCGCCTCGTCGTCATGTTTCACGGACAATTCGTCTACGAGGCGAAGGGCAGCGAAGCAGATCTCACCGAAATCGGTCGCCACATGGCCGGGCATTGAGAATTCCCGTCATTGCGAGGAGCTCTTGCGACGAAGCAATCCAGTTCTTTTCGCGCGTGCGGCCTTCTGGATTGCCGCGTCGCTTTGCTAAGGGGAAAGCCAATTGGCTTTCCCTGAACTCGCAATGACGGCGGCTAACGCCGTCGCCGCGCCTGCCGCGAGGTCGGATGCAGCGGGTCCTCGGTCTGCTTCACTTTCACGTATTCACATTTCGGGCAGTTGAACGTCAGCTTTTCTGTGCCGTTGGTCTGCGGCTCGCGGCGGGTCAGCACCATCCGCCCGCGGCACATCGCGCAGCGCGGCGGCTTGATCTCGGCGGGAGAGGGGGCGGGCGCGGACATGGATCTCCATCGGCGGCTGTACGAAGTCTTCCGGGCTTAGCGCCGAGGCGCGCTGCAACTCAAGTCAAACTTTCAGCCGCGCCCACAACGCCTCGGCGGCGCGACCCTGATGGGCATGCGGGCGAAACAGCCGGATCTCGACCGCGATCCGCCATGCCTTGCCACCGGCTGCGACCAGGCGGCCGTGCTCGATGTCGTCCTGCGCCAGCGACTGCGGCAGCCAGGCTATGCCGCGGCGCGCCAGCGCCAGAGAATGCAGCGTGGCCGCGAGTTGCGAGGTGAATACTTTGTCGAGCGGCCGTCGCTTCGGCGGCTTGTGTGCGGTGACGATGCGGCCGAGGCCGGACTCGGCGCTATAGGCGAGATAGGGAATGGGCACCTTGGTGGCCTCGTCCAGCGACCACAGCGCCGCGCCGGTTGCATCGGGCGCAGCCAAAGGGATCAGCACGTCATGGCCGATCACCGCGCTGTCGAAGGCGTCGGAATCGAGCCGGTTCGGGCTGTCGCGATGCGTGTGGCACAGCAGGAACTGCGCGCGGCCTCGCAGCATGATCTGCTCGCAGGCCGCCATGCTGTCGGAGATCAGGTTGAGCGTGCCGAGCGGCGAGGCGCGCTCGTGGTCGCGGATCCATTTCGGGAAGAATGTGAACGACAGAGCGTGCGTGGCGGTGAACGAAAGCGCCGCCGTCTCGCGCCCGGCGACTTCCAGCGCCTCCGTCCGCAATTGCCGGACCTCGCGCGCCATCGCGTCGGCGCGCGAGCGTAGATGCAGCCCCGCCGCCGTCAGCGTCACGCCATGCGTGCTGCGCGTGAAAAGTGGCGTGCCGATCCACGCCTCCAGCGCCTGGATGCGTCGGCTGAAGGCCGGCTGCGTGACATGGCGCGCCTCCGCGGCGCGGGAGAAATTCAGCCGCTCCGCCAGTTCGATGAAGTCGTCCAGCCACGCCAGTTCCATGCTTATGCCGTTCATGCATGACAAGATAAGATCATGGCATTGGCGTCAGCGACCGTCCAGCCGTAGGACAGCAGCAACCTTTCAGGGAGCAAACGCCATGCGCATCGTCGATGTCCGCGAAGTCACCCAGCCGATCGCTTCGCCGATCCGCAATGCCTATATCGACTTCTCGAAGATGACGACCAGCCTTGTGGCTGTTGTCACCGACGTCGTCCGGGATGGTCGCCGCGTCGTCGGCTACGGTTTCAACTCCAACGGCCGTTATGGTCAGGGAGGCTTGATTCGCGAACGCTTTCAGAACCGCATCCTCGAAGCCGAGCCGAAGTCGCTGTTGAACGACAATGGCGACAATCTGGATCCTCGCAAAATCTGGGCGGCGATGATGTCGAACGAGAAGCCGGGCGGCCACGGCGAGCGCTCGGTTGCGGTAGGCACGCTGGACATGGCGATCTGGGACGCCACCGCGAAGATCGCCGGCAAGCCGCTGTTTCGCATGCTCGCCGAGAGCAAGGGCCGCGAGGCCGATCCGCGCGTGTTCGTCTACGCCGCCGGTGGCTATTACTATCCCGGCAAGGACGACAGCGCGTTGCAGGCGGAGATGCGTAGCTACCTCAACCGCGGCTACAACGTCGTCAAGATGAAGATTGGCGGCGCTCCGATCGATGAGGACCGCCGCCGCATCGAAGCGGTGCTGAAGGAGATCGGCTCGGAGGCAAAGCTCGCCGTCGACGCCAACGGTCGGCTCGATCTGGAAACCGCGATCGCCTATGCCAAGATGCTGCGCGACTATCCGCTGTTCTGGTACGAGGAAGTCGGCGATCCCCTCGATTATGCGTTGCAGGCATCGCTGAGCGAATTCTACCCCGGCCCGATGGCCACCGGCGAAAACCTGTTCTCGCATCAGGACGCCCGCAACCTGCTGCGCTACGGCGGCATGCGGCCGGATCGCGACTGGCTGCAGTTCGATTGCGCGCTGTCCTATGGCCTGGTCGAATATCTGCGCACGCTCGACGTGCTTGAGCAGTTCGGCTGGTCGCCGTCGCGCTGCATCCCGCATGGCGGCCACCAGATGTCGCTGAACATCGCTGCCGGCCTCGGTCTCGGCGGCAATGAGAGTTATCCTGATCTGTTCCAGCCCTATGGCGGCTTTCCCGACAGCGTCAGGGTGATCGACGGCCACATCACGATGCCCGAACTGCCGGGCATCGGCTTCGAGGGCAAGTCGGATCTGATCAAGGTGATGCGTGAACTGGCGGAGTAGGGCTGCGGTCTGCGCTTGCAGACGCCGGTCCTGGTGCAATCCGTATTACCGCTTTGTGGCGGATATTGTCTTTGGCTTTAGGCGAATCCGCATCTGGCCGCCATCGGCGTTCTCGACGTCAAAGATGTTCGTCTTGCGCACCAGGTCGCTCAATTTCTTGAAGCCGTAGGTGCGCACGTCGAAATCTGAAACCAGATTGGTCAATTGTTTGCCAACCGTTGAGAGGCTCACCCAGCCTTCCTCGCTGTCGAGTTGAGACACCGCCTTTTTAAGGATCGGGACGGCCGAACTCGGCTGCTGCAGCGACTTCGGCTTGGAATCTTCCGAGCTGGTCGGCGCTGTCTCCGGGAGCAGATTCTCCGTGTAGATGAATCTCCGGCAAGCCTGCCGAAAGCTCTCCGGCGTCTTCTGGGTGCCGAAGCCGTAGACGTCGGCGCCTTGCTCGCGCAATCGCGACGCCAGCCGGGTGAAGTCGCTGTCGGAGGACACCAGGCAGAAGCCGTCGAAACGCCCGCTGTGCAGCAGGTCCATGGCGTCGATGACGAGGGCAATGTCGGAGGCGTTCTTGCCCTTGGTGTAGGCGAACTGCTGGTAGGGATCGATGGCGTGTTTCTGCAGGATCTCGGCCCAGGATTTCAGCTGCGGCCCGGAGAAGTCGCCATAGATGCGCCGCACGCTGGCCTCGCCGAGCTTGGCGATTTCCTCGAAAAGCCCGGCTGCAATCTGCGGCGAGGTATTGTCGGCGTCGATCAGGACCGCAAACCGCGGCAACCGCTGCTGTTCGATCGGCATCGGGCGTCCCTTTCCTCTCGTCACCCCTAAAAATGGACGCTAACGTCCCGGCAGTCCACGAATCGTTTGCTAACCAGGGTTTTTCAAGTTCATGACCATCCGCCTGCACCGCGGCGATCTGCCGGATTTGAGCCGCTATACCGATTCGGTGGCGATCGACACCGAGACGATGGGGCTCAATCCGCACCGCGACAGGCTCTGCGTGGTGCAGCTTTCGCCCGGCGACGGCAGTGCCGACGTGGTGCAGATCCCGGTCGGGCACACCGACGCGCCGAACCTGAAGAAGCTGCTGGGCGATCCCAAGGTGACGAAAATCTTCCATTTCGCCCGCTTCGACCTTGCCGCGCTCTATAACGGCCTCGGCGTGATGCCGGAGCCGGTCTATTGCACCAAGATCGCCTCGCGCCTGTGCCGCACCTATACCGATCGCCACGGCCTCAAGGATCTCGTTCGCGAGGTGCTGGGCGTCGATCTGTCGAAGCAGCAGCAGTCCAGCGACTGGGGTTCGGCGAAGCTCAGCGATGCGCAACTGGCCTATGCGGCTTCCGACGTGCTGCATCTGCATGCCCTGCGCGACCGCCTCAACGTCATGCTGGCGCGTGAGGGCCGCTCCGAGCTGGCGCAGGCCTGTTTCGACTTCCTGCCGACCCGGGCCAAACTCGACCTGTCCGGCTGGTCCGAACAGGACATCTTCGCCCATTCCTGAGCGAAATCGGCAAAAACGGCGTCTGGACGCAGGCTGCGATAGCCTGTCGCCCTGTTTAGGTCATACTGCTCGTTCTGGTATTGGCTGCAAATTGGCGCATTTACGCGTAGAATGATGCTTGCCAGCCCGGCGCGTTGGAGCAGTGGTGAATTCGGTTCAGATCCCGACCTATCAAGCCGGAATGGATGCACGGTTCCGAGCCGCGGCGCGCCATTCCAGGTTGGTGCGTCTGCTGCGCATCGCCGTGCCGGCGGCCGTCGTGCTGTCGATGGCGATGATCGTCGGGGTTTCGATCTTCAACCCGTTCCGGATGATCATGTCGAAGCTGCCGATCGACATGAGCAATCTGGTCGTGTCCGGCACCAAGATCACCATGGAAACGCCGCATCTGTCCGGCTTCTCGCCGGACGGTCGGCCCTATGAGCTGTGGGCCAGGACCGCGACGCAGGACCTTACCGATCCCGACAATGTCGAACTGACCGTGTTGCGCGCCAAGGTGCTGATGGAAGACCGGTCGACGATGACGATGGATGCCCGCACCGGGCTGTTCAATTCCAAGACGCAATTGCTGAAGCTCTATAAAGACATTTTCATGCAGACCTCGACCGGCTACGAAGCCCGCCTGACCCAGGCGGTTATCGATATCGGCCAAGGGACGGTGACGTCGGAAGAGCCTGTCGACGTTAAACTGTTGAACGGCACGTTGATAGGCCAGCGGTTACGGATTACCGAACACGGCGAACTGGTGCGCTTCGAAGGCGGCGTTGTGATGAACCTGATCATGGATCAGCCGCCGGCTGAAGCGGTGGAGCCCGCGCCCGAGCCTGAACCTGTCGCCCCACCGGTCCCCGCCAAGCCGCGGGCCTCCACTGCCAAGCGCGCCAACGCGAAATGAAAATGATGATGTTTTCCCCTCGTTCCCGCCATCTTGCGCGCCGTGTTGCGGCGTCCGCCGTGGCCGTGTTGCTGGCGGCCGGCGCTGGCCGGGCCTTGGCGCAAAGCGCGGTGCAGGGCGTTCCCAACGCGATGCAGGGCTTTTCGCAAAACCGCGACCAGCCGATCCAGATCGAGGCGGCATCGCTCGAAATGCGCGACAAGAAGAAGGAAGCCACCTTCACCGGCGACGTGAAGGTGGTGCAGGGCGACACCACGATGAAGTCGAAGACCCTGGTGGTGTTCTATGACGGCGGTGGTTCGGCGGCACCCGCGGCCGGCGCGGCGCCCAAGGGTAACCCGAAAGCGCCGATCAAGGCCGCGCAGCCGGGCCCGGGCGGCAGTTCGTCGATCCGGCGACTGGAAGCGCGCGGCAGTGTCGTCGTCACCCAGAAGGACCAGGTCGTGACCGGCGAGACGGCGGTGTTCGACACTAAGACCAACCTCGTCACCATGCTCGGCGGCGTCGTATTGACCCAGGGCAAGAATGTGCTTCGCGGCGACCGCCTTGTCGTGGACATGACGACGGGTACGTCGCGTGTCGAATCCGACAGCGGCCGCGTCCAAGGCCTGTTCCAGTCGTCGGGGCAGGGATCTCCGGCTATCATTCCGGTACCGGGCGGTGGAAAGCCCAAGTGATGACGTCGATTTGGGTGTCTGCGCCGCGGTCCGGTTGAACTGCACTGCACAACCCTTTATCGCCATTGTTGTACGGCACGTAGGCCGATGCTCGGCGATCGGCCGGGCAGGGATTGTTGACACCTTCATGCTATTGATCCGGCAAATCCAGCAAGCCGCGGGTTCTGCGCGGGGTTCATCACAGGCTGAGCGAAACGCACATGGTTGATGTCCTCAGCATGTTCCGCCGTCGCGCCCCCAAGCGCGGCTCGAAAGGCTTTGCGCGGACGGAGCCCGACATCACGGCGATGTCGAGCGACATCGGTGATCTGCTGGCCCCGGTTCACGAGGCCCCGGAATTGCCGCGAGCGCCCGTCCCCGCCGCGGCCCCCCGGACTGGAACACCCGCGCAGGCGCCACGTCGCGCCGAAAAGCCGTCGCGTCGGGGGGCTAAGGCCGCCGCACCGCAGATGGCGACCCAGGCCGGCTATCTCGCCGTGCACGCCGTGGAAAAGAGCTTCGGCTCCCGCCAGGTCGTGCGCGGCGTCAGCATCTATGTGCGGCGCGGCGAGGCGGTCGGCCTGCTCGGCCCAAACGGCGCCGGCAAAACCACCGTGTTCTATATGATCACTGGCCTCATCAAGGCCGATCGCGGCGGCATCGAGCTCGACGGCCACGACGTCACCAAGCTGCCGATGTATCAGCGGGCGCGGCTCGGCATTGGCTATCTGCCGCAGGAAGCCTCGATTTTTCGCGGGCTTACGGTCGAACAGAACATTCGGGCGGTGCTCGAAGTCGTCGAGCCGAGCAAGAAAAAGCGCGAGATGGAGCTCGACAAGCTGCTCGAGGAATTCAACATCACGCGGCTGCGCAAGACGCCGTCGATCGCGCTGTCCGGTGGTGAGCGGCGCCGCACCGAGATCGCGCGCGCGCTCGCGACGCGTCCGGCCTACATGCTGCTCGACGAGCCCTTCGCCGGCATCGATCCG
>NZ_JAQGJT010000064.1 GCF_028290495.1 Tardiphaga sp.
TATGCCGTATAGGGACGCCAAATCCGTGCAATGGCAGGATAGATGGACGTGTGCGCAGCCCGCGCCGATGTCTGGGCGCGCCGCCGATGGAGATTTCGATGAACCTGATTCAGACGCTCGAAAAAGAGCAGTTCGACCGCCTTTCCGCTACCAAGACGATTCCGGAGTTCGGTCCCGGAGATACCGTCATCGTCAACGTGAAGGTTGTCGAAGGCGAGCGTTCCCGCGTGCAGGCCTATGAAGGCGTCTGCATCGGCCGTTCCGGCGGTGGCATCAATGAGAGCTTCACCGTTCGCAAGATCTCCTACGGTGAGGGCGTCGAGCGCGTGTTCCCGACGGTGTCGCCGATGATCGACTCGATCAAGGTGGTTCGTCGCGGCAAGGTGCGTCGCGCCAAGCTGTATTACCTGCGCAACCTGCGCGGCAAGTCGGCCCGCATCGTCGAGAAGAAGACCGAGCGTCCGGTCAAGGTTGCCGGCGGCGCTGCCGTGGCTGCCGCGAAGTAATCTTCGTTCTAGGAATATGCGATCAAAGCGCGGCGCAAGCCGCGCTTTTTGCGTTGGGTGATCGTGCGGACCTTTCAGCCGTCGTCCCCGCGAACGCGGGGACGACCATTGAGAGAGCAGGCCTGCTTCTCATTGGCGAAACCCGGCGCCAGTGCTATATGGTTGGAATGTTTCCAGATCTGTACCAGCGCGCGGCCCGCATCGTGATCGACGATCACAGCCGGCTGCCCGGCCGCTTCTTCGGCCGTTTCACGACGGGGGTCGCGGCCGAGCTTCGACGGCTCTGACCCGCTCCGTCTGCCCGCTTTCTGCTGCGCTCCCATCGTCTTTCGGCCAACATCCCTGCGCAGCGCCCGGTTCACGCACTTCCTTCAAGGCCTGATCTCATGACCCAGCACATCGACGCCGCCAAGCCGACCACTTTGTACGACAAGATCTGGACCGATCATCTGGTCCACGAAGCCGATGACGGCACCTGCCTGCTCTATGTGGACCGCCATCTGGTGCATGAAGTGACCAGCCCGCAGGCCTTCGAGGGCCTGCGCGCTGCCGGCCGCAAGGTGCATGCGCCGTCGAAGACGCTGGCGGTGGTCGATCACAACGTGCCGACGACTGATCGCTCGCAGCCCAATCCCGATCCGGAAAGTGCCGAGCAGATCGCCGTTCTGGCCGAGAACGTCCGCGAATTCGGCATCGAGTACTACAACGAGTTCGATGTCCGCCAGGGCATCGTCCACGTCATCGGCCCCGAGCAGGGTTTTACGCTGCCCGGCACCACGATCGTTTGCGGCGACAGCCATACCTCGACGCATGGCGCGTTCGGTGCGCTGGCGCATGGTATCGGCACCTCCGAAGTGGAGCACGTGCTGGCGACCCAGACGCTGATCCAGAAGAAGGCCAAGAACATGCGGATCACCGTCGATGGCGTGCTGCCCGACGGCGTCACCGGCAAGGACATCATCCTGGCGATCATCGGCGAGATCGGCACCGCCGGTGGCACCGGCTACGTGATGGAATATGCCGGCGAGGCGATCCGCGCGCTGTCCATGGAAGGCCGCATGACGGTCTGCAACATGTCGATCGAAGGCGGCGCCCGCGCCGGCCTGATCGCGCCGGACGAGAAGGCCTATGAATTCCTGAAGGGTCGGCCGATGTCGCCGAAGGGCGCGATGTGGGACGAGGCGATGCGTTACTGGGAGACGCTGCGCTCCGACGAAGGCGCGTTCTTCGACCACGAACTGCGGCTCGACGCCGCCTCCCTGCCGCCGATCGTCACCTGGGGCACCAGCCCTGAGGACGTGGTCTCGATCGCGGGCGTGGTGCCGGATCCCGACAAGATCGAGGATGAGGCCAAGCGCCTCTCCAAGCATCGCGCGCTGGCCTATATGGGCCTGACCGCTGGCACCAGGATCACCGATATCAAGCTTGACCGCATCTTTATCGGCTCCTGCACGAATGGCCGGATCGAGGATCTGCGCGCGGCGGCCAAGGTCGTCGAAGGCCACACCGTCAACGCCAATCTGAGCGCGATGATCGTGCCGGGTTCGGGCCTCGTGAAGGCGCAGGCGGAAGCCGAAGGCCTCGACAAGATATTCCTGAAGGCCGGCTTCGAATGGCGCGAGCCGGGCTGCTCGATGTGCCTGGCGATGAATCCCGACAAACTGCTACCGGAAGAGCGTTGCGCGGCCACCTCGAACCGCAATTTCGAGGGCCGTCAGGGCTACAAGGGCCGTACCCATCTGGTGTCGCCCGCGATGGCCGCGGCCGCCGCGATCGCCGGGCATTTTGTCGATATTCGTGAGTGGCGGTGACACATCCGGTGTCATTTCGGTTCAAGCCGGACCGCGCCGCGGACCGGCCTGAACCCGGAACCCCGAGATAGTTGAACACATCTGGGTTCCGGGTTCGCGCGCGCATGTGTGCGCTCGCGTCCCGGAATGACAGGCTGGTTCGACTGGGCTACCCTTGCTGTATGCCCCGCGCCGCTTCGAAACCTGTTGAACTCACGACCGCCGCCGCCCGTCGCATCTGGCTGCGCGCCCAGCGGCTCGATACGCGCGTGCCGTTCGGCGATGGCGCGGCTGCGGTCGCAGAAGCCGTCGCGCATCTCGGATATGTGCAGATCGACACCATCCACGTCATCGAGCGCAGCCACCACCATATCCTGTTTTCGCGGATGCCGAACTACCAACGCGGACATCTCAAGCAGGCGCAGTCGCACGACAAGAGTGTGTTCGAATACTGGACCCACGCGCTGGCCTATGTGCCGAGCGCGGACCTGCGTTTCTTCGTGCCGGACATGAAGTACCATCGCCGTGAGGGGCACGCGTGGTGTACCACCGTGACACCGGCGGACTTGCGCAAGGTG
Source organism: Tardiphaga sp. (assembly GCF_028290495.1). Taxonomy (GTDB): domain Bacteria; phylum Pseudomonadota; class Alphaproteobacteria; order Rhizobiales; family Xanthobacteraceae; genus Tardiphaga. The sequence continues at coordinate 2,875 of NZ_JAQGJT010000064.1, forward strand.
ATGCGGCTGGCGCAGGCCGGGCCGCTGTCGATCCGCGACATCGACGACGACGTGTTGCGCGAGAAGGATCACGAGTGGGCCAGCCGCAAGCCGTCGAAGCGGGCGCTGCAACTGGCGTTCTTTGAGGGCCGGCTGACGATCTCCGAACGCACCGGCATGCTGAAGACCTACGATCTCACGCTGCGGCACTTCGGCTGGGACAGCCTGCCGAAGGCCGCGTCTGCGTCGGAGCAGGTCGCCTATTTGCTGGATCGCGCCTTGCGTTCGCAAGGCATCGTCAGCCTCGACTCGATCTGCCATCTCGATGCGCCCTCCAAGGCGGCGGTGCGGAAGTTGATCGAGGCGCGGATGCGGCGCGGCGAGCTGGTGCCGGTGGCGCTCGACGGTGCCGGCAAGCAGGAGTATTGGGCCGCGCCGGCAACGCTTGAGGATTCAGGCGAAGGCGAAAGCGGGCTGGTGCACATCCTGTCGCCGTTCGATCCGCTGATCATCCAGCGCAAGCGAACCAACTTGTTTTTCGGCCACGACCACCGCTTCGAGGCCTATGTGCCCCGGGAGAAGCGGCTGCTCGGATACTTCGCGTTGCCGGTGCTGGTCGATGGCGAGATCGTCGCGGCGATCGATCTGAAGACCGACCGGCAGGCTCGAAAAGTTCTGATGCAGAAATGGAACTGGGTCGGCGACGGCGCGAAAAAACCGCCGCGCAAGGAGTGGAAACGCCGCATCGAGGAAGAGCTTGGTCGATTCGAGAAGTTTCAGCTCGGCGATTGAGATCGCGGATATTTTCGTTCCCCGGACGCGATGCAATACGAAGGATTGCTTCGCAAATCCGGGGCCACGAGTTGTTACTTCACCTCACCAATACGCATGGAAGCGGTGATGCCGGCGTTGGTGCCAATGGCGATGATGCCACGGGCGGTAGCGGCAGATCTTGCGCGGGCCGTAATAGGTCATCACGATCCGGCAGAAGCGGCGCTGGTGGTAATAGCGCGGCCCGTAATAGTACGGCTGGTAACCGTAGCCATAGTACCGCGGGCGGAAGTGATGCCGGCGATGGCCGTAGTAAGCGGGCGCTATGAAGTGACGCCGGGCAAGTACCGGCCCGCCATGACGAAATCCGCCGCCGTGGAACGCCGGACCGTGCCGGAAACCGCCGCCACGGAAGACGGGGGCTGCTGCTCTAAAGCCTCCTCCGCCACCACCTCCATGAAAGGCGGGGCCGCCCCTGAAGCCGCCACCATGAAATGCCGGGCCTCCGCCGCGGAATCCGCCGCCACCACCGCCTCCGCGGAACCCACCACCACCGCCGTGAGCGTGTCCGCCACCACGGTGCTGTACTTGCGTGAGTGCATCGGGCGCCTGTTTCGTCGCGGGCGCAGCACCCGGCCCGATCAGCGACACCGCGCGCGCGGCCGGCGCGGCCGATACCATCATGGCCGCTGCGGCGATCATGCCGAGCGACCGAACGAGACCTCGCCTGAGACCCTGACCTTTCGTCATGTCAAACTTCCTCCGTTAAGAGTGCCCGGGAGTGCCGATGCGCAGGAAGCCCGGCGCGCCGGTGCTGCTCACGTCGCCCTTAACGAAAAATTAGCGATAGCGATCTGAACCCCTCATGAATGATCGATCGGTGATCGAAGCAATATTCAATCGCAGCCACAAACGAAAACAGGCACCCGAAGGCGCCTGTCGATCTCGAAGTGAAGCAGGGAAGACCTACCAGCCGCCGAAGCCGAAACCGACCGGGCCGCCAAAACCGAAGCCGATGCCGACCGAGCGGCCGTAACCATAGCCGCCATAGGGACGATAACCGCCGTAGCCATAGGGCCGGCCGTAGCCCTGGCCGTAGAACGAACTGCCGTAATAAGACGGGCGGTCGTAACCGCCATAGGGGCGGTAGGCGTAGGGACGGCCGGAATAGGCCGGCGGTAGATAATACGAGCGATAGTACGGCCGTGCGTAGCGGCGATGCATGTGGTGGCGCTGATAACGATGATGATGGCGGCGGCGCGCGCTGATGTCGGTCGCCTTGTCGGCCTTCTGCGGAGAGACCTTCTGTGGGGTCTGCGGCGTGGCCATCGCGGCCGTGGTGGCGAGGCCGCCGCCGAATGAAACCGCTGCGGCCAGCAGGGTCGCGCCAATCCATGTCTTCATGATCATTCCTTGTGGTGATGTCCCAGCTTCAACGTAACGCATATATAAGATGCGATTTCCCGCGACAGAGCGACGCGGTAAACAGATCGTCAATCGTTGCCAATGCTGGCGAACACGTGATCGTGACGGCGCGGCGCGCATCGGATTGTCGTCACGTAAAAGGGCCCGCGGCTGCGAGCCCTTTCGTCGTCGAACGACAACTCACCAATGACGATGACGCCAGTGGCGGCGATGGTGCCGATGCCGCCAGCCGCGATGCCAGCGCACCTCGGTGGCGCCGGTCGCGGTCTCGCTCTGCACCGCGGCAGCGATGCCAGGGCTGACCAGCGACATCGCGCCGGCGCGCTCGGTGGGGGCGGCGAGCACGAGCAGTCCCGCCACTGCGGTCAGGCCCAGAATACGTTTGATGGTCATATGCATTCCTCCTCGGGGCTAGCACCAATGTGCCGACGCTCCGTCCGGATGGCGCAGGCGTCGCAGGCCTGAAAGGCTAGGCCGTCCGACGTGAATGCAAAATGAATGTGCGACAAAAAACAGGCCCGCGCGAGCGGGCCTGTTCCGGTAGTGTTTTGCTATCAATAGCGGTGGTGATGACGACGGCCGTACGAGTGATGGCGCGGCGCGAAGTGCGGACGGCGCCAGCCATCGTGACGGCGATAACCGTGATGCGGGCGGCCATAGCCGCGATGCGGGCGGTAGCCGCGATCACGATACTGCACTTGCGTCGCGGCGCCTGCGCCGACATCGCTCTGTACGGCGGCGGCGATGCCGGGACCGCTCAGCGAAAGTGCCTGGGCGCGCTCGGCCGGAGCCGCGACGAACAGCAATCCCGCGACTGCGACAAAGCCGAAAATCTTCTTGATGTTCATCTTCGTTTCCTCATTCCGGCATCCATGTGATGCCGCACGGCAGGACATTGCCGCGCATGCAAGGAAGCTAGAGCGAGTCGCGTGAACGCGATGTGAATGATTCAGTCGCCGATGCGGACATTGTGTCGCGGACGCGAAAGCGTGATCGTGAAACTTGAAAACCAACTCGCGTGGCCATTCGTAACTGGGCTACCGATGATGGAGGTCGCCATGTCCAGAACATCAACAGCGATGGTCGCTCTCGCGCTTTCGACATTCGTTGTGCCTGTTGTTCATGCTTCGCAGGGTCCCGGCATTGCCGACGACACCGCAAGTGCGACCGTGCAACTGGCGATGACGATCATCGTCTATGGCGGATCGGCGCTGCTGATCGCGTGGGGCGTGATCGGCGCCATCCGGCACCGCTGATGGGTCAGCCGCGACGCCAGAAGCAATTCATGCGCGGCACGATCACGGTTCCGCTCGGGCGGAACTCCTGCACCAGCGTGGCGGTGCAGTCGCGTACGGCATTGGGACCGGGATTGTAACTGGGATAGACGCCGCGATCGCCGTCGTTGCGATAGATCCGGACGCGCGCGCGGGGACGGCGGTTCTGTGCCGGGAGGTCGGAGGCGGACTGCGTGCGGGTGATGCGCGGGGCGTCCTGCGCCTGCGCCGTGCCGGTCATAGGCAAGCCGCCGAGCGCCATCGCCAAACCCATTGCCCCTATCGAAATTCGCATCGTGACGCCCCGAACCAACCATCTTGAGCCGCAACGTCCCCGATTGCCGCCCTTCCGTCAACCGCCGCCGCGCCCGGCTTTGCCCAATCCGCGGCAATCTTCTACACAGGACGGATGTGGTCCTCCGCCAAAGCCCCCGATCTCGCCGAAATGGAAACGATGGCGCATGCCATGCTGGCGCTGCTGCCAGGCGGTTTCCGCCAGCTGTGCGAGGGCGTCATTATCCGGGTCGACGATTTCCCGACCGACGAGGTGCTGGAAGAGATGCAGGCGGAGACCGAATTCGACCTGCTTGGCCTGTTTCAGGGCGTCGGCCTGCCGTTTCAGAGCCACGACAACACCGGCCAGCTGCCCAATATGATCTGGCTGTATCGCCGCCCGATCCTGGATTACTGGGCCGAACACGACGAAACCATCGGCCACATCGTCCGCCACGTGCTGATCCACGAGATCGGTCACCATTTCGGCCTCTCCGACGACGACATGGAGACGATCGAGGCGCAGGTGAAGGACGATGTCGAGGAACAGGGCTGAGCCATTCAGCCTTGCAATTCAGCCCTGTAATTCGGTCTTGGAGCGCGGCCCCGATCGGGCTAAAATCCGACCTCAATCTGGAAAACGCATCATGGACAAGTTCATCACGCTGGAAGGCGTCGCGGCGCCGCTGAAGATCATCAATGTCGACACCGACATGATCATCCCGAAGCAGTACCTCAAGACCATCAAGCGCACCGGGCTTGGCAAGGTCCTGTTCGCCGAAGCGCGCTATCTCGACGACGGCAGCGAGAACCCGGATTTCGTGCTCAACAAGCCGGCCTATCGCAACGCCAAGATCATGGTCGCCGGCGACAATTTCGGCTGCGGCTCGAGCCGCGAGCACG
>NZ_JAQGJT010000203.1 GCF_028290495.1 Tardiphaga sp.
GCTCTCGATCCATTGACGATCGAGCGCATAGCATCTCTGGTCTATGATCTTGAGCGACAGCTTGCCGCTAAGCATTAGCGTGGATCATTTCGGCGGCTTGTCTCCCTGCTCGATGGGGTAACTTTTAACGAGCCGCCGCCAAAAATTTTCTCTGCCGGGCCACGCACCCTAACCGCCGGGTTTTCTTTGAACCTTGCATGGTATCGATCTGACACATCATCGCTGGGGGATTTTAGGGCCCAGTAATTGGCCAGCGTCGCCGGAACGATATACTACGCCCAACGCGACGTTGTGCGTGTGGCGCAAGCACACCGAGACTAGCCTGCGGCAATGGGTCTGCCTGAAGTGCGAAGCCCCAGATCCGATCGAGATCGCTGAAGGCTGGACCAAGGGGGAACTCAGACCCGCCTGAGTGACTGATGCGGGGACAGTCCCGCTTGCTGCGTCCACAGCAACCGGCTGGATGTTTCTGCAGTGCCTGCATCGAAAGGCGCGGCGCGGAACCTCCGTCATTCCCAGATAGAGATTAGCCTTCTCCATCAGCTACCCGCACAGCAATCAACCGCGCTAACCGGCGGGTTTTCTTTGCGGCACACGCTGTCGGCAATCGGGTGGCTCGTGATCTCTGGCCTCCTATGGTGTTCCTGACACCATAGGAGTGCGACATGCGCAAGTTTCATTCTATTGCGGCTTTATGCGGCGACGGCCTACGGCCTGAACTTAAGGCACTGTTTGATCGACTGGCGATCGATCCGCACACAGAACTTTTTGTTAGAACGGACGGGATGCTTCAGTCAGGCCCCGATCCGGTATCGGAAGGACCAAAAGCAACTTCCGACGCTGCTAAACGAGTGGCCTAATTTGAACCTGCGAGTGGCGTAGTTCGGTCGGTGTCCGATTTTGCTTGAACCTAAATTCTGCCGACCGGACGAACTTGCGGGCGGCGGCAGATTCGAGGGCGTCATGGCAGCGATCGCACGAATTTTTGCACGGGCCTTTCCGGCAACAGCAGGCTCAACCCAGACATTCGAAATCATCGCGATATTTTGCGGGCTGGGCCTATTGGCGTCGCTTTGGGTGGCCAGTTACGGGCTGGACCTGAGCGTCGGGTTCTTTTGACCCGGCAGTCTGGCTCACCCTGATCCGTGGCGGCCGGACCAGCTTGGGTTTTACCATCAGGTAACAAGCCTTGGGCCCGCTTATCGCCCTACTCCAGCGGCTTGTCATCCTCAGTCGAAGGCGCGGCTTCCAACGAGCAGATATCGCCGCCGCCGAAGTCCTCTTCCGGCGGAGGGAAGGATGGCGGCGAATTCTTGTTGATGCGATCAATCTCGTTCATGAGGACGGCTGCGTCATCAGCGGCACCTATGCCGAGACCTTCCTGCAATTTTCCCTCAAGAGCCGCGGGCGCGTTGGTCTCAAAGTCCCAGACCACCCATCCGTTGTCGAATAGACGCAGCTCGTAGCGCATCCAAAGAATCCCTCAGTAAGGCTTAGACGTTGGGCTGGGCTGGTCTGGTTTGCTGTTCCATTTCTTCCGCAGGATCCGTAGGGGCAGGAACGGCTTGCCTATCGCGCGCGCCTTGGTCTGGATACCATTGATACTGCGATTCAATGCCGCCGACGCACGTATTAGGGTTGCTCCGCTTTCTACTAAGATCGCGAGTTTTTTGAGCTCGTCGTCAGTCCACGACACTTTCGTCGGATGCTTCGCCATGGGGGTCCCTGCTCGATCAATCCCTAGATTTCTGCCATCGGATTTTTGCCGACAAAGAAGGAAAGGCCCCGCCGTTTACCAGTTTGGGGGAGGCGCGCGAGCGGGGCCTGACACGCCAGACTTGGGGCTGGCGCGATGGTCTAATACGGAATTTTACGTTGGGTTCCTCAGCTCGGAGGGCTGCCGCTTTGCTTTTTTCAGTTCGTTTCCCCGCCTAGCGCGGTTTTGTTTCCCTCTGCCCTGCCCGGGGCAGAGACATGAACCTCGTGACCCTCGCGGAGTGCGAGCGATGCGGCCGCGACTGCTGCCTCAAATGCCGATTCCTTTGTGATGAAATCGCCCTCCAACTCGCCGTCATGAAGCACACTCCATGTCTTTCCCGTGGCGACGATTGAATAAGTCGCGAGCCCCATTATCGCCTCCCTAATGGGTATTCGTGTCATTCCATTTTTCCAGGTCGGGCTTAGATTTTGGCGGGCCCTGGTCTTTCTCCGGCACGCCGTCCCATGGCTTGTCTGTCTGTTTTGAACTTGGCCAGTCTGTCTGCTGGCGGGGATCGTCCTTCGCTGGTTCCTTTGACATGTTGCTTTCTACTTTCCGCCGCCGATGTTCCGACAGGCTTCGAGTGGCCCCGCATTTAAACGCGTCCCTCCAGTTGTCGTTCCGCAGCCTTGGCTACGACGGCCGAGCCGCCCTAGCCTCTCGCAGAAGATCGCCGAAGGAGGCCTGTCCGTCCCGCCTACTGGAAATCCTGCGGCACCTCGCCGTAGCGCGCCAGCACCACCGGCGCGTCAAAGTCGCCGAACTCCGG
>NZ_JAQGJT010000035.1 GCF_028290495.1 Tardiphaga sp.
GCGTGTATGGCACGACCTGCTTGCAGAGGGTATGTCGTGCGGACTGCACCGCATCGAACGATTGATGCGCCTACAGGCTCTCAGGGCGCGACCGCGACGGCGCCGCCTTCCTCTGGACGCGGGTGAACGTCAGGCGAGCGCCATCGCTGCCAACGTGCTCAATCGCGCCTTCGAAGCTGCGGCTCCCAACCGCAAATGGATCGCTGACTTCACTTATGTCTGGACGGCGGTCATCGCGTTCCAATGGCTGCAGCGCCCCGAGAACGTGATTGCGGGGCACGTGAAGTGGACCGATTATCGCGCCGCCCCCCCGTCCCACGATCCAGATCGTCCACCACAAGACCGGCGTGACCATCGACCACCCGCTGGAAGACACGCTCAAGGACGGCACCATCGTGAAATTTTATGCTGACGCTGAAGAAATTCTGAGCCACCTGGCCCGCCGCGGCACGCCCATGATCCTGCGCGAGATTAAGACCGGCAAAGGCGACTCCAAGAAGGTCGTCGCCAAGCCGTACTCGTTCTCCGGAATGCAAAGGATCGTGCAGCGGATGCGCAAGGATATCGGCTTGCCGGTCGAGTTCACTCTCGATGCCTGCCGGCATGGCGGGATGACTGAGCTCGTGGAGGCGGAACTTACCGACGGCCAAGGGCGTGCCCTGTCAGCCCACAAGACCAAGGAGAGCTACGCCGGCTAACCAAACGGACGGCTCCGCGCATGCTGGCTGCGCCCCGGAAGCGCCATGCACATGCCCTGGCGAACCAAGCAGCAACTTCTATTCAGAATGAACGGGAAACCGCCATTCAGAATGAAAAGCGCGGGAATGCAAAAAGTGCCTGAGCCGCAGGGCTAACTATTGGCTGGGGCGGGAGGGTTCGAACCTCCGCATGGGGGAATCAAAATCAGACTGCTTCCGCAGCGGCGTCAAGGGATATTCCGCCATTGAGGGGGATGCCTCCGTTGAAATCCCTACAGAAAATCGGGCTGTTCGGAATGAAAACCGGCGCACATGCCGACGCCGAAAAGTCACCATCTTCGATGGAATAAGGCGGACGACTACGCCGCCTGCCGTTCAATTAGCTTTCGATACTCTCGTAAGGCACCGTAAAAAGAGCCTCCGGCAATCACTTCGTTGGCTTTCCGAACCGTGTCGCTCGCGGCTGGATTCTCCTTCAGTAGAGCTTCCACTAATACGAAGTACTTCTCGGGGGTCGACGCCACGTGAAGGTAGAGGCGTTGCACCGCAAGGTAGACACGTTTTGCCGCCGTGTCGGCGTCCCGTTCGGACATGGTGTGAGCTTGCCGAAGGATCGGAGCGGCGCCGTCGATCTTCAGTTTCGCCGTTTCGTTCCAAATATTGACGACCTTGGTGTCACCAACCATGAACCACTCTTGAGGTTCGAGATTCATTTTGAGGGGCATCTTGTTCTCCAAAAGCTGAATTAGCCATGCTGATGGTTAATAAAAGGAAAAGCGGCGGGGTTTCCCCCGCCGCCCTGTATTTGTTGGTCTAGTTCGCCGAAATCAGCGCAGGAGCTGGAGAACGCCCTGCTGTGCGGTGTTGGCGAGCGACAGCGCGGAGACACCGATCGACTGGCGGGTCGACAGCGCCTGGCTGTTGGCCGCTTCCTCGTTCGTGTCAGCGAGCGTCAGGTTCGACGCACCGGTCTGGAGCACGTTGATCAGGCTCTTCGAGAAGTCCTGACGGATCTGCACGACTGACAGGTTCGAACCGAAGCTTGAGGCCTGCGAGCGCAGCGTGGTGCTGGCGGTGGTCAGCGAGGCGAGGGTCTTATTCGCCGCCGCGTTGTCGGTGAAGTCGGTACCAGCCGTCAGCTTCGACAGGCCGAGACCACCGGGGCCGAAGCCGACGCCGGAGATGCTGAGCTTCGAAGAACCGGTTTCGTTGAAGGTCAGCTTCAGGGTGTCGCCGTTGAGCAGGTTGACGCCGTTGAAGGACGAGTCCTGCGCAGTGGTGGTGATCTGATCGATGACCTGGTTGTACTGGTTGATCAGGCTGGCACGGGTGGCCTGCGAACCCGCGTCCTTGACAGCGTTGACAACCGACTGGCCGCTGAACTGGCCAGTCGCACCGGTAACAGCCGTTCCGCCAATCGCACCGATGTTGGACGAAGCCGCATCGTTGGTCGTGGTGATCGACAGCTTGCCGGTGGTGTCGATGCTGGCCTGCAGGTTGTTGGCGGCCAGTTTCGAGTTCAGATCGTCGAGAGTCGAGGTCTGACCCGCTGCCGAACCGAACGTGATGCTGGTCGCAGTACCGCCACCCGTAGCGCCGATGGTCAGGGTCAGACCATCGATCGGCGACGGAGCTGCAACGCGAGCTTGGCTGACCGAAGTACCCAGACCGAGCGACGTAAGAGCGGCGTTGTTCGAACTAGTGATGGTGAGGTCGCTCGCCGTGCCGGTGTTCAGAACGACCTTGCCGCCGGTGACGGTCGAACCCGTCGCGCCGCTCAGACCGTCGATCTTGCCCAGCAAGGACGTAACGTCGGACGTAATGTCGATCTGGTTAGCGCCGGTAGCACCTGATGCGGTAAACGTCAGGGTCTTGCCATTGATCGACAAGGTATCGCCAGCGGCGAAAGCAGTCGACAGAGCGCCGGCGGTGTTGACACCCGACAGCTTGGTCGAGGTGGCGAGAGCCGGAGTGCTAACCGCACCGCCGGTGCGCGTGGCGGAGCTGGCGGTCGACAGGCCGAGCTTGGCCAGCGTGCCGGCGGTCGTATCAACGAGCGTCAGGTTGTTGGCGATACCGGTGTTCAGCTGGATCGCGCCAGCACCCGTGACGCTTGAGGCGTTTGTGGTGTTTGCCGTGATGCCGTCTACAGCCGTCTTGAGGTTATCGAGGGTCTGATCGATACCGATCGTGACGTTGCCGGTGGTGGCATCGGTGGCGGCAGCGCCGCTGGCGGCAAAGGTAACCGTCTTGCCGTTTACGGAGAATGAATCGCCAGCAACCGGACCCGTAGCGGTAGCGACTGTACCGTTCGTCAGAGCGCTGATTACAGTCGAGCCGGTCGCGAGCGCGGATGCTGTTCCGGTATGCAGCACAGAACCTGCCGTTGCAGCGACACTGACGAAAGCAGCTGTAGCAGTGCCGGTCGCGGCAGCGCCGGTAAAGACGGCGTTGGTGCCGCCGGCGGCGCCGAGCAGGTTCGTAGCGGTCGCGCCAGTAAGGGCGGTGCTGGTCAGCGAGGACTTGGCGTAGCCGACAGTGGTCTGCAGCGCCTGGTTGGCAATGGACTTGGCGGAGTCAACGAGCTTCTGGAGCGAGGTGATGCCGGTGTTGGCAGCCTGCAGGATCTGCACGCCGTTGCCGATACCATCGAGCAGGTTGTTGATGTCGCTCGAACGCGAGGTCAGCGACGAGGCGGTGAAGAAGTTGGTGGGGTTGTCGAGCGCCGAGTTGACCTTGTTACCGGTCGAGAGGCGGTTCTGGGTTTCCGACAGGAGCGATGCAGTGGACTGCAGCGAGAGCAGGTTTTGGCGGACGGCGGACGAAAGTGTGATGCCGGACATGTTTGAACCTTCTGTTTTGATCATGTGCTAGATTCTTCTAGCGACGATCTTCAACATGAAGGACAGGATGTAAAAAAGTGTGAAGATCGCTCGTCAAATGCAAACCGTTCCAGATGCCCTAGCCTCACTGCGGAACAAAGTTAATTAAAGATTTATTGTGATTGGTTTTCGCGAATGTTTTGACGCCGCTCGAACCAACGCTGATCCAATGCGGCGAAATGCTGCAGCCCAGAATGAAAAATGAGGCCATAGAGCGACCGGGCGATCGCCGACGGCGCGCTGCGGATGCATGAGTGCGGTGGGTTCGTGATGCTGACAGCCGTATCCAAGCCTCAATAGCGGCGCTTCGCCTGGAGCGCACAATCCCTGTGCCTATCAGTTATGGATTACCGTTAAAGTGTTCATACGCAACCTTTAGGTGGCGCGCTCGTTGGTCCCGTAGCCGGCATGGGAGCAACTCTCAATGGACCACAATCTCAAGAAATCCACTCGTCTGCGGCGACTTAACAGGCTTGCTCCGCAAGTACGCCAAATTGCCCTTAATCGCCCCGACGATATTGAAGGCTGGCGCATCTCACGCCTGTTGCGCGACGCGACCACGCCCGCTGAGGCAGACGAAGCCGAGCGACAATTTAGGGTATGGGAACAAGCCCTGTAACCGCGATGGCTCGTACTGACCGCATCGAGGCCGACACTGGAATGCCCATCGCCTAAACAGAAAAAGCCACGCCACCCCGAAGGATGACGCGGCTTTATCGATCTAACCATTCGACCCACTGATTGGCGCCCAGATCCCGACGACTTCAAGGGCCGCCAGCGCCAGACAGCACACCCGTCGAAGGGTGTAGCCGAGAAACAGCGCCGGGATCAGCCACGCGGAAACCAATACCTAGACAATTCGGCGCTGCGCCGCCTCCGTACCGATCTCGGGTTGGCCAACCCCAGCTGGCGGCAGCCGGAGCCGCCTCACATCGAGTTACGTGACGCGTCAAGCCGCCCGCACTGCAGTCAAGAACTTGCCTACCTCAAGCTTCAGCCGGTTGCTGTCAGATGACAACGACCGTGCGGCTGACAGCACCTGCGACGAGGCGGAGCCCGTCTCCGATGCGCCGCGCTGCACGTCGGTGATGTTCGCGCTCACCTGCATCGTGCCTTGCGCGGCCTGCTGCACATTGCGGGAAATCTCCTGCGTCGCAGCGCCCTGCTCTTCGACCGCCGAAGCAATCGTCGAGGAGATTTCCGACATCCGGCCGATGGTGTCGCCGATCTCCTTGATCGCGCCGACGGATTCCTGCGTCGCCGCCTGGATCCCGGAGATCTGCATGCTGATCTCGCCGGTGGCTTTTGCGGTCTGCTCCGCCAGCGCCTTCACTTCGGAGGCCACGACCGCGAAGCCGCGGCCGGCTTCACCGGCGCGCGCCGCCTCGATGGTGGCATTCAGCGCCAACAGGTTGGTCTGGCCGGCGATGGTGTTGATCAGCTCCACGACGTCGCCGATACGGGAGGCGGCCTTGGAGAGTTCGCTGACGCGCTCGGTGGTGGCACGCGCCTGGCCGACGGCATCGCCCGCCATCCGCGCCGATTCCTGCACCTGGCGGCTGATCTCGCCGACCGAGGAGGCCATCTCTTCGGTGGCTGAGGCCACTGACTGCACGTTGGTGGAGGCTTCTTCCGAAGCCGCGGCAACCGTGGTCGCCAACCGCTGCGAGCGGTCGGCGGTCGAGGTCAGCGTCGAGGCCGAGGCCTCCAACTGGGTCGAGGCCGACGACACGGTCTGGACGATCTCGCCGATCATCGTTTCG
>NZ_JAQGJT010000073.1 GCF_028290495.1 Tardiphaga sp.
AATCGCGACCGTTCTGCCAAGCGAAAAAAGCCTCAAACCGGCTGGAACGGTTCTGAGATGCGAGAAACGCTTGTCTTCATTGCATTGTTCGGCATTCCGGTACAGAAATAGCGTCACGTGCTTCCGCGCTCGGCCTGCCGTCCTTTCACCCGAAATTTACTCTCTGCGGGCTTAGTGAATGGACTGATCTCCTACCGGGATTCAACGACCAACCCATGCACAAAATCCTTCTCGCCGAAGACGACAACGACATGCGCCGCTTCCTGGTCAAGGCACTGGAAAATGCGGGCTTTCAGGTCTCGTCGCACGACAATGGCCTGTCGGCCTATCAGCGGCTGCGCGAGGAGCCGTTCGAGATGCTGCTCACCGATATCGTGATGCCCGAAATGGACGGTATCGAACTGGCGCGCCGCGCCTCGGAACTCGACCCCGACATCAAGATCATGTTCATCACCGGATTCGCCGCGGTAGCGCTGAATTCCGATTCCGAGGCGCCGAAGAACGCCAAGGTGCTCGCCAAGCCCGTGCACCTGCGCGAATTGGTCAGCGAAGTGAACAAGATGCTGGCGGCCTGAGGCCGTCGCAATTTAAATTTCAAACAGACAAGGATTGTCGCTTCAGCGTCCTTGCCTGTCTGAACTTGGTCCGTTATACGGACCGCACCCGAGAAGACCAAGATAAGGGCGCGTAGCTCAGCGGGAGAGCACCTCGTTGACATCGAGGGGGTCACAGGTTCGATCCCTGTCGCGCCCACCATTATGTCACCCTCCTTGAACAGAAATTCTCTCTAAAGAGACTCTCTCGTGAGGCCCGGCCGCCGATCGTGGCCTGCCGTCTGGCCGCCTTCCGGCAATCCAGCCCCTGCTGTGCAAAAAAGCTGAATTGCGTTGCTGCGCTCGCCATTGCAGCATGACCGGCCTAATGTGACGATCAGGCGTGGAATAATTGACCCGAAAGTGATTCCTGCATGACCCGGCCGGTGATTGGCGTGATCGGCAACGCATATCGCGTCGAGAATCGCTTCGCGGTGCAGAATGTTGGCGAAGCCAATCTTCGCGCCATCGCCCGGGTTGCCGACGCACTGCCGCTGATGTTCGCCGGCGCGCCCGATATCACCGACATCGAGGCTTTGCTGGGCGTGGTCGACGGCATCGTGCTGACCGGCGCGCGGGCCAACGTGCATCCGTCGCATTTCGGCGTCGAGCCGCATGTCCGCCACGAGCCCTATGACAATGCCCGCGATTCGGTGGCGCTGGCGCTGGCCGCCGAATGCGTGGCGCGCGGGGTGCCGATCTTCGGCATATGCCGCGGTCTACAAGAAATGAACGTAGCCTTCGGTGGATCGCTGCATCCGGAAATCCGCGAATTGCCCGGCCGCATCAACCACCGCATGCCCCGGCTCGAATCGGGCGAGATCCATCCCGACCCCGCGGTGGTGTTCGCCGATCGCCATGCGGTGCACCTGACGCCGGACGGCGCGTTTGCCCATTTGCTCGGCCGCGAGACCATCACGGTCAATTCGCTACACGGCCAGGGCATCGACGTGCCGGGCCAGCGCGTCGTCATTGAGGGCGTGGCCGAGGACGGCACCATCGAAGCGATTCGCATCAAGGACGCGCCGGGCTTTGCGCTCGGCGTGCAGTGGCACGCCGAATACGACCCGCACCTCAACCCGATCAACCGTGCCTTGTTTGAAGCGTTCGGCGCAGCGGTGCGGGAGCGCGCCGTGCTGGTGCATACGAAGAGAAGTTAGACCTTCGCCGGGATCAGCCACCAGGCGCTCAGCGCCGAGGCCAGGCACAGCGCCGCGCCGATGATCGTGGCGGTGCCGAAGGCGCCGGTCAGCGCCGGACCTGTTGCCGCCATCACCGCGCCGATCAGCGCGGTGGCGACGAGGCCGCCGGTACGGGCCACCGCGCTGTTGAAGCCGGACGCCGAGCCGACATGGCGGGCATCGACCGACATCAGCACCGCCGTCGTCAGCGGCGCGACCGCGCCGGCCATGCCGAGCGCGATCACCACCATCGCCGGCAGCACGTCGGTGAAATAGCTGGCGCCATTTCCTATCCGCAGCGCCAGCAGAAAACCGCCCGCGACGATGATAGGCCCGAATGTCAGCGGCAGCCGCGGGCCGGTCTTCGCCGCAAAGGCGCCGGCGACTGGCGAGGTCAGCGCGATCACCAGAGGCAGCGGCAGCAGGGCGGCACCGGCCTGCGTCGCGGTGTAGCCACCGGCCTCGATCAACAGATAGGGCAGCAGCACGAACAGTCCACCTAGCGCGCCATAAAGAAGAAAGGTGAGCAGCGTCAGGCCAACGAAGCTCGCCGAGCCGAACAGCGCCAGCGGCATCATTGCGCGTTCGCCGACGTGCTTCTCGGCTGCCACGAAAATCGCCAGCAGCAGCGCGCCGGCAAGTAGTGCTGCGAGCACGCCGACCGACCAGCCGCGGCTGGAGCCTTCGGTGAGTGCCCAGGTGGCCAGCCCCAGCCCGGCGGTCGCCAGTATCGCGCCGAGGCCGTCGAGCCGGTCGCCATCGCCGCCGCGGTCTTTGGGCACGGCGATCCACCCCAGCGCCATCGCGCCGAGCGCCAGCGGCAGGTTGATGAGAAACACATAGCGCCAGTTGCCGGCGTCGATCAGCCAGCCGCCGAGCACCGGGCCGATCGCGCCGCCGGCCGCGCCTGACGCCGCCCAGATGCCGATCGCGCGGCCCTTGGCTTCGCCTGAAAAGCTTTGGCCGAGGATCGCAAGGCTGTTGGGCATCAACATTGCCGCCGCAGCGCCCTGAAAGAAGCGCGCCACCAGCAGCCAGAACAGGCTGGGGGCGGCGGCGCAGGCCAATGAGGCCAGTGCGAACAGGCCGACGCCGGCGATCAGCAGGCGCTTGCGGCCGAAACGGTCGCCGGCCGCGCCGCCGAGCAGCAGCAGCGCGCTGAGCGGCAGCAGATAGGCGTTGACCACCCATTGCAGCTCGCCGGCCTCGGCGTAGAAGCTGGCGGCAATCGCCGGCAGGCCGACATTGACCACCGAACCGTCGATGAAGGCCATGCTGGAGGCCAGGATCGTGGTGGCGATCACCAGGTTGGGGTGTCTGCACGGGCCGGCCGGCGCGGCGGCCTGCGCAGTTGCGGCATCGCACGGGGCGGGCAGGACATTGCTCATCTCCGGCTTGTACGGGATGCTGTCCACCGCGACAAACGGTGTAGGTACAACCAATTCCGTTTTGGCCCGGGTTGTGCAAGCATTGCGACAGTCGTACCGGCGCGGGGCATCGCGGCGAGCCGAGCCGAACAGCCCTTTTCCATCGAACCAGGAGACCACCCGATGAATTCGACAATGAATTCGATACGTCTTGTCGGCGCCGCCCTCGCGGTCGCTCTCTGCGCCACACAGGCGCAGGCGCAGGAACTGACCGGCACGCTGAAGAAGATCAAGGACACCGGCGCCATCACCATCGGTTTCCGCGATTCATCGGTGCCGTTCTCCTATCTTGACGACAACCAGAAGCCGATCGGCTTCGCGATGGACATTTGCTACAAGATCGTCGACGCCGTGAAGGCCGACCTCAAGATGGACAAGCTCGAGGTCAAGCTCAATCCCGTGACGTCGGCAACGCGCATCCCGCTGATCGCCAACGGCACCGTCGATCTCGAATGCGGCTCGACCACCAATAATGTCGATCGCCAGAAACAGGTCGCCTTCACCAACACCCACTTCCTGACCGCGAGCCGCTTCGTCTCGAAGAAAACCAGCAAGCTCAACACGATCGACGATCTGAAGGGCAAGTCGGTGGTCTCGACCTCCGGCACCACCAACATCAAGCAGCTCACCGAAGCCAATGCCGCGCGCAACCTCGGCATCAACGTGATCGCCGCCAAGGACCACGCCGAGGCGTTCCTGATGGTCGAGACCGACCGCGCCGTCGCCTTCGTGATGGACGACATCCTGCTCGCCAGCCTCGCGGCCGGCTCGAAGGATCCGACCGGCTATGTGATCTCCAAGGATGCGTTCTCCAAGCCGGAGCCCTACGGCATCATGCTGCGCAAGGACGACGCCCCGTTCAAGAAGGTCGTCGATGCCGCCACCGCCGCACTCTACAAGAGCCCGGAGGGCGCCAAGCTGTATGACAAGTGGTTCATGCAGAAAATCGCGCCGAAGGGCCTGACGCTCAACGTGCCGATGGGGCCGGAGCAGAAGAAGTCATTCGAGAAGCCGACCGACTCGGCCGATCCCGACGCCTACGCCATGTGAGGCCGCTTAACCTCTCCCCGCTCGCGGGGAGAGGCCGTCTTTCACATGCGAAGCATGAGGAAGGCGGGTGAGGGGGACTATCGAGTGAAACCCTGAATCCCCCTCACCCGTCTCGAATGACCTTCGGTCCTTCGAGCCAGCCTCTTCCCGCCTAGCGAAGCTTCGCTTCGTCGGGCGGGGCGAGGGAAATAAAGAAAGCGATGGCCCGGCCATTGCATGGGTTTCGGTCCGGGGGAGTCGCGGCGGGGGGATTCGTGAATTACAATTGGAATTGGGGAATCTTCTGGGAGCAGACGCCTGAGGCGACCGGCACCTACTTCGCCTCGCTGATGGGCGGGCTGGGGGTAACGATCCTGCTGGCGCTGTGCGCCTGGACCATCGCCTTCGTCATAGGCTCCTTCATCGGCATCATCCGCACGCTGCCGTCGCGCTGGCCGGTGTTTCTCGGCAACGCCTATATCGAGATGTTCCGTAACGTGCCGCTCTTGGTGCAGCTGTTCATCTGGTTCTTCGTGGTGCCCGAATTGCTGCCGCAGGAGCTCGGCGCCTGGGTCAAGCAGCTGCGCAACGGACCATTCTACACCGCGATGATCGGGCTCGGTCTCTATATGTCGTCGCGTGTCGCCGCTCAGGTCACCGCCGGCATCAATTCGCTGCCGAAGGGTCAGCGCATGGCCGGCACGGCGATAGGCCTGACCACCGTGCAGACCTACCGCTACATTTTGTTGCCGCTGGCCTATCGCATCATCTTCCCGCCGCTGACCTCGGAATTCCTCAACACCATCAAGAACACCGCGGTGGCGCTGACCATCGGCGTGCTGGAACTCACGGCGCGGGCGCGCTCGATGCAGGAGTTCTCCTTCCAGGTGTTCGAGGCGTTCACGGCAGCCACCGTGATCTACCTGCTGCTCAGCGGCGTGGTGACGTTCGGGATGCGCTACTGGGAAAAGCGCCTCGCGGTCCCCGGTTTCAACGAGGGGAAGTAGGTGATGTTCAGCGATTTCGATTTCAACGTCATCTGGCGCAGCCTGCCCTATCTGTTCCAGCAGGGTATGACCTTCACGCTGACGCTGACGGTGATCGCCACCGTCGGCGGTCTGATCCTCGGCACCTTGATCGCGATGATGCGGCTGTCGTCCAACCTGGCGCTGTCGACCTTTGCGGCGAGCTACGTCAACCTGATGCGATCGCTGCCTTTGGTGCTGGTGATCTTCCTGTTCTACTTCCTGATGCCCTATATCGGGCAGTGGATCTTGCGGGCGGACCAGCCGGTGCAGGTCGGGGCCTATTCCTCGACCATCATCACCTTCACGTTGTTCGAGGCGGCGTATTTTTCCGAGATCATGCGTGCCGGCATCCAGGCGATCCCGCGCGGTCAGGTGATGGCCGGCTATGCGATCGGCCTGAACTACCGCGAGGTGATGCGCTACGTCGTTCTCCCGCAAGCGTTCCGCAACATGCTGCCGGTGATTTTCACCCAGACCATCGTGCTGTTTCAGGACACCTCACTGGTCTACGTGCTGTCGATCACCGACTTCCTCGGCGCCGCCTCGAAAGTCGCGCAGCGCGATGGACGACTTACCGAAATGTATCTGTTCGCGGCGGTGGTCTACTTCCTGATCTGCTTCACGGCCTCGATCTTCGTCAAGCGCTTGCAAAAGCGCATCAGCATCATCCGCTAATCGTGTCCACAGCTCCAACCTCCGGTCGATCCCCATGCCCATGATCACCATCGACAATGTCAGCAAGTGGTACAACCCGTCGTTCCAGGTGCTGAAGAAATGCACGACCTCGGTCGACAAGGGCGAGGTGGTGGTGGTCTGCGGCCCGTCAGGCTCGGGCAAGTCGACCCTGATCAAGACGGTGAATGCGCTGGAGCCCGTTCAGGAGGGCACCATCACAGTGGACGGCCTCAACGTCACGACGATGACGCGCGACCTGCCGAAGCTGCGCTCGCGGGTCGGCATGGTGTTCCAGCACTTCGAGCTGTTTCCGCATCTGAAGATCGTCGAGAACCTCTGCCTCGGCCAGACCATCGTGCTCGGCCGCCCGGAAGACGCCGCCAAGGCCAAGGCGATGAAGATGCTGGAGCGCGTCGGCCTCACGGCGCATGCGCAAAAATA
The DNA here is from genome assembly GCF_028290495.1 of Tardiphaga sp. Classification (GTDB taxonomy): domain Bacteria; phylum Pseudomonadota; class Alphaproteobacteria; order Rhizobiales; family Xanthobacteraceae; genus Tardiphaga. The sequence goes on from NZ_JAQGJT010000073.1 coordinate 6,375, forward strand.
TCCCGGTCAGCTCTCCGGTGGCCAGCAGCAACGCGTCGCCATTGCGCGCGCGCTGGTGATGGACCCGATCTGCATGCTGTTCGACGAGCCGACCTCGGCGCTCGATCCGGAAATGATCAACGAGGTGCTCGACGTCATGGTCGATCTGGCGAAGGAGGGCATGACGATGATGGTGGTGACGCACGAGATGGGCTTCGCCCGCAAGGTTGCCGACCGCGTCATCTTCATGGACCAGGGCGAGATCGTCGAGGACGCCAGGAAGGAAGATTTCTTCGGCAGCCCGCGCAGCGAACGCGCGCAGCACTTCCTGTCAAAGATCCTGGCGCATTGACCCGTGCCGCGGGCGACCTGCTTCTCTCGCCCCGCTGACTCTGGGCGAGGTCAGGTCAGCGCTGATGGTGCCTCGGTTCAGATCGCTCGAGCAGAATCTCAATCCGGGCTTGTATCGACGCCCGCCGCAACCGCCTCAGATTACGACTTATTTTCTGTTTTCCGCAGTGCGGCACATTAACGATTGCGTCAGAGTCCATTGGTATCTTGCAACCGTGAGGACGAAGGCCGCCGAGCCGCTGATTGAACTCCACCGGAGCGGTCAGGCCTTCGTCCTCGCGAACTTGTCTTGATCTGGCTTCGTTCCCACGCTGCATCCCAACCCTTCAAGCTGACTGAACTTCCGCACCGGCACCTGGCGCCAGGCCTGTCGCCGCCGGCCAGTTTATCTATTCGCCTGACCTTCGTGCCCATTCCGGAAAGAAAATCGAAATGATCAAGATCAACAGCGTCGGCAACAAGCTCGGCCTTGCCGGGTTCCTCGGCATTCTGCTGTCGGTGGGTGTGGTTGCCAACGGAATGCGGGCCGAAACGACCATTTTCGAGTTGAACCGCGACGCGGCTACCCAGCAGAAGATCGCAGACAGCGCCTATGTGATGCAGTCCACGCTGGGCAGCATGCGGTTGGCGTCCAACAGCCTGCGGATGGCGATCTCGACACCGGCGATCGAAGGCGCCAGCGCCGACCTGCAGGCTGCCAAGACCGCGCTGGACGAGGTCGAGGGCAGCGCCGTCGCGCTCACCTCCAAGGAGGAAGACAAGAAGCGGTTTGGAGAAATCAAGACGCAGACTGGCGACTACGTCGCCGCCGCCGACGAGATGGTCGCGCTGCAGAAGAAGCTGCTCGAACTCTATCGCAATCGCAACGTCGCGGCACTGGACTGGAGCCGTCACCTCGAGCAGATGCGCGGCACCACCGCGATCACCGAGGCGCAGAACTGGAGCGAGGTGAACCTGCAACTGGCTGACGCCGACAGCGCCGTCAACGCCGTGCAGGCCGCCGCCTGGCGCTATGCTGCGATGAACGAAATGCAGCAGAAGGCGCAGATTGCGGTCCGCGCCAAGGCGCTCAACACCGCGCTGTCGCGCGCCAGCGTCGTGGACGACAACGAGCTGCTGCAGGCCGGTCTGGTCCAGCTCGGCAACGATATGAAGAAGTTCATGTCCGCCACCGACGAGGCGATCAAGATCAACGACCTGAAGACCAGCGTCACGATCAACAAGATCCTGCCGGCCGCTTCGTCGGCGTCCGAGCTGGCGACGATGGCGGTGGCCTCCGCACAGGGCGAGGTGACCGCGGCGCGGAGCCGTGCCGCCGAGGCGCTGGTGCTCTCGAGCAAGGTCAGCGCCGGGCTTAGCATGGTGCTGGTGCTGGTGCTGATCGCCACGGTGACTTTCTCCTTCCTGGGCGTGGCGCGGCCGATGAAGCGGCTGAACGGCGCGATGGCGAAGATGGCGAAGGGCGATCTCGACGTGGTGATTCCCGGCGCCAAGCGCGGCGACGAAATCGGCGACATCGCCAAGACCGTGACGGTGATCCGCGAGAACGCCGAGCAGAAGGCGCGCGACGAGGCCGAGACCCGGATCGATCTCGACAAGGCGGCCGCCGTGACTCGCAAGCGCGAGATGGTCCAGCTCGCCAACGATTTCGAACAGGCCGTCGGCAACATCGTCGAGACGGTGTCTGCAGCGTCATCGCAGCTGGAGGCCTCCGCCGGCACCCTGACCGCGACTGCGGAGCGTTCGCAGCAGCTGACGATCGCCGTGGCTGCGGCCTCGGAAGAAGCCTCGACCAATGTGCAGTCGGTGGCGTCGGCCACCGAGCAGATGGCGTCGTCGGTCAACGAGATCAGTCGCCAGGTGCAGGAATCCTCCACCATCGCCCATTCGGCGGTGGCGCAGGCCAGCCAGACCAACGAGCGTGTTGCAGCGCTGGCTTTGGCGGCGTCGCGCATCGGCGATGTCGTTGAACTCATCAACACCATCGCCGGCCAGACCAACCTCCTGGCGCTGAATGCCACGATCGAAGCCGCACGTGCCGGTGAGGCCGGTCGTGGTTTTGCCGTCGTCGCCTCCGAAGTGAAGGCGCTGGCCGAACAGACCGCGAAGGCGACCGGCGAGATCAGCATGCAGATCT
>NZ_JAQGJT010000078.1 GCF_028290495.1 Tardiphaga sp.
AACCACCAGACCAAGCACAACGACGTCGAACTGGCGAAGTCGAACATCCTGCTGATCGGACCGACCGGTTCGGGCAAGACGCTGCTCGCGCAGACGCTCGCCCGCATCCTCGACGTGCCGTTCACGATGGCCGATGCCACCACGCTCACCGAAGCCGGCTATGTCGGTGAGGACGTCGAGAACATCATCCTGAAGCTGCTGCAGTCGGCCGACTACAACGTCGAGCGTGCGCAGCGCGGCATCGTCTACATCGACGAAATCGACAAGATCTCGCGCAAGTCCGACAATCCCTCGATCACCCGCGACGTGTCGGGCGAGGGCGTGCAGCAGGCCTTGCTGAAGATCATGGAAGGCACCGTTGCGTCGGTACCGCCGCAGGGCGGCCGCAAGCATCCGCAGCAGGAGTTCCTGCAGGTCGATACCACCAATATCCTGTTCATCTGCGGTGGTGCGTTCTCGGGTCTCGAAAAGATCATCTCGGCGCGCGGCCGCTCGACCTCGATCGGCTTCGCCGCCCAGGTTCTGGCGCCCGAAGATCGTCGCACCGGTGAAATCTTCCGCCACGTCGAGCCCGAAGATCTTCTGAAGTACGGCCTGATCCCCGAATTCGTCGGCCGTCTTCCGGTGGTCGCCACACTCGAGGATCTCGACGAAGCCTCATTGAAGAAGATTCTGACCGATCCGAAGAACGCGCTGGTCAAGCAGTACCAGCGTCTGTTCGAGATGGAGAACATCGAGCTGACCTTCGCCGACGAAGCCCTGGGCGCCGTGGCGCGCAGGGCGATCGAACGCAAGACCGGCGCGCGCGGCCTGCGCTCCATTCTGGAGAGCATCCTGCTCGAGACCATGTTCGATCTTCCGGGTCTGGAAGGCGTCGAGGAAGTCGTGATCTCCCGCGAAGTCGTGGAAGGTACCGCACGTCCGCTCTACATCTACGCCGATCGCTCGGACCGTACCGCCGAGAGCAGCGCCAGCGCCTGATCAGGCCATTAGCGCTGCTTGCTGAAGACGCATCAAGACGGCTGCCGAGTCCATCGGCGGCCGTCGCTGCGCAGGCCGATTGCTTTCAATCCGCCTTTGTTTTCGGGTATTTGGTTCATCTCAAGACGTAATTTCAGTCTCTTGACACCCCCCCGGGCCATAGCCACCTAATGCTATCGGCGAACAAATTTCCTCCCCCAAGATTCGCTATCACTGTCCGTAAAGCGCGGGCCCAAGAACGATCCAGGTTCTGCGGCACGCACATTCGGAAAATCGGCACCTTGTGGCGGTTGCGCAAAACAGCGGACTGCGTGCAAGGGGGCATAGCAAAAGGAATGGGCCATGACTGCCTCTAAACCCCGGCCAACCATCGTTCATGGCGAAAGCCACTCTTATCCGGTGCTGCCGCTGCGCGACATCGTCGTCTTCCCGCACATGATTGTGCCGCTCTTCGTCGGACGCGAGAAATCGATCCGCGCGCTCGAAGAGGTGATGAAGAACGACGCCCTGATCATGCTCGCCACGCAGAAGAATGCGTCGGACGACGATCCGGCCTCGGACTCCATTTATGAAATCGGCACGCTCGCCAGCGTGCTGCAGCTCCTGAAGCTTCCCGACGGCACCGTGAAGGTCCTCGTGGAAGGGCTTGAGCGCGCGAAGGTCGAGAAGTATTCCGACCGCGTTGAATATTACGAGGCGACGGCGACCGCGCTGGCCGATACCGATGCCAAGAGCGTCGAGGCGGAAGCCCTGTCGCGTTCGGTGGTCTCCGACTTCGAGAGCTATGTGAAGCTCAACAAGAAGATCTCCGCCGAGGTCGTCGGCGTCGTGCAGGCAATCACCGACTTCGCCAAGCTCGGTGATACCGTCGCGTCGCATCTCGCCGTCAAGATCGCCGATCGCCAGGGCATCCTGGAGACGCTTTCGGTTACCGCTCGCCTGGAGAAGGTGCTCGGCCTGATGGAGAGCGAGATCTCGGTGCTGCAGGTCGAGAAGCGGATCCGCTCGCGTGTCAAACGCCAGATGGAGAAGACCCAGCGCGAGTACTATCTCAACGAGCAGATGAAGGCGATCCAGAAGGAACTCGGCGACGACGAAGGTCGCGACGAACTGGCCGACATCGAGGAGAAGATCGCCAAGACCAAGCTCTCCAAGGAAGCCCGCGAGAAGGCGCAGCACGAGCTCAAGAAGCTGCGCCAGATGTCGCCGATGTCCGCGGAAGCGACCGTCGTGCGCAACTACCTCGACTGGCTGCTGTCGATTCCGTGGAACAAGAAGTCGAAGGTCAAGAAGGACCTCGCCGCCGCACAGGCCGTGCTCGACGAGGACCACTACGGGCTGGAGAAGGTCAAGGACCGCATCGTGGAGTACCTCGCGGTACAGACGCGCGCCAACAAGTTGAGCGGGCCGATCCTCTGCCTCGTCGGCCCCCCCGGCGTCGGCAAGACCTCGCTCGGCAAGTCGATCGCGAAGGCGACCGGACGTGAGTTCGTGCGCGTGTCGCTCGGCGGCGTGCGCGACGAGGCGGAGATCCGCGGTCATCGCCGGACCTATATCGGTTCGATGCCCGGCAAGATCATCCAGTCGATGCGCAAGGCCAAGACCTCGAACCCGCTGTTCCTGCTCGACGAGATCGACAAGATGGGCGCCGACTTCCGTGGCGATCCATCATCCGCTTTGCTGGAGGTCCTGGACCCCGAGCAGAACGGCACCTTCGCCGACCATTATCTCGAAGTGGACTACGACCTGTCGAACGTGATGTTCATCACCACGGCGAATACCCTGAATATTCCAGGGCCGCTGATGGACCGCATGGAGATCATCCGTATCGCCGGCTACACCGAGAACGAGAAGGTCGAGATCGCGCGCAAGCACCTGATCCCGGTCGCCATCTCGAAGCATGGTCTGGACAGCAAGGAATGGTCGATCGACGACGATGCGTTGCTGCTGATGATCCGCCGCTACACCCGTGAAGCGGGCGTGCGTAATCTGGAGCGCGAGCTCTCCACACTGGCCCGCAAGGCCGTGAAGGAGCTGATGCTCTCGAAGAAGAAGGTGGTGAAGGTCACCGAGAAGAATATCGAGGAATTTCTCGGCATTCCGAAGTACCGCTACGGCGAGATCGAAACCGACGACCAGGTGGGCGTCGTGACCGGCCTGGCCTGGACGGATGTCGGCGGCGAGTTGCTGACCATCGAAGGCGTCATGATGCCCGGCAAGGGGCGCATGACCGTCACCGGCAACCTGCGCGACGTGATGAAGGAATCGATCTCCGCGGCGGCGTCCTACGTCCGCTCGCGCGCGATCACCTTCGGGATCGAACCGCCTCTGTTCGAGCGGCGCGATATCCACGTCCATGTGCCGGAGGGTGCGACGCCGAAGGACGGCCCGTCGGCCGGTGTGGCGATGGCAACGACGATTGTGTCTGTCCTCACGGGCATTCCGATCCGGCACGACCTCGCGATGACCGGCGAGATCACGCTGCGCGGCAGGATCCTGCCGATCGGCGGATTGAAGGAGAAGTTGTTGGCGGCAGCCCGCGGCGGCATCAAGACGGTGCTGATCCCCGAGGACAATGCCAAGGACCTCACCGAGATCTCCGATGCCATCAAGGGCGGGATGAACATCATCCCGGTCGCCCGGATGGACGACGTGATCGCCAACGCTCTGGTGCGCAAGCCGGTGGCCATCGTCTGGGAAGAGGACACCAAGTTGCCGGTCAAGGCGGACACCGACGAAGCCGGAAGCGGCCTGACGGCTCACTGAGATCCATTCCTCGCAACGACATCAGCGGCGCCCTTCGGGGCGCCGCTTTTTTGTGGGCTCCGGCCCATCCCCGTCATTGCGAGGAGCTGTTGCGACGAAGTAATCCAGTCTTCGCCTGAGGCTTCTGGATTGCTTCGCTCAACGAGCAGCTGGCTTCCGCCAGCTACTCGCTGGCTCGCAACGACGGTGTATGGGGCCGTGAGTCTTAAGCCGAGCTGCCGACCGCCTTCAGCGTGCAGCCGATGATCTTCAGGCTGCCGTCAGGCTGCGGCTCCAGAAAGTAATGTGCATCCCACGGCACGCCGTTGGAATCGACGATGCGGACGTCCTGCTCGATGCGGCCGTCGTTGCTGCGGAAGTCTCTGAACTCGAAGCTCTTGTGGCGGTAGACCGGCGCATAGCCGTTGCGGACCATGTTCATGAACGTGTCGGGATCGCCGAACATGCGCTGCAGTTCCGGTGCGGCAAAGGCATAGGCGGCTGCGGCGTCGTCGCGGACGAGCGCCTGCTCCTGCGAGCGGATCACGCTCTGCGCAGCGGCGATGTCGTCGGCACAGGCCGGGGCGGCGAAACCGAGCAACAGCGCGAACAGCAGGAAGGCGGCTCTCATGTCACTCTCCCATGTCGGCGGCGTTGTGCCTTGCGGCAGCGCTCGCGCTGCGGTGCTTTGCGCAATGCTGGTCCTCCAAGATAACGCTCGAAGCAGATACTGCGAAGCGTAGCGTTTGGTTGCAGGGACAAGCAAAGGGAGTGCAGAAAATGCGCCCGGAGATTGAACGGGACCGCGATCCCCGAAGCATCGATCTCATCGCGGTGATCGCACTGCTGATCGTGGTGTTCGGGTCGATCTGCTACCTGACCGGCCCATCCCACGAACAGATGAGCACCGCCTTCATCGTGCCCAGCCAGTCGGTGCGCTGGTAGGCCGGGCTTTGGGGTCGTTGCAGCGGCACGATGAGGACATCGCGCCGCTGCGGGGGCGTGGTTACCCCTTCTTGGTCAGGATGCGGTAGTCGAGCTGGCGGTGGAACCAGTAGGCATAGCCGCTGATGTTCTGCTGCATCGCCAGCGTCAGGAACGGCTGCACCAGCGGGATGCGCGGCACTTCGTCATAGGCGATCGTGACCATCTTCTTCACGGCGGCCTCATAGCCGGCCTTGTCGCCGCTGGCGGCGGTGGCGCGGGCGGCGTCGATCTCCTTGTCGAGCACGGGGTTCTGGTAGCTCATCGTGTTGAACACCGCGTTCTGGCCGTGATAGGTCAGGAAGAAGAAGTACTCGAGATAATCCAGCCAGCCCGAGAAGAAGTTGATCATGAACGGCATGCTCTTCTTCAGCATCTCGCCGCGCCAGTTTGATCCCGGCACCTTCTCGATGGTTGCCTTGATGCCGATCGTGGCCAGGCTTTCCTGCACCAGCACGGCGATCGGCTCGGAGATCGTGCCCTGACCGATATCCATCGAGATGGTTGTCTCGAAGCCATCGGGCAGGCCAGCTTCGGCGAGCAGCGCCTTGGCCTTGACGAGGTCAGTCTTGTAGGCCGTTGCGTTCGGCCACGAGGTGGCGTCGGCAGGGGTGTTGGAAGCCGCGCCGAACAGCGGCTTGGCTTCGCCGAAGAACACCGCATCCATGATCTTCTGGTACGGCACCGCATAGGCGATGGCCTGACGTACCTTCGGATTGTTGAACGGCGGCTTGGTGACGTTGAGCTCGATGCAGAACATGCCGTTGGAGACCGGGTTGGCGGCAACCGCGAACTTCTTGGCTTTCAGCTCGGCATAATCCTTGGCCTGCATGTCGAACGAGATGTCGGCATCGCCGCGCTCGATCAGCGCGCGGCGGTTGCCGGCGGAGGGCACCATGCGCCAGATCACCCGCTTGAGCTGCGGCAGCGTGCCGGATTTCCAGCTGTCGTTGCGGACGTAGATCACTTCGGTGCCGGGGGTGTATTTCTCGACCTTGAAGGCGCCGCCGCCGGCGACGTTGTTCTTGGTGAACTCCAGGCCCCAGGGATCCTTCTCGGTGACATTCTTCTTCACCAGCGCGGAATTGTAGATCACGGGAATCACGACCGCGATGTCGGGCAGCGTCAGCGCATCCGGCTTGACGAAATCTACCCGGAAGGTGAGGGCGTCAACGGCGGTGAACTGCTCAGGCTTGAGCAGGCTGCCGGCGGCCATCTGGCTGGCGGGAAAGCCGCCGATCGATACCGAGCGGTCGAACGACCATTTGACGTCGGCGGCAGTGACCGGCGTGCCGTCGTGGAAGGTCGCGTCCTTGCGCAGATGGAAGGTGACGCCTTTGACGTCGATCTCCCAGCGCTCGGCGAGTTCGGGCGCGATGGTCTGCTGGTCATAGGATCGCGAGCCGTCGGGCAGCGTCTTCAGCGCATAGGTAACCAGGCGGTCGTAGCAATTCCATGCCACTTCGTAAGCGGGCCGGTTGGCGCCGACGCCTTGCACGTCGAGGCTGTTGGGGCCGCCCTCTGAAATCATCAGCAGGGTCTCCTGCTTGGATTGTGCCATCGCGCTGGTGAACGGCGTCAGCGAGGCGAAGCCGCCGCCGACGGTTGCGGCAGCGGCGGTATGCAGAAATTCTCGGCGATTCATGATTGTGTTCCGATGACATAAAAAGAATTCGCCGCCAGGTGGCGGCGATCGGCGCTGTCGTGTTGGGCGTGCATTGTCGCGGTATGGCATTGCTACGCAGATCGGCGCCCCCGAAAGGAGGCGCCGACAAACTGAAGCAAGCGATGTGCCAGAGAGACGGGCGCGGGCTGCTATTCGGCGGCGATGGCGCGAAGCGGCGAACGTACGCCAAGCAGTCGGTCGGCGTCGGTCAGATGCACGAGGCGGCCGTTGGCGATTACCGCGACGATGCGCGGCCGCAGTACCACGCTGTCGTCGATCAGAAGGAGATCGGCGCGGCGACCTTGCGAGATGACGCCACGGTCCGTCAGACCGGCGGCGGCAGCCGGGTTGGCCGAGATCAGCGCCCAGGCCTGGGGCAGGGGCAGAACGCCGTCGGCGACGAGTCGGAAGGCGGCGAGCAATTGCGCGGGATAGTAATAATCCGACGCCAGAATCGAGCACAGGCCCTTGGCGATCATGTCGGACGCTTTGGTCCAGCCGGTGTGGCTGCCGCCGCGAACCACGTTGGGCGCGCCGTACACGATGAAGTCGCCGGCCGCCGCCGCTGCGATTGCGGTCTCCTCGTTGATCGGAAATTCGGCAATGGCGACGCCGAGGGCACGGAAATCACCGCGCATCGCGGGGCTGACGTCGTCATGCGACAGCGTCGGCACGTCAGCTGCGTTGGCGGCCTGCGCGAGCCGGGCGATTGACGCCGGCACGGCATCGGCACGCGACAGCACGCGTTGCACCAGCTGGTCGAAGTCGTCGCTGGAGAGGCCGGAGCGCTCGACCATGCGGGCGCGCTTCGCCGGCTTGCTGAAGGTGGTGAGGTCCATGTGATCGTTGAAGGCCAACAGGTCGATGCGGCCATCGGCGATCCAATGCAGAATCTCGGCTTCAGCGTCGAGGTTGTACGTCTCCTGGCGCAGGTGAAAGCGGGTGTCGGCAGCGAGCTGCGGCCGTAACGTCTCGATCGCCTGCAGCAACAGCCGTGCGTTTTCTGCACCACGCAGGCCGGGCTCCCATGACCACGTCGTGCCGTGAAACACCGTGGTGATGCCGTTGGCGATCACCTGGCGGTCGCTGTCGATCAATGCGACGTCAACGGGGAAATCGACGCCCGGGCGCGGCATCAGTTGCCGTTCGAACGCATCGCCATGCAGATCGATGATACCGGGCAGTACCAGAAGATCGCGCGCATCGAGGCAAATTCCGCCGCGCGCGTGTTCGGCGCCGATGGAGATGATCTCGCCGTTGCTAACCTGCAAAGAGGTTTCGATGATGTCGCTACCGGCCAGGGTGCGTCCGCCGTCGATGAAAATATCCGTCATGTGTTCGCCATCTGCCTGGTGGCGGGTATTCCGCCAGATTGGTATTTGCTCAAAAACGCTTCCGCGGCAAGCTTGCGGAAGTCTGGCAACGCCAGCCGCAGCGTCTCGTGATCCCAGTCCCACCACGCCAGTTCGGTGAGCCCCGCGGCAATTTCCTCCGGAAAGCGCGGCCGAATGATTCGCGCCGGGTTGCCGGCGACGATCGTGTAGGGCGGCACATCCTTGGTGACGATGGCGCCGGCGGCGATCACCACGCCGGTGCCGATGTTGCGGCCGGGCAGCACGATAGCGCCGTGGCCGATCCAGACGTCATGGCCGATGGTGACATGATGCTCGCGACGCCAGTCGAAGAATTCCGCGTCGTCCGCCTCGCCGGGAAAATAGGCGCTGGCTCGGTAGGTGAAATGCGCCTGGGTCGCGCGGTGCATCGGATGGTTGCCGGGATTGATCCGCGTCATCGCCGCGATCGAGCAGAATTTTCCGATCGTCGTATAGGTGATCTGGGCGTCATTCACGACGTATGAGTAGTCGCCCATCGTCACTTCCTGAAGGATGGTGCGTGCGCCGACCTCGCAATAGGCGCCAAGCGTGGCGTCGTTGAGCTTCGCGCTCGGATCGACCGTGGGATCGAGAGAGAGGAATTTTCCGGCCATGGTACACTCCCAAGGTTATTGACGCCGTATGGCGTGACGCGCGGGCCTCTCTTCGATTCCTTTGATGACGATGTCATGACATCGTCATGACTTTGCGCAGCGCTGCTGTGGAAGCGTGGACAAAACGTCGGCGAGGGGGATCTGTCACATCACTGTCAGACAGCAGCGTTACGGGTGGCACCATATTTCGTTGATGGAGCTACCATGCTGCTGGTTGAGAATCTGACCTGTCGCTTCGGCGTCAAGGCTGCGGTCGATAACGCGTCGTTTGAGATCGCACCGGGTGCGTTTGTCGGCGTAATCGGTCGTTCCGGCGCCGGCAAGTCGACGCTGCTGCGGATGATCAACCGTCTAGCGGAGCCGACAGCCGGACGGATCAGCTTCGACGGTACCGATGTCACCGCGCTGCGCGGCCGCGAGTTGCGCCAGTGGCGCGCACGCTCGGCGATGATCTTTCAGCAGTTCAATCTGGTCGGCCGCCTTGATGTTCTGACCAACGTGCTGATGGGCCGTCTGTCCGGTATGCCGCAATGGCGTTCGCTGACGCAGATGTGGCCGGAGGAGGATCGCGCGATGGCGATGTCCGCACTCGAGCAGTTCGACATGGCGTCGTTGGCCGCGCAACGCGCTGACCAGTTGTCCGGTGGCCAGCAGCAGCGCGTCGCCATCGCGCGCGCGCTGGTGCAGCAGCCCGACATCATCCTTGCCGATGAGCCGATCGCATCACTGGATCCGCGTAACACCCGAATCGTCATGGATGCGCTGCTGCGCATCAACAAGCACTTCGGTATCACCGTGATGTGCAATCTGCATTCGCTCGATCTGGCGCGAACCTATTGCGACCGGCTGATCGGCATGTCCGCCGGCCGCGTCGTGTTCGACGGCGCACCGGCCGAATTGACTGAACATATCGCCCGCGAACTCTACGATCTCGAAGCCGATGAGGTGATGGGATCGATGCCAGCCTACGTGCCCGCGGCAGCCCGGGTGCCGGAATTCAACGCGGCTGTCGCCTGAACCCGCATCCCGAACACGGCATTTGTATTTCGCACGCGTTCATCGCCACTCAACCACACTGGAACCATCATGATCAATCGCCGAACCATTCTGCTCAGCGCCGCTTTGGCACTCATGACCTCTGCCGTTTCGGCGCAGGACTACAAGACCAGGTATCCTGAGCTGACCTTCGCCATCATTCCGGCCGAAAACGCCTCGGGCGTCACCGAGCGCTGGCAGCCGTTCGTCAACTACCTGTCGAAAGAGCTTGGCGTAAAGGTCAACCTGCGTATTGCCAACGACTACGCCGCGGTGATCGAAGGCCAGCGCGCCGGCAACATCCAGATCGCCAGCTACGGATCGGCCTCGTTCGCCCGCGCCCGCCTGACCGGCGTGAAGACCGAGGCTTTCGCCAACGACATCAACTTCGATGGTTCGACCGGCTATTACTCCGTGTTTTTCGTCAAGGGCAACAGCTCCTACAAAAGCATCGACAATCTGAAGGGCAAGAACCTCGGACTGGTCGATCCGAACTCGACCTCGGGCAACAACGTGCCGCGCTTCGAGCTTGACAAGATGGGCATCTCGGATGCGGACAGCTATTTCGGCAAGGTCGTCTTCACCGGCAGCCATGAGAACGCGCTGCTGGCGCTGTCGCAGGGCACCGTCGATGTCGTCGCCAACCAGTGGACCAACGAAGATGATTCGACGGTGGCGCAGATGCTGCACAAGGGCATGCTGAAGAACGCTGACGGCACGCCGATGAAGAAGGAAGACTTTCGCATCATCCACAAGTCGGCCCCGATCATCAACGGCCCCTATGCCTACAGCGCCGACCTGCCGGCCGACCTGAAGGCCGCTATCACCAAGGCCTTCGTCGAGGCGCCGACCAAGGACAAGGCGGCGTTCGACAGGCTCTCCGATGGCCAGAAGAAGGGCTTCCATGCCGCCACGACCAAGGATTGGGACGCGACCATCGAGCTGATCAAGTTCGTCGACGCGCTGCGCAAGAAGAAGGCGTCCTGATTGCCTTCTCCCTCTGCCCGCCGGGCGAAGCTTGCTTCGTGCGGCGGGCAGAGGCGAGGGCGCAAGGCGTTCTGTCCGTGAGTCACCCGACCTGGTCTTTTAGGTATCCCCTCTTATGTCCGCCGCCGTTTCCATCCTGCCGGCCCAACAGCTTGCGGCGCTGAATGAGGCCTATCGCAAGGCGGTGGCGCGAAGGCGGCTGCGCACCACGCTGGTGACGGCGGTGTGCTTTGCCGCCTTGCTGGTCGCGGCGATGGGGGCGGAGGTCAACCTCGCGACCCTGTTCGGCAAGATCGGCAATTTTGTCAGCTATTTCGATCGCATCTTCACGCTCGATACCGGGATGCGGGTATGGAGCGATGGGCCTGAGTGGTTCTGGGGCTGGCAGAAGTGGCTGGTGTTGCTCGGCGAGACCGTGCTGATCAGTTATGTCGGCACGCTGGTTGGTGCCGTTCTGGCGTTCGGATTGAATTTTCTCGCTGCCGAGAACACCGCGCCGTCGGCGCCGTTGCGCTTCGTCGTCAAGCGCATGATGGAATTCTGCCGCACCGTGCCGGACATCGTGTTCGCGCTGATCTTCGTGATCGCCTTCGGGTTGGGCCCGATGGCCGGCGTGCTGGCTATCGCGATCCACTGCGTCGGCGCGCTCGGCAAACAATACAGCGAGATCGTCGAAAACATCGACATGAAGCCGGTTGAAGGAATTCGCTCCACCGGCGCCGGCTGGATCGATTGCATGCGCTTCGCCGTGCTGCCGCAGGTCTCCGCGGGTTTTGCCGGCTATACGCTGCTGCGCTTCGAGATCAATGTGCGCGGCGCCTCGGTGATGGGCTTTGTCGGTGCCGGCGGTATCGGTCAGGAACTCGTCGTGGCTGTCCGGAAATTCTATTATTCGGATGTCAGCGCCATTCTGCTGATGGTCATCGTCACCGTGTTCATCATCGACATCGGCACAGGCTGGCTGCGCGGCCGGCTGTTCGGCAAGGAAGCCCGCTCATGAGGAAGCTTCCGAGCGACAACACCGACGAATTGCGCGCGCGCTACCCGGCGGTCTTCGATCGGCCGATGACATCGCGCGCGGCGGTTCCGACTTTCTTCGTCGCGGCGCTGGCGCTGTTTATCTTCGGCCTCAACGAACTGGAGTTCTCGCCGACACGCATGCTTTCGGGCCTCAAGCAGCTCGGCTGGATCGTCACGATGATGATCCCGCCGGATCCCGGCTCGTCGCTGCCGGCCTATCTCGCCGCGATGGGCGAGACGCTGTCGATTGCGCTGCTTGGCACCACGCTCGCTGCTGTCTGCGCGCTGCCGGTGAGCCTTCTGGCGGCGCGAAACATCGTGCCCTCGAACTGGTTGCGGTTTCCGGCGCGGCGGTTTCTCGATTCGATCCGCGGTGTCGATACGCTGATCTGGGCACTGGTCTGGATCAACGTCGTCGGACTCGGCCCGTTCGCCGGCGTGCTGGCGATTGCGGTGTCGGATTTTGGCGCGTTCGGCAAGTTGTTCTCCGAGGCGTTCGAGGCTGCCGACAAGAAACAGGTCGAGGGCATCCGCGCCTCCGGCGGCAGCGCGCTACACGAGATCCGCTTCGGGCTGCTGCCGCAGGTGCTGCCGGTGATCGCAGGGCAGGTGCTGTACTTCATCGAATCCAATACCCGCTCCGCCACCATCATCGGTATCGTCGGTGCGGGTGGCATCGGTCTGCAACTCGCCGAGCAGATACGCGTTCTGGAATGGCAGAAGGTGTCGTTCCTCATCCTGATGATTCTGGTCGCGGTCGCGGCGATCGACTTCATCTCCAGCCGGCTGCGCTTTGCGATTATCGGGCGACGCGCTGTGGTGTGAGCATCATAGAAGTAGCCGTCATTGCGAGGAGCCCTTGCGACGAAGCAATCCAGTTCTTTCGGCATTTGCGGTCTCTGGATTGCCGCGTCGCTTCGCTGAGGGGAAAGCTGGCAAGCCAGCCTTCCCTGACCTCGCAACGACGGGGGAGAGGATGGCGTTTTAGCTACCCATTCTCCACCACGAATTCCACGCGCTCGGCGACAAAGCGCGAGCGCGAAACCTTGAGCGGCGTGCCCTCCATATCAACATCCGTACTGTCGACGATCAGCACCGAGCGGCCCAGCGCGAGGTCCAGCCGTGCGGCATCGGTAGCATTGACGATCGCCGCATTGATGCGGGTGGAGTGCCGGCGATAATCGCGGATGCCGTAATGCGCGAGCAGCTTCGTCGTCGAATTCAGCCGCGCATAGACTTCGGCAGCATCGGGAAAGCGGTCGGCGGAAAACCAGGTGGTGCCGATGCAGATCGGCGTCTTGTCGGCGAAGCGTAACGCCTCGATTCGTACCAGGGCAGCGCCGGTCTTCAATCCCAATTGTTTGGCGAGTTCGCGCGTTGCCGTTTCGGTGAATGCTTCGATCATCTTGCCGTCCGGCTCGCGGCCGCCGGCGCCGACGATTTCGGAGAACCGCGTGCGCGAACGCAGCGGATAGGTCAGCTTCGGGGCTTCCACATAGGTGCCGCTGCCGCGCTCGGCGCGAACCAGTCCGCGTTCTGCCAGCGTCGCCAGCGCGCGGCGCACGGTGTGGCGATTGACGCGGTAGATTTCCGCGATCTCGGTCTCGCCCGGCAGTTTGTCGCCGGACGGATAGGTGCCGTCGGCAATGCCGCGCTCGATGCCGTCGGCGACCTGACGCCACAATGCCACGCCGGTGGGTTTGTCCTGGATGCTCACAACGCTGTCGTCTCACAGATGGGCCTGGCTGGGCCAGCAAAATAATTAACGGGGTGTCACGAAGCGGTCATTGTACGGGCCTATGAAGTTGTCTAACATAATAGACAACTTCATGACGGACGGTAAGCCCATGACTTCATCCCTCGACCCCCGGCAGGCCCGGCGCCAATCCGCGATGGCGGTGCTGACGCATACGGCGACGGCGGAGATTGCCGGCCGCATCAAGGCGCTGCAGGTTCCAGCCTACGACAATTTGCGCGAGCCCGAGAATGGCCTTGTGATGCTGCGCGGCCGGATCGGTGGAGACGGCGCGCCATTCAACATGGGCGAGGCCACGGTGTCGCGGGCTGCGGTGCGGCTTGCCAGCGGTGAGGTCGGCTTCGGTTATACGCTCGGTCGCGACCGCGACAAGGCGCGGCTGATCGCTTTGTGCGACGCGCTGATCCAGACCGAAGAATATGCCGACGCCGTGGAGGCAGAGGTGCTGACGCCGCTGCGCGCGGCCATCCAGGCCGATGCGGAGCGCACGGCGGCGCAGACAGCCGCCACCAAGGTCGATTTTTACACGCTCGTGCGCGGGGAGGGGTGAGATGACGACGATTGCAGAAATGCCGGCTGGATTTGCCGACAAGGTGTTGTCGGCGCAGTCGACCTTCCGCTCGGTGATGGACGCAATGGCGCGCCCCGGCAGCGTGCAGCGGATCGAGTCCGCTTCCGGCGTGCCGGCGCCGATGATGCGCGGTTCGGCGGCGATGGCGTTGACGCTGTTCGATCAGGACACGCCGGTCTGGCTTGATGCCAGGATGGCCGCGACCACCGATGTCGCCAAGTGGATCAAGTTTCATACCAGCGCGCCGGTGCTTGCCGGCTCCTCGGTGTGCAGCTTCGCGCTGATTGCGGACGCGCGCGCGTTGCCGGATTTCGCCAGCTTCTCGTTCGGCACCGCTGAATATCCGGATCGCTCGACCACGATCATCCTTCAGGTTGATAGCCTGACCGAAGGTCCGGCCTATGAGCTGCGCGGCCCCGGCATCAACGGTGTCGCCATCCTTCGCGCCATCATCGATCTGCCGGACTGGCTCGACCGTCTGGCGCTCAACGCCACGCTGTTTCCGCGCGGCATTGACCTCGTTCTTGTCGCCGATGATTGCGTCGTCGCCATCCCGCGCACCACGCGCCTTGTCGCTAAGGAAGGCTGACCATGTATGTCGCCGTCAAGGGTGGCGAACGCGCCATCGAGAACGCACACCGGCTGCTGGCGCACGAGCGCCGCGGTGACCGCGCCGTGCCGGAATTATCACTGGCGCAAATCTCCGAGCAGCTTAGCCTCGGCGTCGATCGCGTCATGACCGAAGGCTCGCTGTATGATCGTGAGTTGGCCGCACTGGCCATAAAGCAGGCGCGCGGCGATATGATCGAGGCGATCTTCCTGCTGCGCGCCTTCCGCGCCACGCTGCCGCGCTTCGGCGCCAGCGAGCCCGTCGATACCGCGCAGATGCGGGTTCGGCGCCGGGTGTCCTCGACCTTCAAGGACATGCCTGGCGGGCAGATCCTGGGTTCGACCTTCGATTACACGCATCGCCTGCTGGATCCTGTGCTGGCCGGCGAATCCATGCCCGAACAACCCGCCGTCGCCGAAGTGCAGTCCGTGGTGATGCCACGCGTCACGGATATTCTCGGCCGTGACGGGTTGATCGAAGCCTCGCCAGCCGAGCTAGCCGACAGGGAAGTTGGCGATCTCACCCGCGATGCGCTGAACTTCCCGGCGGACCGCGATCTGCGGCTGCAGAATCTCGCCCGCGCCGACGAAGGCTTTCTGCTGTCGCTCGGTTATTCCACGCAACGCGGCTATGGCCGCAACCATCCGTTCGCCGGCGAAATCCGTCTCGGTGAAGTGCAGGTCGAGTTCATAGCGGAGGATGTCGGTTTTGCGGTGCCCCTCGGCGCGATCACGCTGACCGAATGCCAGATGGTCAACCAGTTCAAGGGCACCGACACCGAGGCGCCGTGCTTCACCCGCGGCTATGGCCTGGCGTTCGGCCAATCCGAGCGCAAGGCGATGTCGATGGCGCAGGTTGACCGCGCGCTGCGCGCCCGCGAACTCGGCGAGGATGTTGTTGCGCCGTCGCAGGACGAGGAATTCGTGCTTTCACATTCGGACAATGTGCAGGCGACCGGCTTCGTCGAACATCTCAAGCTGCCGCATTACGTCGACTTCCAGTCCGAGCTCGGCCTGCTGCGCAAGCTCCGCAAGGAGTTTTACGACGCCAACAATGCGCCCGATGCCATGAAGGAGGCCGCGGAATGAACGCGCCGACATATAATTTCGCTTATCTGGACGAACAGACCAAGCGGATGATCCGCCGGGCCATCCTGAAAGCGATCGCGATCCCCGGCTATCAGGTGCCGTTTGCCAGCCGTGAAATGCCGATGCCCTATGGCTGGGGCACCGGCGGCGTGCAGGTGACTGCGGCGATCCTGGGCGTAACGGACGTGCTGAAGGTCATCGACCAGGGCTCCGACGACACCACCAATGCGATCTCGATCCGCAAGTTCTTTCAAAAGACGACCGGCGTCGCCGTCACCACCAGCACCCTCGATGCCAGCGTGATCCAGACCCGGCACCGGATTCCTGAAGCGCCGATGCACGACAAGCAGGTGCTGGTCTATCAGGTGCCGATTCCGGAGCCGCTGCGCTTCCTCGAACCGCGCGAGACCGAGACGCGACGCATGCATGCGCTCGGCGAATACGGCTTGATGCACGTCAAGCTGTATGAGGACATCGCGCGGTTCGGCCATATCGCCACGGCCTACGCCTATCCGGTCAAGGTCAATGCGCGTTATGTGATGGACCCGTCACCGACGCCGAAATTCGATAACCCGAAGATGGACAACTGCCCCGCGCTGCAATTGTTTGGCGCCGGCCGTGAGAAGCGGATCTATGCGATCCCGCCCTATACGTCGGTAGTGTCGCTGGATTTCGAGGACCATCCGTTCTCGCCCTACAAGCACGCGGCCTGCTGCGCGCTATGCGACTCCGGCGACTCCTATCTCGATGAGATCGTCACCGACAATGCCGGCAGCCGGATGTTCGTCTGTTCCGACACCGACTATTGCGAGACGCGACAGGCCGACGGCCATCGCGGCAGCGAGAGCGCCCCTTACGCGGAGAGCCCCCATGCTTGATGTGACCATGATCGCACGCAACGATGACCAACCGCTGTTGCTGGCCGAGGGCTTGAGCAAGTCGTTCGGCCGCCTCAACGCCTGCCGCGATGTCTCGTTTGCGCTGTATCCCGGTGAAGTGCTGGCGATCGTCGGCGAGTCCGGCTCTGGCAAGTCGACGCTGTTGCAATTGTTGTCGGCGCAGATGACGCCGAATGCCGGTTCGGTGTCGTACCGGATGCGCGACGGCGTGATGCGCGATCTCGCGGCATTGGGCGAGGCCGAGCGGCGCTTTTTGTTTCGCACGGACTGGGGTTTCGTGCATCAGGATGCGGCGATGGGCCTGCGCATGGGCGTCTCCGCCGGCGCCAATGTCGGCGAGCGGCTGATGGCGGTCGGCCATAATCACTATGGCAAGATCCGCCAGACGGCGGCCTCGTGGCTGGAGCGCGTCGAGATTTCCACCGACCGCATCGACGACGCGCCGAAGACCTATTCGGGCGGCATGCGGCAGCGGCTGCAGATCGCGCGCAACCTGGTCACCGAACCGCGGCTCGTCTTCATGGACGAGCCGACCGGCGGGCTTGATGTTTCCGTGCAGGCGCGGTTGCTCGACATGATGCGTTCGCTGGTCAGCGAGCTCGGACTTGCTGCCATTGTCGTCACCCACGATCTCGCAGTGGCGCGGCTCCTGTCGCACCGGGTGATGGTGATGCAGGGCGGCCGTGTCATCGAGACGGGTCTGACCGACCAGGTGCTCGACGATCCCCGCGAGCCGTATACGCAATTGCTCGTTTCCTCGATCCTGCCGGCGTGAGGGCACCATGATTCCATTGATCGATATACGCAATGCGCAAAAGACCTTCGTGATGCACCTGCAGGACGGCATTCGCCTGCCAGTCGTGCGCGGTGTTTCGTTCCACGTCGCCCCCGGCGAATGCGTCGTGCTGGGTGGCCCCTCCGGCGCCGGAAAATCCTCTATCCTGAAGATGATCTTCGGTAATTACCGCTGCGACGGCGGCAGCATCGGTGTGCAGCACAAGGGTGAGTTGCTCGATATCGCCACGGCTGAGCCGCGGCAGATTCTCGGCGTCCGCCGCCACACCATCGGTTATGTCAGCCAGTTCCTGCGTGCGGTGCCGCGCGTGGCATCGCTCGATGTGGTCGCCGAGCCGTTGCTGGCCGCGGGTGTGCCCCGTGAGGAAGCGCGCGAGCGTGCCGGCGTGCTGCTGCGCCGCCTCAACATTCCCGAGCGGCTGTGGAAGCTGCCGCCCTCGACCTTCTCCGGCGGCGAGCAGCAGCGCGTCAATATCGCGCGCGGCTTTATCTCCGATCTGCCGATCCTGCTGCTGGACGAGCCGACTGCGTCGCTGGATGCGGCCAACCGCGCGGTGGTGGTCGAACTGGTGGCCGAGAAGAAACGTGCCGGCGTTGCCATGGTTGCCATTGTCCATGACGACGAAGTCCGTCATTTGATTGCCGACCGGCTGGTCGATGTGACATCGTTTGCCGCCTGAGAAAGATGACAATGAAAAAGCAACAGGAAACCGTGATCGGCAACGCAAGGATCGTGCTGGCGGATCGCGTGATCGAGCAGGGCTGGATTGCCTTCGCGGATGGCAAGATCGCCGAATTCGGCGAGGGCGATGCGCCCGAAGGTTTTGAAGACGTCGGCGGCGATCTGATCATGCCCGGCCTGATCGAACTGCACACCGACCACCTCGAAGCGCATTTCATGCCGCGTCCGAAGGTGTTCTGGGAGCCCGTTGCCGCGGTCATCTCCTACGACGCGCAGCTTGCGACCTCGGGCATCACGACGGTTCTCGATTCGGTGCGGGTCGGATGCGAGGACAACAGTGCGGGAATTGACAGCTATGCCGGCCTGCTGGTCGACTCCATTGCGCATGCGGGCGAAGCCGGGCTCCTGCGCGTCGATCATTTCCTGCATCTGCGCTGCGAGATTCCGATGCCCAGCGTGGTGGAAGAAGCAAAGGCGCTGCTGGAAAAAACAAACGTCCGGCTGATGTCGCTGATGGACCACACGCCAGGCCAGCGTCAGTTCCGTGACGAGGAGAAACTGCGCACGTACTATCGGGGGAAAGGCGGACAAAACGATGCCGAACTCGATGCCATGTTCGCGCAGCGCCTGGCCTGCCAGCAGCAATATGCGGCCGGCAATATGCGGGCGATCGTGGCGCTGGCGCACGAGCGAAACATTCCGCTGGCGAGCCACGATGACACGACGGAAGACAACGTGACCGAAGCCGTGTCGGACAAGGTCTCGGTGGCCGAATTCCCGACTACGCTGGAAGCCGCGCAGGGCCTGCACAAGGCCGGTATCGGAATTCTGATGGGGGCGCCGAACGTGGTCCGCAACGGCTCGCATTCCGGCAATATCGCTGCGATCGATCTTGCCCGCGAAGGCATGCTCGACATTCTCTCGTCGGACTATGTACCGTCGAGTCTGTTGATGGGCGCGCTGCAACTGTCCGCAAAGGTGCCATCTATCGATCTCGCGAGCGCGATCCGAACGGTGACCAAGCGGCCGGCGGAGGCCGTCGACCTGTCGGATCGCGGTGAGATCGCCGTTGGCAAGCGAGCCGATGTGATCCGCGTCTATGTGGCGCACGACGTACCCGTGGTGCGCAGCGTCTGGCGCGAAGGACACCGCGTCGCATGACCGATACGTCGGCCAATTTCGAGGCGCTGGCGAAGATCGGGCCGGGACGGCTGGTGCTGGTGGTGGGGCCGTCCGGCGCCGGCAAGGACACGCTGATCGACCTGGCGCGCGCCGCCTGCGCCGGGAATGCCGATGTCGTATTTGCGAGGCGCGTGGTGACCCGCGAGGCCTCAAGCTCCGAGGACAACGAACAGCTGACGCCTGACGCCTTCCGGCAGGCGCTGGCGCGCGGCGGGTTCGCCGTGCACTGGGACGCGCATGGCCTGTCCTATGCGCTGCCGAAGGCCATCGACGACGACATCAGGGCAGGGCGCACGGTGGTGGCGAATATCTCCCGCGCGGTGATCGGCTGGTTGCGCGAAGGCTACGCCGACGTGGTCGTGGTGGCGGTGACGGCGCCGCCGGAGGTGCTGGCCGCCCGGCTGCTGGCGCGCGGCAGGAGCAGCGACGGACCGATCGCCAACCGGCTGCAGCGGGCCGCTGCAGTCATTGTGCCTGACGTGATCATCGAAAATGTGGGCGCCCCCGCGGTGGCCGCGCGATTGCTTTTTGACCAGTTGGTGAGGTAACCCGGCGGTCGTCACGATATGGTAGGAGGTGCGTGCAGAGCGGTCCGGCTCCTTGCGATGATACTATCTTCCTGGAGCAAGAGATGCAGACGATCGAACAGCTTCGCTCTGGCGAATTAGACGGTGTCCGCCACCTTAGGCTGTCGTGTGGGTTGACCGAATTTCCCCGTGAGATCATGGCTCTGCGCGATACGCTGGAAGTTCTGGATCTGTCCGGAAATGCGCTCTCGGAATTGCCCGACGATCTCGCTGGATTGAGCAAGCTGCGCATCATCTTCTGTTCCGAGAATCTGTTCACAGAATTGCCGGAAGTTCTGGGAAGCTGCCCCGAGCTGACCATGGTTGGTTTTAAGGCCAATCAAATACGCAGGGTCTCCGCCAAGGCATTGCCGGCCAGGCTGCGTTGGCTGGTCCTGACCGATAATGAGATCGAAGAGTTGCCCCGTGAGATCGGTGCGTGCACGCAGCTGCAGAAATTGATGCTGGCCGGCAATCGACTTCAGGCGCTGCCGGAATCGCTGGTCAATTGCGAGCGCCTCGAGCTGCTTCGTCTGGCCGCCAATCGGCTGAACGAATTGCCGGAGTGGTTGCTCACGTTGCCGCGTCTGTCGTGGCTGGCCTGTTCCGGAAATCCGTTCGGCGCTGACATTGAAGCGGATGCCCTGTCGTCAGCGGTGATTGCTGATGTTCCCTGGAGCGCGCTCAAGATCGAGCATTTGCTGGGTCAGGGCGCTTCGGGAATCATTCATCGGGCCAGGATGAATTCCGGCGAGGATGGTGTACGAGCCGTGGCCGTGAAGCTGTTCAAGGGCGCAATGACCAGCGACGGCTTGCCGGGTTCTGAAATGGCAGCCTCGATCGGCGCCGGAAAGCATCCCAACCTGATCGATGTGTTCGGAAGAGTGCTGGGTCATCCGTCGGGTATCAACGGGCTGGTCATGCAACTGGTTGATCCCCGTTTTGAAATCCTTGCGGGGCCGCCCAGCCTGGAATCCTGCACCCGCGACGTCTACCCGTCGTCTTCCGCTTTCGACCTGCCGACGGTGCTGCAGATAGCCGATGCTATGGCTTCTGCTGCGCGGCATTTGCACGATCGAGGGATCATGCACGGCGATCTATACGGGCATAACATTCTGCACGATGGCCAAGGCCAGACGTTGCTCGGCGATTTTGGCGCGGCGTCTTTCTACGATGTCGGCAATCCCGCGATGGCGAACGGCCTGCAGCGGCTGGAAGTGCGGGCGTTCGGTTGTTTGCTGGAGGAGCTTGTCGATTGGTGCGCAGCTTCCGAGGACGACTTGGCGGCCCTTAAACGGCTTGGCGATCTGGTGTCTGCCTGTTTGTCCGAGGCCCCCAAGCTTCGGCCGCTTTTTCACGAGATCAGCGCGCTGTTGAAAGAGGCCCGTGCGGTCACGCGTACCCCTGCGGTTGCGTCGCGCGGTTTCCATTCCTGATCGCCGCGGTCCTGGTGGCGATCGATGAAATGGTAGGCGATGACGGGATCGAACCGCCGACCTGTCCCGTGTAAAGGGAATGCTCTACCGCTGAGCTAATCGCCCGTGAGACGCATTTAGCGTATTGGCTGGACCCTGCGCAAGGCGGAGCCGTCCGAAAACGGCGGCCTTACGCCCGTTCTTCCCATATCATCGCCAGATGCACGATGGTCTGCATCGCCTTTTCCATGTCCTGGCGGCTGACCCATTCGGTGCGCCCGTGGAAGGCGTGTTCGCCGGCAAAAATGTTGGGACAGGGCAGGCCCATGAAGGACAGCCGCGAGCCGTCAGTGCCGCCGCGGATGCTGGTGCGCTTCGGCGTCAGGCCGGTGCGGCGAATCGCTTCCATCGCGTAATCGACGATCTGCGGATGCCGGTCGATCACCTGCTTCATGTTGCGGTATTGCGGCTTGATGGTGATCGACGCCGTGGAGTGCGGATAGGCTTTCATCACGTCATCGACGATGGATTGCAGCAGGGCTTCTTTCTCCGCGAGACCGTCGTCGGTGAAATCACGTACGATGAAGCTCAGCGTCGCCTTCTCCAGCGCGCCCTGGATGCCGATCGGATGCAGGAAGCCTTGTTTGCCCTCGGTGGTTTCCGGCGAGCAGTAATCCTTCGGCAGCCGCTCGACGATCGCCGCGGCGATCTTGATGGCGTGCTCCATCTTGCCCTTGGCGAAGCCTGGATGCGTGCTGACACCTTCGATAGTGACGATGGCGCCGTCCGCCGAGAAGGTCTCGTCCTCGAGATGGCCGGCAGTCTCGCCATCCATCGTATAGGCGAAATCGGCGCCTAGCTTTTTCAGATCGACCTTATCGACGCCGCGGCCGATCTCCTCGTCCGGCGTAAACAGGATTTTGATGGCGCCGTGCCCGATCTGCGGGTTCGCGATCAGAAAGCGCGCGGCGTCCATGATCTCGGCGAGGCCGGCCTTGTTGTCGGCGCCGAGCAGGGTGGTGCCGTCGGAGGTGACGATGTCGTGGCCGATCTGGTCGGCGAGCGCCGGATTGTCGCTGACGCGAATCACCTGCGCCGAATCGGCCGGCAGTACGATATCGCCGCCCTGGTAATTCCTGACGATCTGCGGCTTGACGCCGGCGCCGGTGCAGTCCGGCGATGTGTCCATGTGCGAGCAGAAGCAGATCACCGGGACGTTCTTGTCGGAGGTCGCCGGAATGGTTGCATAGACGTAGCCGTGTTCGTCGAGATGCGCGTCATGGAGGCCGATCTCGCGCAGCTCCTGCTCAAGGAGGCGGCCAAGGTCCCTCTGCTTTGCGGTGGAAGGACAGGTCAGCGAGGCGGGATCGGACTGGGTGTCGATGACGACATAGCGCAGGAAGCGCTGCAGGACGTCGTGGGTGAAATCGAGGGACGGGGTTGCTGTCACATCACCACTCCAACGCTGCAAAACGATCATTCCGGGCCGGGCGCGGCCGCAGCCCGGAATGATCTATCTATGACAGAATACCGTCGATCAGACGGCTTCTTTCAGTTCCTTGGCGGCGCGGAACGCGACCTTCTTGCTAGCCTTGATCTGGATGGCTTCGCCGGTGGCGGGATTGCGGCCCATCCGGGCGGCGCGCTTGCGCACCTGCAGGATGCCGAGGCCGACGATTCGGATTCGCTCGCCCTTCTTGAGGTGCTTGGTGATCTTGCCGACCATGTCGCCGAGGATTTCTTCCGCCTTCTTCTTCGACAATTCGTGTTCTTCGGCCAAAGCCGCGGCGAGGTGCTTAAGCGTGACGGTCGGCGCTGCGACGGCTTTGGTGGCGGCCTTGGCGGCAGTGGTCGCGGCAGTAACGGCTTTTTTCGCCATGTTTTTGGCCCTCTACGTTGGTGTCGGTCAGGAAAGTCAGTCGTAGCAGGGCTTAAACGATTCGGGCACGCGGTGCCTACGCCGTTTTCCTTGAAAACATGGGGTTTTTTGAATCGGCGGCCACTAAAACGCAGGTTCATACACATCGCGTTCGCAACGCGCTTGACTTCAAAAGGCCACCCCTTTATGTCCACCTCACTGCGGGATTGAAGAGCAACGATCCACGCGGGAGTAGCTCAGTTGGTTAGAGCGCTGCCCTGTCACGGCAGAGGTCGCGGGTTCGAGTCCCGTCTCTCGCGCCAGTTTTCTTAGTCATTTCAATGGCTCCGAATTCTTGGTGTTCCTTAAAAGTATTTCCATTGGATTTGCAGAAATACTTTCGGACAGGTTCTGTTCTAAATTCCGTGCCCCCACAGCCCTTGCTTCATCGAAGCGCCGGACACTTGGCACGTTCACCGGGTTATAGGTTTTGCGCAGGCGGTTGCTCGCGCTAACCGTGTTGGCCATCTTGTTTGCCTGGTCGACCACAGTACCGCCGCCGGCATCCCCCTCGACCGCGCCGGAGCGGCGCATATCCGAGAACTGCCGGGTTTCATCGGGGCCGTAGGCCAGCTCGCGCACCCTGTCGAAATCTTTGACCAGCCGATCTTTCGTGTACGGCACCGATGGCCGCGGACGGCCGCCACGGCCAGGTACGGTCAAGGTCGGGGTGGTTCGGAAGATCGGGGCATTCATTAAGAATTCTGCGCCGAACCCGTTGATGTATTCCCGCAGCAGCGCCTGGGACCACGGCGTCAGCGTCGCCGCTGCCGCTTTGTTGGTTTTGGCCCGATCGAGCGCGAACAACAGACCGGTGCTGTCAGATCGCAGCTGGCCAAGGGTCAGGCTTCGGGCGTCGATCGGCGACAGCATGCTGTCCCATGCTACCGCCATGCATGCGGCAAGCCCGCGAAAGTTGTGGCGCCAAGCGATCTGCACAAGCTTCAGAACCTCGCGGCGCATCCACGTCACCTGGCGCGGATCGGGCGCGGAATTCTCAAACGCCTTGGATGGATCCTGTCCCGCGTCGCAATATTTCATCGCGACCATGCGATTCCAAAGCGCGCGCCAGATTTTGATGACCAGATGCCGTTCTGTGACCGAAACCTCGCGTTCGATGCGCGGAATCAGGCCCAACGGTTCACCGGTCTTCTCGTCAATACGGATGAAGTGCTCCGGCTCGATGGTCTTGGGATCACAGTCGGCGAATTCGGGTTCCAGGAACCGCCACGCCCTCGGCCAGCTGTCTCGCTTGGTCTGTTCGACCGTCCAAACAATCTTGGCCTGCGCCCGCGCGGCCCTGCGGATGGCCATGGCGCGGTAATATCCGTCGCCGACGCTACCCGGCGCATATCGCACCGGCGCGTCAGCGGGCTTCTGTGGCGGCAGGCCGAGCCGCGCCGAGTCCCAATCGCTGTTCAAGCGAAGCGCCTTGGCCTTGTCAGCATCGGTCGGGCGCGGCCGGCCAGCGGAATCCTTCTCGGGCCCACCCTGGCTCAGGTTGACCGTCCCGAAGCCGTGCTTGCGCATGGCCTTCGTCGGCTGCCACCGCCAACGACCTTTGGAGAAAACCAGATACCTGATCTTATCGGTGCCCATTTGATCCCAGCTTTTCACGAGCGTCGCGTGGTTTCGGCACGACCGACAGCATCGGCGTGTTCGGGAATATCTTAGGGAACCGCGACCGACGCCACACCGAAATCGCGTCTAGTGCATAGTTGCCGGTAGTCGGGTCCGGCGGCGGAAACCCGCGGTCCAAGAGCCCGGGCAGGCAGTGATTGAACTGCGCCAGTGACAGGCCCATCTGCGCGCCAGCTTCCGCCGGTGTGATGTCTCCAGCCTCAATCTTGCGTGTCCGGCTCATGCGTCACCGCCGGGCGCTGAAAAGCCGGTCGCAGGCCGAAACCTGCGATTGGTGATAGGGCGGTGCTGGCTGCCGAACCTGCGCGATTGCAAGGTCGGGTTGGACTGTATTTTGTGGCGCGGCTTCGACGGATCGCGCGGGCGCACCTTGCGCTCCCGCTTTGGCCGTTCCGGCTGCAACCCCCGCGCAGCCCCGCCGGATTCGACCCACAGCCGCGCCGCGATCGCGAATGGGTTCAAGCCCATCAACTCCCAAAAATCCTTCTCGCCCATCTTGTGCTGTGCCAGCGTGCCGGTGCGGTGGTGATAGTCGCACAGCGGCGCCGTCCACTTATCGTGCGGCTTCTCGCCCATCCCGGTGGGATCCTTGCCAATCGCAATACAGGCCATGCGGATATGCGCGGCCTCAGAAGGTCGCGGGCAGAACTTGATCGAGCATGGTTGCGCCCGGACGAACGCCAGGTGTTGCGCATCGTGCAATCGGGGTTCTCGCTGGCGCAGTTCGGTCACAGCGGCGCCTTCCCGTGTTCGGTCGGCTCGGTCGCATGCTCCATCTCGCGAAATTGCTCGATCAACGGTTTGCCGTCGCTCATCCAGCCGAAGACCGTCAGCCTCGCCCAGTCCGGCAGCCACCAGTGCAGCTAGAGCCTCGGTGTTGATCTGCTTCTTGTGCGCGTGGTCGGCTTCGCGGCGCGCTGTCTCTGCGGCTTCGGCTGCCTCTACGTCGGCCACCCGCTGGCGCTCGGCCTCGATAGCGGCTAGGCGATCTACTTCCACCTTCTCGGCGGCAGCTATGCGATCTCGCTCGGCTTTGGCTACGGCTTCCGCGGCGTCACGCTCGGCCTTTTCGGCAACTTCTCTAGCTCGCTGCACAGCATCGCCGCGAACCTCCGTTAGTCGATCTGCGATTCTCTGCTTTCCGGAGGCGAGCATCTCGGCGAACCGGTCTGCGAACTCCTCCCAATCTCGCCCCATTTCCGGCATCGAGTCGATCATGCTGCTGATGCGCTGGATCAACTCACTGCCGTTGAATGGCGAGCATGCGTCCGCGATCATCCCCTCAATGCTGCGAAGCGCACGCTCGTGATCATCAATGCGGCGCCGATCCGCCATTATTGCCGCGTCTGCCGCGTCGCGTTCTGCTTTTTCGGCGCGCGCGATAGCGGCGGCCTTGTCCTGCTCTGCTTGGCGCTCCCGCTCCGCCGCTTCATCGGCAATTCGCTTCGCCTCTTGCGCTGCGCGCTCCTCGGCAAGTTTTGTGGCGGCCTCTGCGGCGGCAACCGAGATCCGTTCCTCGTGCTCCCGTCGCAGACGTTCGGCTTCGACGGCGCGGAGCCGGTTCAATTCGGCGGCCTCGGCCTCGCGCGCCAAAGACGCACCCTTCAGAGCCTGGAGCTTGGCGAACGTCTCGCTGCGCGCGGTGGCGGCCTTCTGCTTGAACTCCTCCCAGTCGCGATCGGGCAGAGCGTCGAGTGCAGTCAGCCGGTCGACGACGTAGCCGCTCAACGGCATGTCATTGGAGAACGTGCCAAGGTCGATGATGGCCTGCACGGTGTTCTGATGGTCGGCGATGCGCTTGGCTTCGTCGGCCTCGTATTCGTCCAGCGGCTTGCGGACTTCGGCCTGCAGCGCCTCCAGCCTGTCCCGGACGCGGGCGCGCTCCATGTCGACGGCCTTCGCCTGTTTCTTCCAGTCAGAAACAAGATCCTTGCCCATTTCATCGAAAGCCGAGCGCGACCGGGCTACTTTGTAGGCCAGTGAGGCGACCGCCTTCCGACCCGCAGCGGTGCTGATATCGGTCACAACCGAGCGGACGTCCGCCTCCAGCTTTGCCAACATGGCGTCGATGCCGCCTTCTTCCGAGAAGATGGCGGGCGTCAGGGTTTCAATGACAACGAGCGCGTTCATGATAATGCCTCCGAAGCAGAATCGCTGGCCGCCCGATCCCACGCCCGAATCTTTTGCAGCGTTCGGGTGTTGAAGAGGTTTTTCGAGCCCTTATCCCTCAACGGTTTGTTTATGGTGGATGCGGCGATGCCGGCCTTCCTTGCCAGTTCTGTCGAAGTGACATTGTGCCGCTTCATGACGTCATGGATATATGCCAGCGGGCTGTCGGTGATGTCCTGAGCGTCGCCGTTTTTGAGCGACCTCAGTATTGCAGGCAAGGCTCTGGAGTGCCTTGTCGCCCCGCGCTCTATGCGATCGACGGTCTGTTGGTTTGTGTCGGCGGTCTGTGCGAGGTGCTCCTGTGACCACCCAAGCGCTTCGCGTGCCGCTCGAATGGCGTCTCCGTCCAGCGGGGGCGAGAGCAGCTGCGATGCATCCACATCAAGAGCGTCTGCAATTCGCAGCAGCCATTCTACCGTGACGTCGATCTTATTATTTTCGAGCTTCGAAACCGTGACCCCGTGACATCCGAGCTTCTCGGAAAATTCCTCTTGTGTGAGACCTTGATCTTTACGGATCGCCGCAATGCGCGGTCCCAACTCTAAGATACTCTCGCCGTCACTCAACGTCCTCAGCGTCTCAGAGAGATCCCCGGACCGCACCCCGGCTGGGACAATGGCGAAGCCGCCGGCTGCGAGCGCTCTTATGATCTGATCGGGTGTTGGTACCGACTGCCACTGAGAGGCGGCCACGGCCAACACTGTAGACGCTGCGACGTCGACGTCTTGTGTTTGGGGCGGGGTGCCGGTCGATGCCAAATTTTCTGTTCCCGTGAGATATTCAAGGCTGCACTGGAGCGGCCCGACCAACTTCTTGATCGTGTCGATGCGCGGGTTTGCCTCGTTTGCGATGATGTCTCTGATCGCGGATCGGTTCAGTCCGGCGGCCAGTGACACCTCCGACGGATTTTGATTGGTCGCCGCCAAGCGCTCCAATATCCTCGATGCCAGCGCGTTCATGGCTTGCTCATCTCCACATTGAGGGCGGCCATCTGACGCCGGAAGCGGTTTTCTTCCATCGCGTCGAGCATCGTTTTTGCGAGGGCCAGGGCTTCATCAACGTGGTTGTTGATTGTCTGGGCCTGGTATTCCTCCGGAGCGCGCGTCAGGCACTCGGCTACGTCCATCGTGTTTGCGGTGTTGAGGCCGCCCTCAACGCCGGCGACCAGTGTTAGCGCCATCTGTTCGACGGTCGCCGCCCGGTCGATCGATCCGGACTCGTCCCGGATGATGCGCCGCACTTCGTTTGATGATGCGAGATGAGGGGCCACGCTTACGATCCCGCGTTCGACATGCGGCCCATCGAGCCGCCACTGTGCGTTCGGTCGCCCGGTCGCATTACGTCCCTGTTTTCAAACTTGATGATGCGGCTGGCGGCTATACGCTCTGCGTCGCCGGGGTCGGCTGCTGGCTCTCCGCCCCACAAACCCTCCTTGTCCACGAGCCATCGCGGTATCGATACGGCCCACCAATGCGTGGCCCGAGGCGTGTGGACCGTCATGATTGAGCGAGGCAGGTTGATGATCTTCTCTTTGCCGTAGGAATAGACCTGAACTGATGCGGGCCGCGACTGGTCGCGGACGTCGGCCAATATGCAGACCGATTCTTTAGGGTCTCCGCGGCTGCCGAACGCGAGTTCGGACACGGTAAAATGCGTCATGATCGACCTCTTGCTGGAAATGGCCACGTTGCAACAAAATGTGTTGCGTGCTTCGACTCGGGTGCCGCGGTTCGAATCTGGCGTGGTGCGTGGTCGCTCTCCAGAAATTCTCTCCGCGCATCGGCACGCTCGCCGGAGCGAGCAGCCTCGGCCTCGCGTTGATCCAGTGCTAGTTGAGACATTCCGCCCATTACGAAACTCTCCGGTGAGACCCGTTGTGCCGCTCCGGGGTGAGCGGGCGCAGGGCGCTCGGCTCGGGCTCGTACTTGCGGCGAGCTGTCGTCAGGTGCACCTGGACCCGATCTAGCGCTGCGGCGACCTTGCCAAACGGCATGACGTCGATTTCGTCGATAAGGTCGATCGCCTTTTGAATATCGGACATGGCGCTACGCTCCCGACGCTATTGCGCAGACGACGAACATCATCGCGCCGAACAATCCGAGTGCGACCAACGAGGGCAGGGATCCTGCGTATGCTTGAAGGTGGATGCGCATATCTTCCCTCCACTCAATGCGTGATCATTGCTGTCTCGGCGGGAGCCGGGACGGGCTGGTGACTTTTGATGTGCGATGGGATGCGTGCAGCGAAGTAGCTGATGCCCTTCGGCGTCACGAAACTCTGGGTGTGGACCTTGTCGTCGCCGCCCACGGTGTTCTTGACCTCGAATATCCCGGCCTGCAGGTACTGCTGGCGCGGAACGAGCGAGCCGTCGGCGTAGAAGATGAAGCCGGCCGCTTTTAGCCAATCGATGAACTTGTTCGGGCGGCAGCCGAGCGCGCGACCGGCGTTCTGCAGCCCGTAGCGACCGCCGGCCTCGACGAAGCGATCGACGAACTCGGCCTTCGGCGCCAGGGTGGCGATCTGGGCTTGGTGGCGTTCGACTACTTCGACGGAGGCGGCGAGCTCGCGCAGTGCCGCGGCGTAGGATCCCGGCATTGCGGGCACCAGTGGCACCGCCTCGCGCCGCCGGCGCAACTCGGCCTCCATGACGTCGAAGGCCTCGACGTATCGCTCTTTGTAGATCCCGGCCTGCTCGCCGGTGAAGCCAAGCACCACGAACGAAAACCCATTCTTGGTCATCCGGTAATGCGAAATTACCTCAGCGCCGCTTAACTCCTTGATATTAATGGACGCAAAATTGCGTTGTCGGAAAGTCGGGGTGCAATGCAGGAACCGGACGGCCCGGATCACGTCGGCGTGGCGCTTCCCGAAATACGCCGCCACGTCCCGGCTATCCGCCATGGCTTCGTTGGTATCGGTCAACTGGACGATGGGATTGCGAGTCGCGTCGACGTCGAAGTGGGTGAGGGCGTTCATGGAGCTTCTCCATTGGCCTGGGCTCGAATGTCGTTGGCAAATTCCTTGGCGATCCTGGCTGCTGCGACGGCCTCGGGCTTGGTCGCGAAGCCGTCCTCTGGCACGTCGGCAACGACGATCTCAGGGCCAACCTTCGGCCACCAGCGGATGCCGACCCCGAGCGCAGCCGGTCGCGACACAGCGTTGCATTTGCCGGCGGCGAGCTTCTCAAGTCTGATTTCGCCCGGGTGAGGCATCACGCAGCCTTTCGGTCGAAACGGACGTGGCTGCCGTCGGGGCAAACCATCTCCAGTTCGCGCGGCACGCGCCGGCATTCGGCCTCAGCTTCGGCGCGGGTGTATTTCCCGGCGTGCAGGCTGTCGCTCGCGTAGCCGGCGTATTGCGAGCGGTAGTAGGCCTGATGGTCGCGTGCCCAGATCATGAAGGTCGGCGCTTCGCCGAACAGGATGGTCTTGAGCGTCTGCGCTCGCCGGAAGTCCATGCGCTGCACCGCTACTGACAGCTCAGCCTCAAGCCGGCTGCGCCGGGCGCGATCGTTCCGCTTGGTGAGCAGATCGGGCGGAGCCTGGGTGTAGAACTCGTGGCTCCCACGGTTGAAAAGCTCGCCGCCAGCAACGGCCCACCACATGTTATTCAGGTTGTAGTAGGCGGTGCCGCGAATGATGCGGCCCTTGTAGTCGGTCAGCCACGCGATCTGTCCGTGCTCCAAGAGCGCACCGTCGGCGGATTTGCGTTGGCCGTCGCTGCTCCATGTCGGACGGCCCAGCGCCTTGTCTTTGTGCCAGCTTTCCGCGTATCTCGCCTCGATGCGTTGCATGGCAGGCATATCGCGGTCGGGCGAGCGCTTCACCTTGACCGGCGCCAGCGTTTCAAGCCACCGCGTGATGCGGCGGAACTCTAACTCGACGCGCAGGCTGTCGATATGGCTCATGCGACGCATCTTGTCGTAGTCGTAGCGCCGGCCGTTGCGATTGATCTGTGGCGCCGTGGTTGACCAGAATTCGACCTTCACAACGCGGCCGGTGATCTCGATTTCGCAGCGGAGCGTGCCGCGCGCGCCTTCGCGATGATTCGGACTGATGCAGCGTTGGCTACGGTGGATGCGGGGATCTAGCTTTATCGACCAGCCCCGCGCGCGCATGGTGCGGATCAGCGCCGCATACACGTCGGATCGGAACGACGCATCCTGTGCATTGTCCTGCCAGATGCCGATGTGCGAGTCGTAGATGTTGATATCGATAGGCTCGCGCATCACATCGCCCTCCCATGCATCCGAGACAGCCGGCAGGCGACTGCAATGGCGTCGTCCGGAAAATCGAGGCAAGCGTCCTCGTGGTCGCGGCCCTCAGCGGGGACGCCGTCGAGTATCGGCAGCCACTTGTTGGCGCCGTTGAAGCGCCTCGGCTCGATCGAGCAACGACCTCGCGGCTCAGACTGGGAGAGGGGAGCGGACATCAGGCGGCGCCCTCA
Source organism: Tardiphaga sp. (assembly GCF_028290495.1). Taxonomy (GTDB): domain Bacteria; phylum Pseudomonadota; class Alphaproteobacteria; order Rhizobiales; family Xanthobacteraceae; genus Tardiphaga. Next base: position 31,144 of record NZ_JAQGJT010000078.1, read on the forward strand.
ACTGCGGTGATCACGGTCCGCGCATTGTCGAGCGCGGATTGTTCGCTCGCAGTCAGGGATCGATTCCGGGTCTGCGCGATTTGCAGCGCGCACTCCTTCAGCGCAGCCAGGATCCCCGGAGCGTTTGCAAACAGGCGCGCATAGATATCAGCGTCGCCACGCACCGGACCGCAGCCGTTGCTGTACTGGTGGATCTGCGCGACCATGTAGCCGGCAGAATTCCGGATGCGGATGCAGTGCGTGTCCGGGTCGGTGACCAGCCCTGACGCGAGAAGGAGGTGAGCGTCGATCTGATCTTCGGTCCGCGTTTCGATATTCGCGGGCAGGATTGGCTTCGGCATCGCTCGCTCTCCCCGTATCTGATAGGGAGAGACGCTACATGACGTAGCGATAAAGTCAATACGTAGTGTAGCGATTTATTTTGGTGGTCGATCGAATCAATGACTCGACTCCAGCTTGGACCTGAGTCCCTTATTAGAACATAAGAAGAACAAAGCGGCGGGGCGCGCGGTGTCGGTTGTGTGGGTTGAATGTCGGGATTGCGGCCACGGCCGCCGCTGGAAAGCTCCGAATGATGCCGGCCAGGATTACTGGGCTCGGTTCAAGTGCAGCAAGTGCATCGATGACGGCGGCCTCGGCCGTCGCATCAGGATTTCAACAGTGGAGAGTAACAATGGCAGAGACGTCGCACTTCGTTCAAACCTTCAAGAAGCAGGGCAGGCGGCTCGTGGCCAGTCAGCCGCAACCGTTCAAGACACCAGACCAGGCGCGCTTGCGGGGTCTTAAGGCCTCCGACGCGGCGGACGGCGTGGTTGTGTTCTCGGTGACAGGCGAGCCGGAGTTCGGCGACTTTGACGCGCCGGTGGTGCTGGCGCGCTACGGCGAGGTGCCGCAGGATTTCCAGTAGGCGGGACGGACAGGCCTCCTTCGGCGATCTTCTGCGAGAGGCTAGGGCGGCTCGG
>NZ_JAQGJT010000080.1 GCF_028290495.1 Tardiphaga sp.
ATGGCGCGGCGGCCGCGGCGGCAAAGCTGTTTGGCCTGTCGAAGGACCAGATCATCGCGGCGTTCGGCGTCTCCGGCAGCCAGGCCGCGGGCTCGCTGCAGTTTCTGGTCAACGGCGCCTGGAACAAGCGCTACCAGGTCGGCGCGGCCGCGATGAACGGCGTGATCGCCGCCACGCTGGCGCGCAATGATTTCGTCGGCTCATCTGAGTCGATCGAAGGCAAGCACGGTCTGCTGGTCGGCTATAGCGACAACGCCCATCCCGACAAGGCGGTCGCCGGGCTCGGTAACGTCTATGAGACCATGAAGATCGGCGTGAAGCCGTATCCGAGCTGCCGGTACACCCACGCCGCCCTCGATGCGCTGATCGCGATGCGCAGGGAACACAATCTGACCCCCGGCCAGATCAAGCGCGTCGAGATCGGCCTGCATCGCAACGGCATCACGCTGACCGGCGACGCCGCCACCAAGCGGCATCCGACCTCGATCGTCGGCGGCCAGTTCTCGATGTTCTTCACCGGCGCGCTGGCGCTCGATCAGGGCAGCTTCGGCTGGGACGATTACAAGCGGCTTGGCGACGCTGATATCGACGCGCTCGCCGACCGTTTCGACGTGGTCCAGGACATCAGGCTGGAAGGCAAGCGCCATCCGTTTGGCGGCCGCGTCTCCATCACCACCGAAGACGGCGTGCATGAGCGGATCTACGCCGATCCATCCGGCGAACCGTCGTCGTTTCCCGACGCGCAGGCGATGGCGCAGAAGTTCTTGCAGCTCGCGCGGCCGGTGCTGAACGGCGGCGCGGAGAAGTTCGCCGACGCCATCCTGTCGCTGGAACGTTTCGACAAGGTGGCGACGGCGGCTGCGCTGGGGCGGCGATAGCTGCAGTTATGCGCCGTCGATGATGATGAAGTCGGCGTCGGCATATTTCTGCCGGATCGTTTTGGCGGCGTCATATTCCGGGCTGCGATAACACGCCATCGCAGTGGCGCGATCGGCGAATTCGACCACCACGTTGCGATCGCGGGCGACGCCTTCCATCGTCTCGAACGCCCCGCCGCGCACGATGAACCTGGCCCCGAACTTTTCGAAGGCCGGGCGCGCGGCCGCCAGGTAGTCCGGATAGTGCTCCTCATCGCGCACCGAGACGCGCACGATCCAATAGGCTTTCGACATGACAGATCTCCAAAGTTGGCGTGGTTCAGACGACATCGCCGAGCACGCATGCTGCTCGTCGCACCGGATCGCGGCTTCGATTCCGGAGCGCGCAAGTCCAATATCTTTCAATTCGTAATCGGTCATCGAGCGAAGCGCGTCGCGCGCGTCCTGCTCCTCGCTCAGGCGACGGCAGACGTTGCGAACGATCGCCCACGCGCGTGCCGACGCCCGGCGAATCGTCCGGCGACGCTCGGCATGGACGCGCGTGACGATGGATTGCTTCCGCGCGGCCCACTGCAACGGCGTCAGGAAGCGAACATCGTACGCGTGCGGATCGAAGCCGTCGGACATGCTCAACTCCTTGCGGTGCAAAGCCGCGCCGTGACGATGGTTTACCCGCCGCCATAAATCCTTTAAAATGAATAATAATGATACTTTTGATCTCAAGGAGAGATGAATGGATCTATCCGAGCTGCGCATCTTCCGCGCCGTGGTGCGTGAGGGCGGCGTGACCCGCGCCGCGCAGCGGCTGAATCGCGTACAGTCCAATGTCACGACGCGGGTTCGCCAGCTCGAGAACGATCTCGGCGCACCGCTGTTCATCCGCGAGGGCAAGCGCCTGCATTTGACGCCGGCCGGCCAGGTGCTGCTCGGCTATGCCGACCGGCTTCTCGCACTGGCCGACGAGGCCCGCGCGGCGGTGCAGGACCCGCGGCCCCGCGGCGTGTTTCGGCTTGGCGCGATGGAAAGCACCGCGGCCGTGCGATTGCCCGGGCCGCTAACCCGATTTCACCAGCTCTACCCCGACGTGGTGCTGGAGCTTCGTATCGGCAATCCGGAAACATTGGCCAAATGGCTGCTCGCCGGCGAACTCGACGCCGCGTTCGTCGCCGAGCCGATCGCCGATGCCCCGTTCGAGAAAATGCACGCTTTCGAGGAAGAACCGGTGATCGTTTCGGCCGCCGGTCATGCTGCGATCGGAAAGACCGGCAGCGCTCCACGCTCGGTCCTCGTATTCGAAAACGGCTGCCCGCATCGCAAGCGACTGGAGAACTGGTACGCCAGGCGCGGCGAAATGCCGGAACGAACGATCGAGCTCGGTTCGTATCACGCCATGCTGGGCTGCGTGGTAGCCGGCATGGGCATCGCTTTGTTGCCGGAAAGCGTGCTGGCGACATTTCCCGAGGGCAAGCGGTTGACCGTTCACCGCCTGCCGCCCGGCGAGGACCGTGCCGAAACCGTGCTGATCTGGCGCAAGGGCGCGGGCTCACCCAACACTCAGGCGCTGCAGCAGGTGCTGCGCGAGGGCACGACCGGAAGCCGCGCCGAACAAAAGCCTCTGACGGCGTGACGGCGCCCCTCGCCGGTTTACTTCCCGGCTTCAATCGCTAGTATTTGCGCAACAACCAAAACGGGAGGGAAACACCATGAAGCGCTACACTGCGCTGGTCGCCGGCGTTGCCATCGGACTTGCGGCGATCTCCGCCTCCCACCCCGCCGTCAGCGAGAGCGAAGGCGGCTGGGTCACGCTGCTGGACAACAGCAAGATGGGCGACTGGGACCGCGTCGGTGACGCCAACTGGGAGATGAAGGACGGCGCGCTATCCGCCGACAAACTGCTGTCCGGCAAGGACCTCGCTTATCTCGTCAGCAAGACGGCCTACAAGGATTTCCAGATCAAAGCCGAGTTCTGGACCGATGCGGAGGCCAACAGCGGCATCTTCATCCGCTGCGAAAACCCCAAGGTGATCGACAGCAAGACCTGCTACGAGGTCAACATCTTCGACAAGCGACCCGACCCCTCTTACGGCACCGGCGCCATCGTCGATGTCGCCAAGGTCAATCCGATGCCCAGGGCGGCGGACAAGTGGAATACCTATGACATCACGGCCAAGGGCCCCAAGCTCACCGTGATCCTGAACGGCGAGAAGACCGCCGATGTCGAGGACAGCAAGCACGCGACCGGCGCGATCGCCCTGCAATACGGCTCCGGCGTCGTGAAGTTCCGCAAGGTACAGATCAAGGCGCTGTAGCGACGATCGTCGTGGCCGGGATGACGGCCTTCCAGCCGTCATTGCGAGCGCGACGAAGCAATCCAGAGAGCCACACGCGCAATCTGGATTGCTTCGTCGCAAGGGTTCCTCGCAATGACGGGGAGAGGCTTCCGATCCGGGAACAGCCCCTTTTACGCCCCCCGCCAATTGCTGCTAGGATGGCCCAAACCCTACGGAGCCCTCATGAGCTGGCAGCCTTCCAACGATCCGATCCTCGGCGACGCGCAGTCCTGCGATGCGCTGGAACTGGTAATTGTCCCGCGCACGCGCGATCTCGGCGATGGCTTCCAGGTCCGCCGCGCACTGCCGCACGGCAAACGGCAGATGGTCGGGCCCTTCATCTTCTTCGACCATTTCGGGCCGATGCAGTTCATCAGCGGCAAGGGCATGGATGTGCGGCCGCATCCGCATATCGGCCTGGCCACCGTCACCTACCTGTTCGACGGATCGATCATGCATCGCGACAGCGAGGGCAATGTCCGCGAGATCCAGCCGGGCGCCATGAACCTGATGACCGCCGGGAAGGGCATCGCGCATTCCGAGCGCACCCCGGACGTACAGCGCCGCGACGGCCAGAAGATGCTCGGCCTGCAGAGCTGGATCGCGCTGCCGAAGGGCTCCGAAGAGATCGCGCCGTCGTTCCAGCATTATGCCGCGGACAGCCTGCCGACCGTCACGGATACCGGCTTTACCGCACGGATCATCGCCGGCAGCGCATTCGGCAAGGCCTCGCCGGTGTCGATGGTGTCGCCGTGGTTTTATGCCGAAGTGTCGGTTCAAGCCGGCACCTCGGTGCCGCTCGATCCCGACCATGAAGAGCGCGCGATCTATGTCGTCGATGGCGAGATCGAGATCGCCGGCGACCGCCACGAGGGTCCGAAGCTGCTGATCTTCCGGCCCGGCGACGCCATCACCGTCAACGCGTTGCGCAATACCCGCATGATGTTCCTCGGCGGCGACGCACTGGAAGGACCGCGGCATCTGTGGTGGAATTTCGTGTCGTCCAGCAAGGAGCGCATCGAGCAAGCCAAGCAGGACTGGAAGTCCGGCCGCTTCGCCCACGTTCCCGAAGAACACGAATTCATCCCGCTGCCTGAATAGTTTTCCCCTACCCTCCCCCGCCGCCGGCGCCTCCGCCGGGCCGCGCTCTATCGAAAGTTTTGCCATGACCACGATGTCCGCCAGCGACCTGCCGCTTCCGTTGCTCGGCCGCGGCAAGGTGCGCGACGTCTACGCCATAGGCTCCGACCGCGTGCTGCTGCTCACCACCGACCGCATCAGCGCCTTCGACGTGGTGATGAACGAAACCATCCCGATGAAGGGCGCGGTGCTGACGCAGATCAGCGCCTGGTGGTTCAACCAGCTCGGCGGCGTGGTGCCGCATCACATGATCGCGGCCGACGCCGACGCCATCATCAAAGAGGTGCCGGAGCTGGCCGGTCATCGCGCCTCGCTCAAAGGCCGCGCGATGCTGTGCAAGCGCACCACGGTGTTTCCGATCGAATGCGTGGTGCGCGGCTATCTGTCGGGTTCGGCGTGGAAGGAATATGCCGCGTCCGGGACGCTGGCCGGCGAGAAGCTGGCAGATGGCCTGAAGGAAAGCGAGAAGCTCGAGCCCGCAATCTTCAGCCCGGCGACCAAGGCCCCGACCGGCCATGACGAGAACATCACCATCGCCAGGATGCGCGAGATCCTCGGTGAGGAAGACACCTTCACGCTCGAGAGCATGACCCGCGCGGTCTACACGCAGGGCGAAGAGATCGCCCGCGAACAGGGCATCATCATCGCCGATACCAAGTTCGAATTCGGCCGCGAAGCCGATGGCCGCATCATCCTGATCGACGAGGTGATGACGCCCGACAGCTCGCGGTTCTGGGCCGCGGACGTCTACGCGCCCGGCCAGTCACAGCCCTCCTTCGACAAGCAGCCGCTGCGCGACTATCTCGACATCGAGCGCCGCGCCGGACGCTGGAATGGCGAAGCACCGCCGCCGCCGCTGCCCGCCGAAGTGATCCACGCGACCAGCAAGCGCTATCTCGATGCCTATCGACGGTTGACCGGCGCAGAACTCGTGATCGACTGAGCTTTCGGCGCGGGCGCCGAAATCCGCCCTTACTTGGACAGGCGCCCGACCGTCGCCACGCCTGTCGAGATCTGAGGCACCAGAGCGCCGGCCTTGAGCGACCAGTTTGTCGCATTCAGGATCAACGTCGAGAACACCATGCTGACGCTGTTGGTCGTCATGTTCGACACCGAGTTGATCGTGACATCGCGACTGGGCAGATACATCAGCCCGGTAAAGCTGCTGCCGCTGGTGCCGTTGATCGGCAAATTCGAGTTGCTGAGGCCGGTCGGCTCATACATCAGAATGTTGGCGTAGGTGCCGCTCGTCGGAGCCGACAGCTTCGCCGAAACGTTACCATTGAAAGTCAGCGTCGCATTCTGGTCGACGAGATAGAACGTGACGTCGGTGCCGGTCACCGTCCATCCCGAGTTGAAGATCATCGCGCCGCTTTTGATGACGTAGAGACCGGGGTTGAGCGTCAGCGTGCCCGAGCCGTTGAAATTGGTCGAACCGCAATAGACGCCGGGGTTGAGCGTCACGACGCCTGGATTATAGACCTGATTGCTGAAACTGCAGGTCGTGGAGCTGACCACCGGCAATTTACCCGCAAACGGATCGCTGATCGTATCGCACGTCGTTTCGACCGGCGGCGTGACGCCGCCATTCTTGACGACGGTCGAGCCCTTCACGCAGATTCGTTTGACGCCCAGCGTCGCATTGAACATCGCGGCGGGATTCTGCGTCGACAACACATGAACTTCACAGGTCGGCGCAGAGATCGCCGCACCGGAGTTCACCAGCAGCGCTTGCGTCCGCAACGGGTTGATGAGGAGAATGCAGACATCCGATTTTGCCGAAACGCCGGCGATCGCGGTTCCTGTTGCGGTTGCCGGAATCGTCGTGATTCCGAAGACGCGAAGGAAGGATGACGGGACATTTGCGGTGGCCGTGCCGCTGATCGAGCCATCAGCGCCCTGCGTAAAGGATGACGTCGCGGTTTCCCGCACCTTGAGGCCGTAATTGCCGGCAAAAAAACTATTCGCGCGACTGACCTGCGTCGCCGACGGCTCGTTAACGGCCGCCAGCAGGGCCGAGTCCAGAGACGTCTGCAGTCCGGCCTTGACGGCGTTCGCCTTCGAATAATCGACGGCTGCACCTACGAATCCGAGCAGCGGGACGGCGGCGATCGCGAAGGTCACGGCAACGTTGCCGGCCTGAGCCTTCAGGCCGTCAGCGACAAGCTTTTGCAAATAGCGAAACACAACAAGACTTCCTCCGGCACGGAATTTGATACGGATGGACTCGCAAAAAGCGACAGGCCAGCCGTACCCTCATACCGGAACAATGGGTTCCACAGCTTAACAAGTGGTTAAAATGGAACTTTATCGGCCGGCCGTGCGCGGCTGTAGGTAAATAGTTCCCACCAAAATAGGCCGCGATTCCAGCGAACCGGAGCGCCACGGCACGGCCAGGCGCCCCCCGCTTGCGCGGAGACGCCATTGAACCTGTGAGAGACTTTACGGGCGCTTGGAAGGAGCAGAAGCGCTGCTCAGATACCCGACATCATGATGTATTTGATCTCGACATACTCTTCCATGCCGTGATGCGAGCCTTCGCGGCCGAGGCCTGATTCCTTAACGCCGCCGAACGGCGCGTTGCCACCGAGTTCAAGCCCGAGCCGGTGAAGCCGACGAAGCGCACGGCGGGATGCTCGCACAGCACCAGACCGATCGCGGACGCGTCGCTGGTGACGATGTTGAGCACGCCCTTCGGCACGCCGGCGCGCTCGGCCAGCGCCGAGAACGGCGTCTCGTTGGCCGGCTTGATCATCACGGTGCAGCCCGCGGCCAGCGCCGGCGAGACCTTGCGGGTGATCATCGAGTTCGGGAAATTTCACGGCGGGATGGCAACGCTGCCGATTCCATGCACTTCATTCTCGACGGCCGACTCGGCATCATGGTGCCGACGGGCGATGGCAAGCTGACACGGGTGCGCAGCCTCGGACGTTACACGACAGTGGGCGAAATGGGCGTTGTCGCCTATGCCCCGCGCAGCGCCACCATCCAGGCAGAGATCGCGAGCGTGCTGTATCTGCTGCGCGCCGACGCCTTCGAGGACATCAAGCAAAACCATCCGGCATTGAGCCAGAAGCTGCCGACATATTTTGTGTCTGTGATGGCGGAGCGGCTGGCTTTTGCGAGCCGGATGATTGCGGTGTTGAGAAGATAAGAATAGTCGACACGACGCATCTGAAACGGACGTGGCGATCGTCTACGAGTTGGAGCCGCCGGCACCGACGGTCGAATTGGCAGGTTTCGTTGTCTTGCGGCTGGCGCGCCAGTTCTCCCACCTTTGGACGACGACAAAAAAGGTCGGAACGAACAGGACGGCAAGGCAGGTCGAGGCGAGCATGCCCGAGAACACGGTGATGCCGATCGACTTGCGGGCGTTGGCGCCAGCGCCCGTCGCGAGCACCAGCGGCAGCACGCCGAGAATGAAGGCGAAGGACGTCATCAGGATCGGCCGAAAGCGCGCCCGCGCTGCTGCGACCGCCGACTCCAGCAGTGGCTTGCGATCGTGCACATGCAGCTCGATCGCCACCTCGACGATCAGGATCGCGTTCTTCGCCGACAGTGCGATCAAAAGGATGATGCCGATCTGCGTGTAGAGGTTATTCTCGATCCGTAGCGCGGTCAGTACCGCCATTGGGCCAAGCAGTGACAGCGGCACGGCCAGGATCACCGAAATCGGCGCGTACCAGCTTTCATACTGCCCCGCGAGCACCAGATAGACGAGCAGCAGCGCAAGACCGAACACATAATACAATTGATTACCGACGATCTTTTCCTGATACGACATCGCCGTCCACTCGAAGCCCGTTCCCGGAGGCAAAGTCTTGGCCGCTATCTGCTCCATCAGCGCCATGGACTGCCCGGAACTGTAGCCCTGTGCTGGCAGGCCGATCACCGTCGCAGTCGGATAGAGATTATAGAGACTGATCAGCGACGGCCCCACGGCCGGTGTAATCTTCGCCACGGTGCCAAGCGGGATCATGCTGCCCTGCTGGTTGCGGACCATCAGGTTCTCGATGTCCCGGGCAGTCAGCCGGAATTTGGCATCTGCCTGTGTGTAGACCTGAAAGGTGCGGCCAAACTTGTTGAACTGGTTGACGAAGGACGAGCCTAGATAAGACGACAGGGTCGAGAACACCTGATCCGTCGTGACATGCAGCGTCTGGGTCTTGATACGGTCGATCTCGATATCGAATTGCGGCACCATCGAGCGGAACGGCGAACTAACGCGCTGCAAAGCGCTCTGCGTCTGTGCATTGGCTACGATCGCCCCGGTGATCGCCTGCAGCTTGCTGTAATCGGCGTTACCATCGCGCAGTTCGATCTGCATGGCGAAGCCCGCCGCGTTGCCGATGCCCTGAATGGGCGGCGGCGGGATCACCAGAATGCGCGCCTCTGGAATCACCGACAGGCTCTCGTTCAATCCAACGAACAGCGAACGAAGATCCTGCCCCGGTCCACGTTCACTCCATTCTTTCAGGATCAGATAGGCGACACCGGCATTGGCCAGGCTGGAGCTGCTGTCGAGCGCGGAGATGCCCGCGATGGTAACCACCTGTTCCACCGCTGGCGTCTTCGCGGCCAATTCACTGACCCGATCGAGTACACGCTGCGTCCGGTCCAGCGCGGCGCCATCGGGCAACTGGACTGCTACCAGCAGATAGCCTTGATCCTCGATCGGAATGAAGCCGGTGGGAATCCGGGACAGGCCGTAACCGCCGATGCCGATCAGGATCAATGCCAGGACAACCGAGACATTGCTGTGCGCGACCATGCGAGTGACCAGGGCGGCGTAGCCCCGCTCAAGCCGGTCGTAGACCCTGTTGAACCCGCGATAGAAGAAATTGCGCTTCTCCGGCGGCACCGGACGGCGCAGCCACAATGCGCATTGCGTCGGCTTCAGCGTGGCTGCATTGACGGCGCTGAGCAGCGCCGTGGCCGCGATGACCAGTGCAAATTGCGCATACATGCGTCCGGTTAGTCCGGGCAGGAATGCCGCCGGCAGGAACACCGAGATCAGCACCAGCGTGATGCCGATGATCGGGGCAAACAGCTTGTCCATCGCACTGATCGCAGCGTCGTGGCCGGACATGCCCTGCTCGATATTGTAGGCGGCACCTTCGACAACCACGATGGCATCGTCGACCACGATGCCGATCGCCAGCACGATGGCGAACAGGGTCGACAAATTGATCGTGAAGCCGAGCGCCGCCATCGCCGCGAAGGCGCCGATGATCGTCACCGGCACGGTCGTCGCCGGCACCAGCATCGCGCGCCAGTCCTGCAGGAAGATAAGGATGACCACCAGCACGAGCAGGCCGGCCTCGATAAGGGTCTTATAGACCTCGTCAATCGATGCCGAGACGAATTTCGTGGTGTCGAATGGCGTGTCATATTTGATATCGTCGGGAAATTGCCTGGCCAGCGCCGCCATCTTCTCCTCGACGGCCTTCTCGACCTCGAGCGCATTGGCGCCCGGCGACTGGAACACGCCGATGCCTACAGCCGGTTTCTGGTTGAGCGAGAAGATCTGACTATAGGTCTGTGCACCCAATTCGACGCGTCCGACGTCACGGACCCGCGTGACGTCGCCGTTGTTGCCGGTCTTGACGATGATGTCCTCGAACTCGGCGGGATCGTCCAGCCGCCCGTTGATGTTCAGCGTGTACTGGAACGCCTGCCCCGCGGGCGTCGGCGGCATGCCGATCTGGCCCGCCGCAACCTGCTGGCTCTGCTGCTGGATGGACTGGATGACATCCTGCGGCATCAGCCCGCGCGCTTGCAGCTGGTTCGGGTCGAGCCATATCCGCATTGAATACTGGCCGGCGCCGAACACCGTCACATTGCCAACACCGGACAGACGCGACAGCTCGTCCCGGATGTTGATCGTGGCGTAATTGCTCAGAAACAGGCTGTCATAGGTCGACTTGGGTGACGTCAGTGTCACGAACAACAGGATCGCCGTCGATTTCTTCTGAACGGTAACGCCCTGATTCTGCACGGCGGTCGGCAGCGACGACAGCGCGCTCGATACGCGGTTCTGCACCAGCACCTGCGCAAAATTCAGATCGGTGCCAATCTTGAACGTGACCGTGAGTGAATAGGTGCCATCGGCAGCGCTGTAGGACTGCATATAGAGCATGTCCTCGACGCCATTGACTTGCTGCTCGATCGGCAGTGCGACCGTGTCGACGATGGTCTTGGCGCTGGCGCCGGGATAACGCGTCGTCACCTGGACGGTCGGCGGAACGACATCGGGATATTGCGCGACAGCCAGATTATAAAGTGACACGCCACCGATCAGGATCATCAGCAACGCGATGACATTGGACAGGACCGGCCGCTCGATAAAGAACTTCGAAATCATGGCCTGTCCTACTTGGTCGGTGTCGGTGCTTCGATCTTTCTCAGTTGCGGATCGACCTTCTGCCCCGGAATGGCACGCAGCAGGCCAGCGATGACGATCCGATCATCCGGCTTCAGACCGCCTTCAATCACGCGAAGCTCAGCTTCCAGCGGGCCGGTGACGACCTTGCGCTGCTCGATGACATCGTCGCCATTCACGACCAGAACATAGCGCCCGGCCTGATCGCTGCCGAGCGATACATCCGGCACCAGCAGGGCATTGTCCTGCTGGTCGATCGGCACGCGAACGCGAACGTAAAAGCCCGGTAACAGGATGCGATCCGGATTTGGCAGCACGCCACGCACAGGAAGCGTTCCGGTAGACTGGTTGATGGTCGGCGAGATGTAGTCGATCTTGCCCTTGTGCGGAAAACCGGCCTCGGTCTGCAGTCCGATCTCGATCGGCAACTGCCTGAGATCGCTCACCGTTAGCCCGCGGCGCCGGGCTTCGTCCCGAATGCGCAGCACATCCTGTTCATTGACGTTGAAGTTTACATAAATGGGATCGAGTTGCACGATCGTCGCAAGCTGGGTCGGCGACGCGACACCGACCAGTTCGCCGACCGACACCAGATGTGCGCTGACGATACCGTCAAACGGCGCAACGACATTCGTATAGCCGTAGTTGACGGCCGCGATCTTGGTGTTGACCTGCGCCTGCTGCAGATTGGCTTGTGAATTTTCACGCGTTGCCGTCGACTGATCCAGCGTTGCCTGCGAGACAACTTGCCGAGAGACGAGATCTGACTGGCGCTTGAAGTCGGCCTCAGCCTGCTTTGCAGAGGCCTGCGCACCGGTTTCCGCAGCCTGCGCTTGCTCCAGCTTCAACTGGTATGTCTCAGGTTCGATCGTGAACAGCGTCGTGCCTTGTTTGACGAAGGAGCCATCCTGATAGTTAATCGACTGCAGAACGCCCTGAACGCGCGCCACGAGATCAACGTTCTTGATCGGTGCCGTATTGCCTGTCGCTTCGAGAAAGCGCGTGATGCCGCGCTGCACAGGGACCGCCACCTCAACTTTCGGCGGCGGCGGCGCTACAAAAGTGTTTTGCTCGCAGGCACTTAAAAAGAGGCTCGTCAGCACAACGATGGCAGCGCGTATAGCCGTGACATGCTGCAGCTGCTCAATGCGAGCTTTCGATCCAGATGAACAGGCGCGCACAAACCGCATTGTCCTGCCTCAATCAAATGACTCTCAAAAAAACCCCTGGCCAAAAAAACGGGCAGCCGTCCGCACCAATAGCAAAAATCTACTTGTAGTGAAACCGAAACCGTAAAATGATGTCGGACCGAAGTTGTTTTGCGAATGCCTTTCAGAACTTACACTTCTTGAAGATTTGCGCAGTTGCCCTGACTGATCGGGCGGTAGCAACGAGGATTTCATCGATGAATTTCATATTCGGTTCAGCCGCGCGACATCGCGTGTCGATGGCGACTATTATTCTGCTCGCAATCACGAGCCCCGCCTTTGCGCAAGCGCCGAGCCAGGCACAGCGTGACGCGATCAAGACGCAGTGTCGCTCGGATTACATCGCGCATTGCTCAAGCGTTCCTCCTGGTGGAGAAGCCTCGTTGCAGTGCCTGCAGAAAAATATGTCAGGCCTTTCGTCAGGATGTGCGGGCGCGGTTCGGGCCGTCGAAGCGCCTACTGCTGCGCCAAAGGCCGCCGAGCCAACACCCGCAGCAACGCCCAGGACCGAATCCACGCCACCGGCCGCCAAGCCGGCAACGGTAACTGCCGCACCGAAGGCAGCAACTATGAAGCAGCCGAGCAGCGCCCAGATCGCAGCTATCCGCAGCGCCTGCAGAGGCGACTACCCGAAGGTCTGCAAGGGCGTACCGACCGGCGGAGCGCCCGCGCTGCAGTGCCTGGAAACGAACAAGGCCAAGCTTTCGGCCGGCTGTGAAAAGGCGGTCAGCGCAGTCAGCGGCGAGACGCCCGCCGCAGCGGAACCCGCTGCGGCGGGCACGACTGCGGCTCCGGCTGCGGCAGCCACGACCGGCGCACCCGCAACCGCTCCCGCAATCATCGCGCTGCGGCCGATGCGGCCACGCGAAGAATTGTTCGTGATGAGATCAGCATGCGGTGGCGACATCAGGTCGCTCTGCGGCGGCATTGCGCCGGGTGGCGGCCGTATCGCGCAGTGCCTGGCCAGCAACGGCGCATCGCTTTCGCCGGCTTGTGCCAGTGTGCTGGCGCCGTTCGCTCGACGATGATCGGGCTGCGCGATAGCGATTGGCCGACGTCGGTTACTCCCCACGAAAGGCAAGGATCAGCTGTATCAATCGGACAGATAGAATGACGTAACAGAGCGACATGACGATCTGAAGCGCCACGTGCCATTCCAGCTTTGCGAGTTTGTAGAGACCATCGAGGAAATTCAGCAGCAACAGAACAATTCCGAACAGCATGACGCCGCGGCCAACGAGACTGTGGCGCAAATATCCGAACAGAACGATAGAGGGCTCGTCGCTCGATACATGTGCCCCGGCCGATATAATCAAAGTACCGATCACCATCTTTTCGACGTGACTGAATACTTCCTTTGAGACGGGCTCGATATGTCGAATATGAAAAGCAAGCCACCTGGTCCTGAAATCCGACATGCTTTCTCCTGCTGAGGCAACACCGGGCGAAATAGGCCCGTCACATGTTTCAAGTCGGCAAGTATCTGCGATATTTAATAGACGTTCTGCCGCTTCAAGACGCAAGACGCCCTTGCAGGATTTCTGATCGCTCACGAAACTTTTGCACTCTCTCACGAACTACTCTTTGCACTTGATGCCACGTCCCGAAACTCTCGTTTGTAGTCCGCTTACGCAGCCACCTGAAGCCGACGCACCTTTTTTCACGTGTCCTTCGCCAACCAACCAAGCCAGGAGATCACCATGCGTTCTTTCTTGATGATGGTTGCAGCCGTTCTCGCATTCGGTACGACAATGACGATTGAAGCCACCGACGCCAACGCAGTCGTCTGTGCCCGCGGCGTCTATCGTGCCGGCTGCGCCGGCTACCGTGGTGCCGTTGTCGTACGCCGACCGGCGGCCGCGTGCCGCACCGTCTGGGTCAATGGCGTGCGCGTACGTCGCTGCTACTGACCGAGGGCGGGTTCAGCTGAAGTCAATCAATTCAGACGGCCCGTCGGACTCGCCAGCGAACAGCCGAAAGACGGACATTGATTTGTGCTGTCTATGGTTTGTGCTGGCTATGGCAGAGCAACGGGCCATGCCATCAAAACGTGAATGCCCGGCACAAGGCCGGGCATGACGAGTGGCTGATTCAAAATTGGGAAAGACGCGACGCTTCAGATTCCCGACATCATGATGTATTTGATCTCGACGTACTCTTCCATGCCGTGATGCGAGCCTTCGCGGCCGAGGCCTGATTCCTTAACGCCGCCGAACGGCGCGACTTCCGTGGTGATCAGGCCGGTATTGACGCCGACCATGCCGGACTCCAGCGCTTCCGCAACACGCCAGACGCGGCCGAGATCACGCGAATAGAAGTACGAAGCCAGACCGAACGGCGAAGCGTTGCACATCGCGATCACGTCAGCCTCGTCCTTGAAGCGGAACACCGGCGCCAGCGGGCCGAAGGTCTCTTCCTGCGACACCAGCGCGTCCGATTTCACATTCGCCAGCACGGTCGGCTCGAAGAACGTGCCGCCGAGCGCATGGCGCTTGCCGCCGGTGACGATCTTCGCGCCGCCCTTCACCGCGTCCGCGATGTGACGCTCGACCTTCTCGATCGCCTTCACGTTGATCAGCGGGCCCTGCGTGACGCCGGCTTCGGTGCCGTCGCCGACCTTCATCGCTGCGACCTTCGCAGCCAGTTTCTCGACGAACTGATCGTAGATGCCTTCCTGTGCGTAGATCCGGTTCGCGCAAACGCAGGTCTGGCCCATGTTGCGATATTTCGAGACCATCGCGCCGTCCACTGCGGCATCGATATCGGCGTCGTCGAACACCACGAACGGCGCGTTGCCACCGAGTTCAAGCCCGAGCCGCTTCACGCCGACCGAAGCCTGCTTGTAGAGAATCTTGCCGACCGCGGTCGAGCCGGTGAAGCCGACGAAGCGCACGGCGGGATGCTCGCACAGCACCAGACCGATCGCGGACGCGTCGCCGGTGACGATGTTGAGCACGCCCTTCGGCACGCCGGCGCGCTCGGCCAGTTCGGCCAGCGCCAGAGCCGAGAACGGCGTCTCGTTGGCCGGCTTGATCACCACGGTGCAGCCCGCGGCCAGCGCCGGCGAGACCTTGCGGGTGATCATCGAGTTCGGAAAATTCCACGGCGTGATGGCGCCGCAGACGCCGATCGGCTGCTTGATGGCAAGGAGGCGCGCATCGGCGCGCTGCGTCGGGATCGTCTCGCCGTAAACGCGGCGGGCTTCCTCGGCGAAGAATTCGATATAGGCCGCGCCGATATCGACCTCGCCGAGCGCCTCGGCCAGCGGCTTGCCCTGCTCGGTGGTCAGGATCAGCGCCAGATCCTCGCGGTTGGCGATGATCAGCTCGAACCACTTGCGCAGGATGTTGGAGCGCTGCTTGGCGGTGAACTTGGCCCACAGCGGGAAGGCGCGCTCGGCGGCTTCCACGGCCTGCGTGGTTTCGCTGGCGCCGAAGTTCGGCACCTTGCCGAGCTCGATCTCATTGACGGGATTGGTGACCGCGGTCTCGCCGCTGCCGACCCAGGCGCCATCGACATAACACTGCTCGCGCAGCAGCGACGGGTCCTTGAGGCGATCACGCAACGAGGACGTGGGGGAGGTCTGGCGTGCAGCTGAAGCGGGCGGTGTCATGGTGTTCTCCTCAAGATTCGGGCGACTTGTAGGAGATATAGGTCGGCTTGCGAAGTCCTGCAGGAGAGTCCTGCAGTGAATGGTTGCCATAGCGTGAAACGATATTACGCCACGCGGCGCAGATAGGTCTCGCGGCGGTCGATCATCCGCGCCTCGGCGATGCGTGCATTGGCGCGCGTGGTGGTCGAGAAGGTGCGGTATTCCAACTCGGGCAGGCTGACCGGGCCGCCGATGCCGAACCACGACACCAGAGATTTCGGTGCCGCCAGTTTCGCCAACGCCTGCACCAGGCTGTCGGCAGCGTCGAAGGCAAACAGCGCGCCGGAGGCGGCGTGACGAACCTCGAAAATGCCCGGGCCGATCGGCGCTTCGATAGCCTCACCGCGCGCCATGCGGGGATACGGCTTCCATTCCGTCCAACGGGTAATCATCGTCGGGTCTCCAAAAACTTCGGATTACGCAACATTCAATCAACAATTACAATAACTTGCATGAATTAAACGAGTGAGCACGGCCGCTCGTGAACGGTCCGAGCCATGACGCATCTGCCATGACGATGCGGATGGTTGATGAATGGTCGCGCGATGCCGCCAAAAAGTTCATGGCGATTGGCGCAACCCGCAAAACATTCTTGCCGGCGGTCGCGCAGCGGAAGAGGATGCCCCCATAAAAACAACAGCGGGAGGACGGGATGCAAGGTCAGATCGATCAGTTGCTGGCGCAGGCGTGTGACGGCGCGGAGATTCCCGGCGTCGTGGCCATGGCCGCAACTTCCGACGAGGTGATCAGCCAGAGCGCGTTCGGCAAACGCGACCTGTCGAAGGACCAGCCGATGACGGCGGACAGCGTATTCTGGATCGCCTCGATGACCAAGGCGATCACCGCCGCGGCAGCGATGCAACTGGTCGAGCAAGGCAAGCTCTCGCTCGACGGATCGATCGGCAGCGTGTTGCCCGATCTGGCCGCACCACAGGTGCTGGAAGGTTTCGACGCCGACGGCGCGCCGAGGCTGCGTGCGGCGAGGACGCCGATCACGCTGCGGCATCTGCTCACCCACACCGCCGGCTTCTGCTACGACATGTGGAACGGCGACATGGTTCAGTATCTGGCGAAGACCGGCACGCCCGGGGTCACCAGTTGCAAGGACGCCTCGCTGAAGGTGCCCATCATGAGCGATCCCGGCACGCGCTGGGAGTACGGCACCAATATCGATCACGTCGGCAAGGCGGTCGAGGCGGCCTGCGGCAGCAAGCTCGGCGTCTACCTGCGCGACAATATCTTCGTGCCGCTCGGCATGACCGATACCGGCTTCAGGATCACGCCCTCGCAGCGCGAGCGTCTGGTCGGCATGCATATCCGCAATGCCGACGGATCACTGACGCCAACCCCGTTCGAGGTTGAACAGAATCCGGAATTCGAGATGGGCGGCGGCGGGCTTTACAGCGTGGCAGCCGACTACATCCGCTTCACGCAGATGATCCTGAACAAGGGGCGCGGCCAGGGCCATCAGCTACTGAAGCCGGAGACCATCGCGCTGATGGCGCAGAACCATATCGGTGACCTCGATATGGGCAAGATGACATCGGCGGTGGCTTTCGCGACCAACGATGTCGATCTCTATCCGGGCATCGTCAAGAAATGGGGCTTGAGCTTCATGATCAACACCGCGGCGACACCGGAAGGCCGCAGCGCCGGCTCGCTCGCCTGGGCGGGTCTTGCCAACACCTACTACTGGATCGACCCGGTGCGTAACGTCACCGGCGTGATCCTGATGCAGGTGCTGCCATTCGCGGACACCCGAAGCCTGAACGTATTCGCCGGATTCGAGCGCGGCGTGTACGCCGGCCTCGATGCCGCGCAGCGGGTGGCTTAGAAGATTGTAGCCCGAATGAGCGAAGCGACATGCGGGGAAGCAAATCCCCGGATATCGCTTTACTCATCCGGGCTACCAGTAGTGCGCGGTCGAAGCGATGCGTTAAACCGGCAGGCCGTTCTTCTTGGCCAATTCCTTCAGCGACAACTGCGGACGGGCACCGATGTGCTGGATCACTTCGGCGGCGGCGAGTGCTGCAAGCTGTCCGCAAACCTTGTGGTCCACGCCGCGCACCAGGCCGAACAGGAAGCCCGCGGCAAACAGGTCGCCAGCGCCGGTGGTGTCGACCAGCGTCTCGATCGGGAATGCCGGCACCTCGATCACGCCGGACTTCGACGCCACCATGCAGCCCTTTTCGGAGCGGGTGACGACGCCGAGCGCGACGTCCTTGCGAAGCTGGCCAAGCGCGGTGTCGGTGTCGGCCGTCTCGTACAGCGAATGCAGCTCGGACTCGTTGGCGAACACCAGATCGACGGTGCCGTCGCGCATCAGCTGCAGGAATTCGTCGCGGTAGCGGCTGACGCAGAACGCATCCGACAGCGTCAGCGCGACCTGGCGGCCGGCGCCGTGCGCGATCTTCGAGGCCTTCACAAAGGCTTCCTTGGCGCTCGCCGGATCCCACAGATAGCCTTCGAGATAGACGATGCTGGAGGCCGCCACGGCCGTCTCGTCGATATCGGCCGGCGTCAGGTCCTGCGCCGCGCCGAGATAGGTGTTCATGGTACGCTCGCCGTCCGGCGTCACCAGGATGTAGGAGCAGCCGGTGGCGGGGCCTGCCGCGGCCGGCGCGGTGTCGAAGGCAACGCCGGCGGCGCGGATGTCGTGGGCGTATTTTTCGCCGATCTTGTCGCTGCGGACCTTGCCGACATAGGCCGTGCGCGCGCCGAGCGAGGCAATGCCGACGATGGTGTTGGCAGCCGAGCCGCCGGACATTTCCGTCGCCTTGCCCATATCGGTGTAGATCGAGGTGGCGCGCGCCTCGTCGATCAGCGCCATGCCGCCCTTGGCCATGCCATGCGACACCAGAAAGGCTTCGTCGGTCTGCACCAGCACGTCGTAGATCGCGTTGCCGATTCCGAGCACGTCGTATTTCGCTGAAGTCATGAAGAATATCCCGTTGCGGCGATTGCGAGGACGCGGCAAATCCGATCCAGATCGGGTCCCCGCGGCGTCTTGAAAGATGCTGCGACCTATCACGATCCCGGCCGGACCAGCAAGGACGGCACGGGAGCCTGCCTTGCCATGAAATCGGAACGGTGGCTCTACACTGGTGTTCCGACGCGTTTTCTTGACGCGAACCGGTATCCACTTCGCTTCAAAACGCTCTAGAAGATGGTTCCATGATCCGCTCGCTCCTGACCGTTTCCACCGGCACGCTGGCCTCGCGACTGCTCGGCTTCGCCCGCGACGCGATGGTCGCAGCATTGCTGGGCGCGGGGCCGGTGGCGGACGCCTTTTTGGTCGCGTTCCAGCTGGTCAATGTGATCCGGCGGCTGCTGACCGAGGGCGCGCTGAACGCGACCCTGATCCCGGCCTGGCTGCGGGTCCGCGCGGCGCAAGGCGAGGTCGCGGCGGCGGCCTTCGCCGGCCGCGTGCTCGGCACCATCAGCCTCGCGCTGGCGGTGGTCACCCTCGCTATCGGCTTTGTCATGCCGATGGTCATCGCGGGGCTGGCGCCGGGCTTTGTCGGCAGCGACACGCTGCAACTGGCCGTCAACGATGCGTGGCTGATGCTGCCTTATCTGGCCTTTGCCGGGCCGGTCACGGTGATGATGGGCCTGCTCAATGCGCAGCACCGCTTCGCGCTGACGGCGTTCTCGCCGCTGCTGTTCAACATCGCGCTGATCGCGGTGATGAGCGCGCTGCTGCTGTGGCGGCAGGAGGCGGCGACTGCCGCGCTCTTGATCGCCTTCACCGTCGGCATCGCCGGGATGCTGCAACTCTCGATGCTGGTGCTGCGCCGGGGCAAGGAGAATTTCGCCACCCCCTTGCGCGTCTCGCTCGACGGTGAAATGCGCGGCTTCCTGCGCAAGGCGCTGCCCGGCATGCTGGCCAATTCCGGGCCGCAGTTGCTGATCGTCGCCGGCGCCATCATTGCCTCGCGCGCGCCGTCGGTGGTCTCGTGGCTGTATTTCGCCAACCGCCTGATCGAACTGCCGCTCGGCATCGTCGGCACGGCGATGGGCACCGTGCTGGTACCGGAACTGACCCGCGCAGTGCGATCGGGCAATCACGACGCCATCGTGCACGCGGAATCGCGCGGCCTCGAACTGGCGGTCGGCCTCGCGCTGCCGGCGACGCTCGGGCTGATGGTGCTGAGCCAGCCGATCGTGCGGCTATTGTTCGAACACGGCGCGTTCGGCGCGACCGACACCGCCGCCACCGCGCAGGCCTTGACATGGCTGGCGCTCGGCCTGCCCGCCCATGTGCTGGTCAAGGCATTGTCGCCGGCGTTCTTCGCCCGCGACGACACCATGACGCCGCTGTGGGCGACTCTGGTTGGGCTCGGCGTCGCGGTGATCGCCGCGCTCGGGCTCGGCTCGTTGGGCGCCCCCGGCATTGCCGCCGCGATTGCGCTGGCGGCGTGGAGCAGCGCTGCCCTGCTGGTTTCGCGCAGCGCTGCCAGATTCGGCTTTTCGCTCGATGCCGACGCGCCGCGGAGGCTGCCCCGGATCTCGGCGGCGGCGTTGGCGATGGGGACGCTGCTGTGGCTGGCCGCGCGCTTCGTGCTGCCCTGGGCGGCGAACGCGCATGGCTTGACGCAGGCGGCCTTGCTCGGCCTGCTGATCGCGGGCGGGCTCGCGATCTACGCGGCCTTGCTGGCCGTTTTTGGCGTCGTCACCCCCGCCGCGGCGCTGCGGGCCATCCGGGCCTCCCGCCACGGCGACTTGCGCGCCTAGCCCCTGCGTGGCAAGGGACGCGGCACAGCGCCGAGTCCATATCGGCGCGCAGACGGGAACAAAGTCATGGCGATCACGGAACGGGTTTTTTCAGGCGTCCAGCCGACGGGCAATCTGCACCTCGGCAACTACCTTGGCGCGATCGTCAACTTCGTCAAACTGCAGGAAACCCATAACTGCGTGTACTGCGTGGTCGACATGCATGCGATCACGGTGCCCGTTACGGTGTGGGGCGGGCCAGACGAGCTGCGCCGCAACACCCGCGAAGTCACCGCGGCGTTCATCGCGTCCGGCATCGATCCGGCAAAGCAAATCATCTTCAACCAGAGCCAGGTCTCCGGCCACGCCGAACTGGCCTGGGTGTTCAATTGCGTCGCCCGCCTCGGCTGGCTGAACCGCATGACCCAGTTCAAGGAGAAGGCCGGCAAGGATCGTGAGAACGCGTCGGTCGGCCTGTACGACTATCCGGTGCTGATGGCGTCGGACATCCTGCTGTACCGCGCCACCCATGTGCCGGTTGGCGAAGACCAGAAGCAGCATCTCGAGCTGTGCCGCGACATCGCGCAGAAGTTCAACAACGACTTCTCGGCATCGATCGCAGCACAGGGCCATGACGGCAACTACTTCCCGATGCCGGAGCCGGTCATCACCGGCGCGGCGACGCGGGTGATGAGCCTGCGCGACGGCACCAAGAAAATGTCGAAGTCGGACGCTTCCGACAATTCCCGCATCAACCTCACCGACGACGCCGACACCATCGCGCAGAAAATTCGCCGCGCGAAGACCGATCCCGAGCCGCTGCCGTCGGAAGAAGACGGCCTGAAGACGCGCCCGGAGGCCGACAATTTGGTCGGCATCTATTCGGCACTGGCCGACCGGCCGAAATCCGAAGTGCTGCGCGAATTCGGCGGGGCCCAGTTCTCCGGCTTCAAGACCAGCCTGGCCGATCTCGCGGTGGAGAAGCTGGCGCCGATCGCCGCCGAGATGAAGCGACTGACGGGCGACCCCGGCTATATCGACCAGGTGCTGACCGACGGCGGCGACCGTGCCCGCGCGATCGCCAACGAGACCATGAATGCCGTGAGGGACATCATGGGCTTCATCCACAAGCGCTGAAATACCGGCGATTTTCATCGCTCTGCCACAATCGGCGCGGCGTCGGCTGCGCCGCGCGTGGCGCTTGTCGGATGCGGCTGCGCCGTGGCAGCATGACGCAGCCATTTTAGAGCGCATGACGTTATCGCCAAACCGCATACTTTGGCGCGTCATGCGCGAGCACCGGGACATGCATGAGCACCCAGCGACGAAGCTATGAGAGCGGCCACAGGCCGAAATGCCTGGTGGTGGTCGACGACAGCGAGGAATGGGACCGCGCGGTGTACTACGCCAGCCGCTGGGCGATCCGGGTCGGCGGCGGCGTGGTGATGTTGCGGGTGATCGAGACCGAGGACCGCAACCAGCAATGGCTGGGAGTCGCCGACATCATGCGCGCCGAGGCCGAGGAAGGCGCCAATGCCGCGCTCGACCGCGCCTCCGGCCGCGCCAACGGGATCGCCGCGATCACGCCCGAACGGGTGATCCGCGAGGGCGACGCGACCGAGCAGATTCTGGACGTCATCGACAAGGACGAGGACATTGCCATGCTGGTGCTGGCGGCTTCCGGCGGCCCGGAGGGGCCCGGTCCGATCGTCACCACGATGGCCAAGCTGGTCGGCACGTTCCCGATCCCGGTCACGATCGTCTCCGGCAGCCTGACGGACGGGGATATCGACGCCTTGTCGTAGGAAACCGTCATTCCGGGATACCGCAGACGGCGTAGCCGGCTGATGCAGACCCGGAATCCGGAAATGTTCATCCGCCTCATCTCGGGGTTCCGGGTTCGCGCACGCTGGCGCGCACGCGCCCCGGAACAACAATCTATGTCCCTTGATCGTGCGTTCCCCATCGCCATCTGCTAGAGACGAGCCACGCGCCGGCCTTGAACCGGCGACGCAGGAGAGACCGATGTTCATCCAGACCGAAGCGACCCCCAATCCCGCCACCCTGAAATTCATTCCGGGCCGCGACGTGCTCGACTCAGGCACGATGGAATTCACCAGCCGGGAGGCTGCCGCGAAATCGCCGCTGGCCGAGAAGCTGTTCGACGTGCCCGGCGTCACCAGCGTGTTCTACGGCTCCGACTTCGTCACCGTGACGAAGGGCGACAGCGACTGGCAGCACATGAAGCCGGCGATCCTTGGCGCGATCATGGAACACTACATGTCCGGCGCCCCGTTGATGGCCGACGGCAGCGTCAAGGGCGACGTGATGTCGGACGACGAGGAAGAATTCTTCGCCGAGACCGACGCCGAGACGGTGGACATCATCAAGGACCTGATCGAGACCCGGGTCCGCCCGGCGGTGGCTGCCGACGGCGGCGACATCACCTTCCGTGGCTTCAAGGAAGGTATCGTCTATCTCAACATGAAGGGCTCCTGCGCCGGCTGCCCGTCCTCCACCGCGACGCTGCAGCACGGCATCCAGAACCTGCTCAAGCACTTCGTGCCGGAAGTCATCGAAGTCCGCCCGATGTAAGGGCTTCTTTCCCTCCCTTGAGGGGAGGGAAAGCCGGCCGGCGCTGGTACTACGCCGCCTGCCCGATACTGGCCGCCTCGGCTGCCGCGCGTTGCATGCTCGACGACATCTCGCCGGTCACCGTGCTCTGCTCCTCGACGGCAGTCGCCGTTGCCGTGACGTATTCGCTGACGTTCTGGATCTCCTGCTTGATCGCTTCCAGTGCCGCGACCACGTCGCTTGATATGCCGTTCAGGCTGCCGATCTCGCTGGCGATCTTGTCGGTCGCCTGCCTGGCCTGATTGGCGAGGCTCTTCACTTCCGAAGCGACCACCGCAAAGCCACGACCGGCCTCGCCTGCACGCGCCGACTCGATGGTGGCGTTGAGTGCCAGCAGGTTGATCTGCCCGGTGATGCTGCCGATCAGCTCGACGATGCCGCTCATTGCTTGTGCAGCGGCGCTGAGCCGTTGCGCCTGGCCGTCGGCCAGTTCGACCTTGCTCACCGCCGACATCGCGGCGCCCTTCGACTTCATCATCGCCTCGGAGATTTCGCGCACCGACGCGTTCAATTCCTCGGCGCCGGCTGCGACCGACTCCATCATCGCGCGGACTCGCTCGTTCTTCGTCCGTGCGACCACCTGCGCGGTGGTGTCGGTGGCGTATTTCACGATCTTGAACGGCTTACCGTTGAGATCGAGGATCGGATTGTATGACGCCTGGATCCAGACCTCGCGGCCGCCCTTGCCGACCCGCTTGTATTCCGCGGCCTGATACTCGCCGCGGTTCAGGCTCTTCCAGAATTCGCGGTATTCCGCGCCGTCGCGCTCGTTCGGCGCCATGAAGAGGCTGTGGTGCTTGCCTTGAACCTCGGCCAGCGAATAGCCGAGCACGGCGAGAAAGTTTTCGTTGGCGGTCAGCACCCGGCCGTCCATGCCGAATTCGATCACCGCCTGCGACTTGGCGATCGCATCGAGCTGGCCCGAAAAGTTCGCGTTCCTGAGTTTCTGCTCGGTGACGTCGGAGGCAAATTTCAATACCTTCACCGGTCTGCCGGTATCGTCGAAAATCGGATTGTAGGTGGCCAGGATCCACACTTCACGGCCCCCCTTGCCGATCCGCTTGTATTCGGCGGCCTGGTATTCGCCGCGGTTGAGACTTGCCCAGAATTCGCGATAGGCCGCGCTCTCGCGTGTCGACGGTTCGACGAACATGCTGTGGTGTTTGCCGACGACCTCTTCCAGGGGATAGCCGAGTACGCCGAGGAAGATATCATTGGCGGTGATGATGATGCCTTCGAGGTCGAACTCGATCACCGCCTGCGAACGCCCGATCGCGGCGATCTTGCCGCTTTCTTCCATGCCGCGCAGCTTCTGCGCGGTGATGTCGCTGGCAAACTTGATGACCTTGAACGGCTTGCCGTTGTCGTTGAAGATCGGATTGTAGGAGCCCTGGATCCAGACATCGCGACCGCCCTTGCCGACGCGCTTGAACTCGCCTGACTGGAATACGCCGCGGTTCAGCACCGTCCAGAAATCGCGATAGGCGGCGCCATCGCGCGTCGCCGCCGCAACGAACATGCCGTGATGCTTGCCTTGGATTTCTGCCAGCGTGTAGCCCATCGCCGCGAGAAAATTTTCGTTCGCGGTGATGATCGTGCCGTCCATGTTGAATTCGATCACCGCCTGCGACTTGCTGATCGCGGCCGCCTGTGCAAGCGCATTGCGCGTCGCCGGAGTGCTCCACTGCAACATGAGATGTATCTCTTTGGGATGGATGAGGACGATAGCGATTTGCAAAAAAGTGTTGGTGCAACGAACAAGGAACGCCTTGCAAATATACCTTGGTCAGTTCTAGGTTTTTATCCACCCCGTCTGAAAAATTGATTAAGCTGGTATTTATTCCCCTATCAAAGAATTTAATTCAATCGAAGGTTGTCGGCGCGTGAGGGCTGGCGCCGATTTTCGTACGCTCTGACGAAGGAGCCGGACGCGACAAAAGCGGGATTCATCCGCTAGTTGCCGCCTTGGCCGTCGATTTCGACGCCCAGCGGTTGGCGTAGTCAGCGCCCGGCGAGCCGTGATAGTG
Organism: Tardiphaga sp.; assembly: GCF_028290495.1. Lineage (GTDB taxonomy): Bacteria > Pseudomonadota > Alphaproteobacteria > Rhizobiales > Xanthobacteraceae > Tardiphaga. The sequence goes on from NZ_JAQGJT010000080.1 coordinate 24,965, forward strand.
CTTCGCCATGTTCATTCTTGCCATCGATACCGCCCTCGACGCCTGCGCTGCCGGTGTGCTCGACACCCGCACCAGCAAACTGATCGCGCATGAGTCGCAGCCTATGAAGCGCGGCCATGCCGAAGCGCTGATGCCGCTGATCGCGCGGGTGATGGCGGGCTCCGGCATCGGCTTCGCCGAACTCGACCGCGTCGCGGTGACCACCGGCCCCGGCAGCTTCACCGGCCTGCGCGTCGGCCTTTCCGCGGCACGCGGCATTGGCCTTGCTGCCGGCAAGCCCGTCGTCGGGATCACCACATTGACCGCCTATGCCGCACCGATCGTCAGCCGGGACGCCGGCCATCCCGTGATATCGGCTATCGATGCGCGGCACGACCATGTCTATTACCAGGTGGTGAGCAGCGACGGCGCCTCTTTGGTGCGACCGCGCGTCGCGCCGATTGACGAGGCGCTGCAGGCCGCCGAGTTTGGCGCACCGCACCTGGTCGGCAACGCTGCCGGGATTCTGGCCGCGCGCTGGCCGGCCGACGCGCCGGCACCGGTACAGGTCGATGAGCAGCCGGCGCCGGAGATTTCCTGGCTGGCCTGGCTCGGCGTGGCCTCTGATCCGGCAACCGCTCTGGCGCGACCGTATTACCTGCGCGCACCAGACGCCAAGCCACAGCTTGGTGCAGTGCCGCACGCGGTAGCTGCGCCATGATGGCGTGGTGGTCGCGCTGGTTTGGCGGCGCTCCACCGGTGGTCGAACCGGCCACGCTGCGCGACCTCCGGCGGCTGGCGCAGTTGCACGCGGCGTCGTTTCACCGCGGCTGGGGCGAGGGCGAATTCGAACAGATGCTGCGCGAGCAGAACACCTTGCTGCACCGGTTACGCCAGGGCAGCGACGTGATCGGCTTTGCCGTATCGCGGATCGCTGCCGATGAAGCCGAAATTCTCTCGATCGCGGTGGCGCCGAGCCACCGCGGCCGCGGCCTGTCGCGCGACCTGTTCCTGACCCATCTGGGCCATCTGGCGGGACGGGGCGTGCGCACCGTGTTCCTCGAGGTCGAGGAAAACAATCATCCGGCGCGAAAGCTCTACGAACGGGCCGGTTTCACCGTCGCGGGACGCCGGGAACGCTATTACAAGGAAGCCGGCGGCGTCGAATTGAACGCCCTGGTGATGCGCCGCGACTTGTCCTGACGGACGCGGGGTGGCAAAAGACGGCTCGCGACCGGAAGCTGACATCATGACCGCATTCAAATCATCGCCTTTGCCGAAGGCCACCGGAATCGAGGCGCGCTGCGCCGCGACCGGCATGCGCATGACCGAGCAGCGCCGCGTCATCGCGCGCGTGCTGGCCGACGCGCTGGACCATCCCGACGTCGAGGAATTGTACCGTCGCTGCATCGCGGTGGACGACAAGATCTCGATCTCCACCGTGTACCGCACCGTGAAGCTGTTCGAAGACGCCGGTATCATCGAACGTCACGATTTCCGCGAAGGTCGCGCGCGCTACGAGCAGATGCGCGACAGCCATCACGACCATCTGATCAATCTGCGCGACGGCACCGTGATCGAATTTACCTCCGAGGAAATCGAGAAGCTGCAGGCCGAAGTCGCCGCGCGGCTCGGCTACAAGCTCGTCGATCACCGGCTCGAACTGTATTGCGTGCCGCTCGACGACGACAAACCGACCTCGTGAAGGTCGATTTGGTGAAGTTCGACCTCGTCATCTTCGATTGCGACGGCGTGCTGGTCGACAGCGAGGCACTGGCCTGCGTGGTTCATGCCGACGTGCTGACGGCGCACGGCTATGCGATCACGCCCGAACAGGTGCATGAACGTTTCCTCGGGCGCTCGTCGCGCGAGGCCCGGCGTGAGGTCGAGACCGAACTCGGCCGTGCGCTGCCCGACGCCTATACGGTACAATTGAAGACAACGATCGACCGCGTGTTCGGCGAGCACCTCACACCGGTGCCGCACATCGCCGAAACGCTGGCGCGACTGACGCAGCGCATCTGCGTGGCGTCGTCGGGCACGCCAACGCGGATCGTCAGCAGCCTCACCACCACCGGCCTGATCGACCGTTTCGCGCCAAACCTGTTTTCCGCTGGTCAGGTCGAACACGGCAAGCCGGCGCCGGACCTGTTCCTGTTCGCGGCGGCGCAGATGGGCGTGGCGCCGCTGCGTTGCCTGGTGATCGAGGACAGCCTGGCCGGCGTCACCGCGGCGCGCGCCGCCGGCATGGCCGTGCTCGGCTTTCACGGCGGCGCCCATTGCAGCCCGGCCACCGCCCCGGCGTTGAAAGCTGCGGGCGCTACGGCGACGTTTGACGACATGCGGGAGCTGCCGCAGATGATCGCGCAGCTGGAAGCAGCCGCCGAAGCGGCTATTCCAGAATAAGCCTTTGCACGGACAGTCATTTTCCAACCATGCTGGATTTTGCCGGCAATAGACTATATTGAGCGCGCTGCGCAACCTGCGCCGCCACCCCGAACATTCAGGTTCCATGACCGCGCCGCGCAAGCTGCATATCAAGTCCTACGGTTGCCAGATGAACGTCTACGATGCCCAGCGCATGGTCGACACGCTGGCGCCTGAGGGCTTTGTCGAGACGGCCAGCGTCGATGACGCCGATCTCGTCATCCTCAATACCTGCCACATCCGTGAGAAGGCCTCCGAGAAGGTCTATTCCGAGCTTGGCCGGCTGCGCGTCGCCAAGGACGCCGCGGCGGAGCAAGGCCGCAAGATGAATATCGTCGTCGCCGGCTGCGTCGCGCAGGCCGAGGGCAACGAGATCATCCGCCGCGCCCCAGTGGTCGATGTCGTGGTCGGGCCGCAGAGCTATCATCACCTGCCGCAGCTGCTCGCCAAGGCGAAAGCCGGCGGCCGGGCGCTGGAAACCGAATTCCCGATCGAGGACAAGTTCGGCTTCCTGCCGGCCCCCAAGCCAGCGGCGATCCGCGCGCGCGGCATTTCCTCGTTCGTCACCGTTCAAGAAGGCTGCGACAAGTTCTGCACCTTCTGCGTGGTGCCCTATACCCGCGGCACCGAGGTCTCGCGGCCGGTCGCCAGGATCGTCGACGACGTCAAACGGCTCGCCGACAATGGCGTCTGTGAGATCACGCTGATCGGCCAGAACGTCAACGGCTACCACGGCGAGGGCCCCGACGGCCGGCCATGGCCGCTCGGCACGCTGCTGCGCCGGCTTGCAGAGATACCCGGCATCGTACGACTGCGTTATTCCACCAGCCATCCGCGCGATGTCGAGGACACTTTGATCGAGGCGCACCGCGATTTGCCGGAGCTGATGCCCTATGTGCACCTGCCGGTGCAGTCTGGCTCGGACCGCATTCTCGGCCTGATGAACAGGAAACATACCGCGCAAGATTATGTGGATGTCATCGACCGTTTTCGCGATGCGCGGCAAGACATTGCTTTTACTTCCGATTTCATCGTCGGCTTTCCCGGCGAAACTGAGGAAGATTTCGAAGCGACGCTCGCGCTTGTCACACAAATCGGCTACGCTGGTGCGTATTCGTTTAAGTATTCGCCGCGGCCGGGCACTCCCGCAGCGGAGATGCAGGAGACGGTGTCAGCGGCAGTGATGGACGAGCGCTTGGTGCGACTTCAGGAACTGATCGACAACCAGCAGTCCGCCTTCAACGCGGCGACGATTGGACAGACCGTTGACGTGCTGTTCGAACGCGCCGCGCGCAATCCCGGCCAGATTGTTGGCCGCACCCCCTGGCTGCAGCCCGCCCATGTGATGGCCTCCGAGGACATCATCGGAAAGGTGCTGCCGGTCACCATCACCAGCCTCGAGCGCTACAGCCTGCTCGGCCACCTCACCACGCCGCTTTCCCCGTCCTTGCCGTCAGCACCTTCTCACACCGTCATGGGAGCCTGAATTCTTGGCCAAAAGCGCATCGGATCTGCCTTCGCTCGCCGCCCGCAAGATTGAAACGCTTCCCCAGCCCGAGACGCAGGTCGTCATCGACTTCGACGACAACCGCGCGGCCTCCTCACTGGTCGGCCCCTACGGCCAGAACCTGGCCTTGGTCGAACGCCGACTGAATGTCGTCGTCGACTCCCGCGGCAACCACATCACCCTGACTGGCACCCGCGATGCCTGCGACGCCGCCCGACGCGTACTTGAGACGTTGTATGCGCAGGCCGCGCAGGGCCACGACCTCGCGCCCGGCGACGTCGAAGGCGCGATCCGCGCCACGTTGGCGCAGGGGACATTGTTCGCCTTCGATCCCAAGTCCAAAGCCTCGACCTTCGAGGCAATCAATCTGCGCAAGCGCCCGGTGCGCGCCCGCACCGCCGCGCAGGACACCTACATCCAGGCGCTGAAGAGCCACGAACTGGTGTTCGGCATCGGTCCGGCCGGCACCGGCAAGACCTGGCTCGCGGTGGCGCAGGCCGCGGCTTTGTTCGAGCGCAAGGAAGTCGACCGCATCATCCTGTCGCGCCCGGCGGTGGAAGCCGGCGAACGGCTCGGTTTTTTGCCCGGCGATCTCCGCGAAAAGGTCGACCCCTATCTGCGCCCTATCTACGACGCGCTTTATGACCTGATGGATTCGCGCATCGTCGAACGCGCGCTGCAGACCGGCGAAATCGAAATCGCGCCGTTGGCCTTCATGCGCGGTCGCACGCTGACCAACGCTGCGATCATCCTCGACGAAGCACAGAACACCACCTCGATGCAGATGAAGATGTTCCTGACGCGGCTCGGCGAAAACAGCCGCATGATCATCACCGGCGATCCCAGCCAGGTCGATCTGCCGCCCGGCCAGACCTCGGGCCTCGCCGAGGCCGCACGCCTGCTCGATGGCGTACAGGGCATCGCGCAGGTCAAGTTCACCGCCGAAGACGTGATCCGCCATGAATTGGTGGCGCGGATCGTTGCTGCCTATGAGGGAATACCGCAGAAGCCCGCGGTCCAAAAAGCCTGATGTCCCCCACTCAAGCCATTGGCGGTCCCGATGTCGGGATCGCCCGCGAAAGAAGTTCTACACCGATGACGACCACCACACTGCCCGCGACCGAAGTCATGATTGTCGCCGATTGCTGGAACGCCGAGGCGGGAGCCGAAGCGGTGATTTTTCGTGCGATCGAAGCCGCCGCGGCGCATGTCGATGCCGACACGGCGGACGCCGAACTGGCGATCATGCTGACCGACGATGCCGGCATCCAGACCCTGAACAAGAACTGGCGCGGCATCGACAAGCCGACCAACGTGCTTTCTTTCCCCGCCCTGCAGCCGCCGGAAGGCGCGCAGGAGCCGGACGATGCGCCGCGCATGCTCGGCGACATCGCGATCGCCTATGAGACCACGCGGCGCGAAGCCGACGAGGAAGAGAAAACGTTCGAGAACCACCTCAGCCACCTCGCCGTGCACGGCTTCCTGCATCTGGTCGGCTACGACCATGAGAAGGACGGCGAGGCCGAGGCGATGGAAGCGCTGGAACGCGAGATTCTGGCCCAGCTCGGCATTGCCGATCCATATATGGATCGAGATCCCGATGCCGATCAGGATCGGGTGATCTGAGATGCCCGACGGCGACAGTAGCAACGACCACGCGAGCACCGTGAGCAACCTGCCTGCGGTCATCCATGACGGCGAGGTGCTACGCCCCTCCGCCGAAAACTGGCTGACCCGCGCCATTCGCTCGCTGTTCGGCTGGAAGCCCGGCTCCGTGCGCGACGACCTGCAAGTGGTCCTCGATGCCTCGACGCCCGACGAGACCGGTTTCTCGACCATCGAGCGCACCATGCTGCGCAACATTCTTGGACTGCACGAGCGGCGCATCGCCGACGTGATGGTGCATCGCGCCGATATCGTCGCCGTGAAGCAGGACATCCCGCTCGGTGAATTGATGGGCCTGTTCGAGAGCGCCGCACATTCGCGCCTCGTGGTCTATGACGAAACGCTCGACGACCCCGTTGGCATCGTCCACATCCGCGACCTGCTCGCCTTCATGACCTCGAAGGCCCGCGCGGTCGTGCCCTCCACCGCCAAGCGCAAGAAAGTGCTGCCGGCCGGGCTGGATCTGCGTTCGATTGATCTGGCGCAAAAGGTGTCCGAGACCGGCATCATCCGCAAGCTGTTGTACGTGCCGCCGTCGATGCGCGCGATCGATCTGCTGGCGCAGATGCAGGCGGCGCGAATCCATCTCGCTTTGGTCGTCGACGAATATGGCGGCACCGACGGCCTCGTTTCGATCGAGGATATCGTCGAACAGATCGTCGGCGAGATCGACGACGAACACGACAGCGACGAGCCACCCTCGATCGTCAAGCAGGGCGATTCCTTCATCGCCGATGCACGCGCCAGCCTCGAGGATGTCATCGCCATGGTCGGCGAGGAATTCGTCACCGGCGAAGCCGGCGAGGAAGTCGAAACGCTCGGCGGCTATCTCGTCACCCATGTCGGACGCTTGCCGGTGCGCGGCGAGGTGATCTCCGGCCCCGGTAATTTCGAGATCGAAGTGCTCGACGCCGATCCGCGCCGCGTCAAGCGTCTGCGCATCGGACCTCGAAAGGAGCGCCCGGCCGTGCGGTCGCGCGACCCCCGCCGCCGCGACGCCGGCAGCGACACTTCCGGCCCGGCGCAGGCCAATGACAACGCCACGTCGTCGCGGCCAGACAGCGCGGGTTCACGGTGAGTTCTCGCATGCTGCGCAACCTGGCTCTGTCGATCATCCTGGCCTGGGGCTGGAAGCGCGCGGCCATTGCGCTTGCGGCCGGTGCAGTATCGTCGCTGGCGATGGCGCCGTTCAACGCCTGGCCGGTGCTGTTCGTTACCTTCCCGATCGTGGTCTGGCTGATCGACGGCTCTGCCGCTGGCAAAATGCGCGGCATTCCCGCCGCGGCGATGGCCGGCTGGTGGTTCGGCTTCGGTTACTTCGTGCCGGGCCTGTACTGGATCGGCTACGCCTTCCTGGTCGATGCGCAGACCTTTGCGTGGCTGCTACCCGCCGCTATCTGCGGCCTGCCCGCATATCTGGCGCTGTTCACGGCGCTGGGCTTCGCGCTGGCGCGGCTGATCTGGACCAAGGACTATTCCCGCGTGCTGGCGCTCGCCGCCTGCCTCACCATCGGCGAATGGCTGCGCGGCCATGTGCTGACCGGCTTTCCCTGGAACAGTTTTGGTTACGCGCTCACCGAGCCATTGGCGTTGGCGCAGACCGCGTCGCTGATCGGGCTGTGGGGCATGACCTTCCTGGCGGTTGCGATTTTTGCGTCACCTTCCATCCTGATCGATGGCCGTTCGCGCACCGCGCGGCCGTGGCTGCCCGTCTCACTCGCGCTGGTGCTGCTCGCCGTGATGGGCTTGTACGGCATGGCCCGGTTGTCGCGCACGCCGACGCAACTGGTCGCGGGCGTGAAGCTGCGCATCATGCAGCCGAACCTCGCGCAGGACGTCCGCTTCAACTACGCCGCCAAGGCGGAAGTCATGAAGAAGTACCTCGCGCTGTCGGACCGCGCCACCGGGCCGGATTCCAGCGGCGTCGGCGATGCCAGCATTTTGATCTGGCCGGAGTCCGCGTTTCCATTCTTCCTGTCGCGCGAGCCGGACGCGATGGCGCAAATTGCCGCGTTGCTGCCGAAGGGCACTACGCTTGTCACCGGCGCGGTGCGCCCGCCCGACCAGCCGCCGGGCACGCGCGTGACGCGCGCTTACAATTCGATCTTCGTGATCGACGACGAAGGCAGCATCGTCTCCGCTTACGACAAACTACACTTGGTGCCGTTCGGCGAGTATCTGCCTTTTCAGGAGTTCGCCGAAAAGATCGGCTTCCAGCAACTCACCAAACAAGTCGGCGGATTCATCCCCGGCACGCGGCGGCGCTCGCTGGAGATTCCCGGCGCACCGAGGATGCTGCCGCTGATCTGCTACGAAGCGGTTTTCCCCGGCGATGTAACTTCGCGCGACGACCGGCCGGGCTGGATCGTCAACCTCACCAATGACGGCTGGTTCGGAATCTCCACCGGCCCCTATCAGCATCTGCAGCAAACGCGGATGCGCGCGGTGGAAGAAGGACTGCCGATTGTTCGCGCAGCGAACACCGGCATCTCCGCAGTGATCGATCCGCTCGGCCGCATCATCGCGCGACTCGATCTCGGCGTCGAAGGCGTGCTGGATGCCGGACTGCCTTCAGCGATAGGCCCCACCGTCTATGCGCGGATTGGAGATATTCCAGCCGCGCTGTTCGTCGCACTGGCGATGATCATCGCCGTGCGACGCCGGGCGCCGCCGCGCGCTTGAACGCCAGGGCGTAGCTGCGATTTGAAGTCGCATCCAGCCGCTGCAGATAGAGTGATATTTGTGCAGTAGCTTGCGACGAAAATTCTCACTCGGTGAGAATAAGGTAGCGAGGTGTTCAAAATTTCCGCTTAGGAAAATTTGCAGTTGGAATAAAATCGACTACGATGTTGTTGGCATCGCCGCGGCGAAACGAAGAACGAAGTATGCTTCGGATCGGGTCATGGTCCGCAATGTTGAACGTGTTTTGAGACGTGTGAGCTTTGAACTGATCTGGGAGTGAATGGGATGTCGGCCAAAGCGCCTAATCCGGTCGACAAGTATGTCGGCAGCCGTGTGCGCATGCGGCGCATCATGCTCGGCATGAGCCAGGAAAAACTTGGCGAGGCGCTCGGTCTCACGTTTCAACAGGTACAAAAATACGAAAAGGGCACCAACCGGGTTGGCGCCAGCCGGTTGCAGCAGATTTCGGAAATTCTTCAGGTCCCCGTTTCATTCCTGTTCGAGGGCGGCCCGGGCGCAATTCTGCATGCCGACGGCTTCAGCGAAGCGTCCTCGCCGGCTTACGTGTCCGATTTCCTCGCCACCACCGAAGGCCTCGCGCTAACCCGCGCCTTTACCCGCATTACCGACGCCAAGCTCCGCCGCAGCATCGTCGATATGGTCGAGCAGATCGCTGCCCGTGAGGCGCCGGACGAACGCTGACAGCGCTCAACGTTGCGGGACCGGTGGCGTCGGCCTGATTCTGGCTGTATCAATCGCGCGCCATGAACCAGCCCGCACCCGATTCCAACGACCACCACACCTCCGCCAGCGACGGCACCACCACGCCGGACGATGACGGCTTCTACCGCGGCTCATTCTTCGGACGCCGCAAGGGCCACAAGCTCCGCCTGCACCAGGCCGACCTGGTCGCCACGCTGCTGCCGCGCCTCGCGCTCGACATCGCCCATCCGGCGCCGGCCGATCTGCGCACGCTGTTCACGCCGGCGGTCGATACCGTTCGCGTCGAGATCGGATTCGGCGGCGGCGAGCATCTGGTCGCCGAAGCGCTCGCCCATCCGCGCACCGGCTTCATCGGCTGCGAGCCCTACGTCAACGGCATGGCGAGAATTCTCACGGAGATCGACGAAAAAGAGATCGGCAACATCAGGTTGCTGGCCGGCGACGCCGCCGAGTTGCTGGCCTGGGCGCCGCCGCACTCCTTCGCGCGGATCGACCTGATCCATCCCGACCCCTGGCCGAAGCGCCGGCACTGGAAGCGCCGCTTCGTGCAGGACGCGACCCTGGCGTCGATGGCCCGGGTGCTGGTGCCATCGGGTGAGTTCCGCTTCGTCTGCGACATCGAGGATTACGTCGCATGGACGCTGTGGCACCTGATGCGTTCACCGGATTTCACCTGGACCGCAGAGCGCGCCGCCGACTGGCAATCGCCATGGCCGAACTACACCATGACCCGCTATGGCCGCAAAGCCACCCGCGAAGGCCGCAAGGCGGCGTATGTGATTTCAAAGCGCACGGCAGGTTGACGCGTTTCCCGAGCGCGTTGCGCAGCGTTCGGGGAACGAGAACCTGTTGTCTGGCGATTACGCCGGCATCGGCGCGGTCGGGTCGCGGGTCTGCCAGAAGGTCAGAACGCGCTGCGCGGTGGCCGGCACCAGACGCTCGAAATTCAGTCGCGCCTCTTCCACATCCGCCGCTGCCGGCGTACGTCCGGGACCAAGCCGCAGCGCCATCAGCGCGCGCACGGTGGCCCAGGAAATGGCGACCGACTTGCCGAGAATCAGGATCGGATCGTCGCGATCGCCCTTCAGCAACTGATCGATGGTGGCGATACGCACGCCGGACATCGCCGACAGCGCCGCCGCGGTCTCCTCATATTGATGGGCCCTGGCGAAGCGCAACAGCGCGCCTTCGTTGAGTTCATCGGCATGGTGCAGCTTCCGCACCACGCGCTGCGCGGCGGCGAAGTCACGGGTGATCGCGGGATTCGTCGCCGTACCGGAAATTTCCGCAAGCGCCCGGTTGATCGCCTCGCGCTGGTGGGTCGGCACGGCGTCGAACAGCCGGCGACGCACCACTTCGACGGAACGCGCGAGCAGGTCCTTGAGCTGCGGTGGCGACAGATCGCCGCGCTGCCCCACGGTGACAGCCAGCACGCCGTCGTCGCCGGCGCGGCGGATCAGACCGGCATAGCCAAGATGGGAGAAATTGGCGCCGGCATTGCCGGCAACGCGACGCACCACGTCGCGATCGCCGCGGCGCACGATGACATCCGTGATCGGAGGCGACAGCGTCGGCCGGTCTGACATCGCCAGGAGATGCTGCTGGCCTTTGAGCTTGGCGATTTCAACCAGCGTCATCTCGTTGATCACCGGCGAACGGCGCAAAAGCGGCCCGGCTATCATGATCTCGTCGTCGTGGACCAGCAACGCGACCAGTTGTGGCGGCGCATTGCTCAACGACGCCAGCCGTTCGGCAAGCGCGCTGCGCGCTTCCACTTCGGTCTGCGGCACGAGGCTGGTCAGGATACCGTCGAACAGATCGATGTGGGCAGGCTGGTACCGGGAGGCGCCGGCCAGAAACAGGTCCGAGATCTTGCGAACGGCGTCGCCCCGTCGCTTGGGATCGCCATGCTGGACGATATCCTCAAGCCCGGGAATTATGGAATGCGCCACCGTCATCAAATATACTCAACCGCGCCATACAGGCAGCTGCACCTTAGGTTGGCGTTCATGAAAGAATGGTTAGCCCGACGGACGCGGTTCCCGGCCGGCTAAATTTATTTCAGGAGGGCCAGCAGGCCTTGCCGGGGCGTCGCAAAACGGCTATATCGCCCATAACTTATGGTTTCTCATACGAACGCGTTTGAGAGTGGGCCCCTCGGGACCCGCTCTTTTTTATTACCTGAACGGGCTCCGGCTGCCGACACGGCGGGGTTTGGTCAGGTCCGATGGCCGGGCTGAAGCCCGACCCAATCCAGTCAGTTGACCAACCTTTGACCCTCATGATGACCGAACCGACCACAGAGCCCGTGGATCTCGAACTGCTCGATGAGCCGCGTCTGGTCATTGAACCGGGCGCTGCCGCGCGCGTATCTGCGATCGCCGGTCCGGTGCTGCATGGCATGGGGTACCGGCTGGTCCGCATCAAGATTTCCGGCGAACTCGGCTGCACCGTGCAGATCATGGCGGAACGCCCCGACGGCACCATGCTGGTCGAGGATTGCGAGGCAATCTCGCACGCCTTGTCGCCGGTGCTGGACGTTTCCGACCCGATCGAGCGCGCCTACCGGCTCGAGGTTTCCTCGCCCGGCATCGATCGGCCGCTGGTTCGCCGCACCGATTTCGAGCGCTACGAAGGCTATCTGGTCAAGATCGAGATGGCGGTGCCCGTTGGCGGCCGCAAGCGGTTCCGCGGCCTGCTCGGCGCCATCGAAGGCGACGTCGTGTTGCTGGATCGCGAAGGCGCTCGCGACGGCGAAGACCCCATCACGCGGCTGCCGCTGGAAGACATTTCCAACGCCAATCTAGTGCTGACCGACGAGCTGATCGCGGAATCGATGCGCCGCGGCAAGCAGGCCGAGCGCGACATGAAGCAGGGCCTTGGCATCCTGCCGGCGCCGCCCGCGCACGCCAAGCGCAGCGACCCCACCAAGAGCTTCGCGCCGAAGCCCAAGCTCAAGGCCGCCAAGAAGGCTGCCCCGAAGACTCCGCCCAAGAACACCAAGGAACACCGGCTGGCCGCTGAAAGACAGCGTCTGGGCCTCGACCCCACCGAAGGAGACTGAGACATGGCAGCTGTCAGCGCCAATAAACTCGAATTGCTTCAGATCGCGGAAGCGGTTGCGCGGGAAAAATCGATCGACCGCAGCATCGTGATCGAGGCGATGGAAGATGCCATCGCCAAGGCGGCACGGGCGCGTTACGGCTCCGAAACCGACGTGCACGCCGAGATCAATCCGAAGACCGGCCAGTTGCAGCTCACCCGCCACATGCTGGTGGTCGAGGATGTCGAGAACTCCTCCAACCAGATCTCGCTGTTCGACGCCGAGCGCGCCAACCCCGGCGCGCAGATCGGCGACACCATCGCCGATACCCTGCCGCCGCTGGAATATGGCCGCATCGCCGCGCAATCCGCCAAGCAGGTGATCGTGCAGAAGGTGCGCGAGGCCGAACGCGACCGGCAGTATCAGGAATACAAGGACCGCATCGGCGACGTCGTCAACGGCATCGTCAAGCGGGTGGAATACGGGAACGTCGTGGTGGATCTCGGCCGCGGCGAAGCGATCGTGCGCCGCGACGAGATGCTGCCGCGCGAGGTGTTCCGCAACGGCGACCGCATCCGCGCCTATATCTACGACGTGCGGCGCGAGCCGCGCGGACCGCAGATCTTCCCGTCGCGCACGCATCCGCAATTCATGGCGCGGCTGTTCGCCCAGGAAGTGCCGGAAATCTATGACGGCATCGTCGAGGTGAAGGCGGTAGCGCGCGATCCGGGATCGCGGGCCAAGATCGCCGTGATCTCGCGCGATTCATCGGTCGATCCTGTC
>NZ_JAQGJT010000081.1 GCF_028290495.1 Tardiphaga sp.
GGTCCGCAGGTGATGCAGAAGCAGCCCGAACTGGTCTGGGGCATGATCGCCTCGATGTGGGTCGGCAACCTGATGCTGCTGGTCATCAACCTGCCGCTGGTCGGCATCTGGGTCCGCCTGCTGCGCGTGCCGTACCGGCTGATGTTCCCGTCGATCGTGATCTTCTGCTGCATCGGCATCTATTCGGTGAACAACGCACCGATGGACGTGGTGCTGGCAGGCATCTTCGGTCTGCTCGGCTACTGGCTCATCAAGCACGATTTCGAGCCGGCGCCGTTGCTGCTCGGCATGGTGCTGGGGCCGCTGATGGAAGAGAACCTGCGCCGGGCCCTGCTGATCTCGCGCGGCGACGGCACGGTGTTCTTCACCCGTCCGTTGTCCGCCAGCCTGATGGCCATCTCGGCTTTCCTGCTGGTGCTGGCGCTGCTTCCCGCGCTGCGAAAGAAGCGCGACGAGGTGTTCGTCGAATCCGAAAGCTGACCCAAAAGTCAGCCTGCGTCGTTGCGCCGCGGCCCGAAGTCGAATGGACTTCGGGCCGCGGCGTGTATTGATTTGCCCCGAATGCATCGCGCTGGCGATGACAGAAAATCTTCGGGGAGAAATTGAATGAATATGCTTCGTCGCACGCTTGCGACCGCCAGCCTTGCGCTGGCTGGCCTCGGCTCGATCGCCGCTTCCGCCCAGGCCCAGGACTATCCGACCCGCAATATCACCATGATCGTCCCGTTTGCGGCCGGTGGCCCGACCGACATCATCGCCCGCATCGTCACGGCTGAAATGGCCAAGACGCTGGGCCAGAACATCATCATCGAGAACGTGGTCGGCGCCGGTGGCACCACCGCGACGACGCGCGCGGCACGCGCCAATCCCGACGGCTACACGCTGATCACCGGACACATGGGCACCCACGCCGCAGCCGTGCCGTTGTATCCGAAGCTGGCCTATCACCCCGAGAAGGATTTCGAGCCCGTCGCGCTGCTGGCCGGCACCCCGATCCTGATCCTGGCGAAGAAGGATTTTCCGGCCAAGGACCTCAAGGAATTCGTTTCCTACGTGAAGGCCAACACCGACAAGATGAACATGGCCCATGCCGGCGTTGGCTCGGTGTCCTACTCGTCCTGCGAATTGCTGAGCTCGGTGCTTGAGATCAAGCCGATCGGCGTGCCGTTCAACGGCACCGGACCGGCGATGAACGCGCTGGTCGGCGGCCAGGTCGATTATATGTGCGACCAGATCGTCAACGCCGTGCCGCAGATCAATGGCGGCACCATCAAGGCCTATGCGGTCGCCACCCCTGAGCGCAATGCGTCGCTGCCGAACCTGCCGACCACCACCGAAGGCGGCCTGCCGAAGTACCAGGTCTCGGCCTGGAACGCGATCTTCGCGCCCAAGGGCACGCCCGCGCCGATCCTCGCCAAGCTGAACGCCGCCGCCGCCAAGGCGCTGGATGACGAGAACGTCCGCAAGCGTTTGCTTGATCTGGGTTCCGACATTCCCAAGATGGAAGGCCGCAGCCAAGCCGCCTTGGCCGAGCTGGTAAAGGCCGAGGTCGTCAAGTGGTCGGCCGTGCTGAAGCCGGCGGCGAACTGATCCATTTCGGATAAAACTGCGTGATTTCAAGGGGCCGGGTGCAAATCCGGCCCCTTGTCGTTTGCCGACCCGATGTGCATTTTTCGGGGTATAAGCAGGAATCGCCGTGTCGAATGGCCGGCCCGGACGCTACGTTCGATGGCCCGCAAGCCTGCAGAATTGACCATGAACCAGTATCACGACCTGCTCGAACGCATCCTCGCCGACGGCGCTGAAAAGCACGACCGCACCGGCACCGGCACGCTGTCGGTGTTCGGCCACCAGACGCGCTTCAACCTGGCAGCCGGCTTCCCTATACTGACGACCAAGAAGCTGCCGCTGAAGGCGATCATCCACGAGTTGCTGTGGTTCCTCGCCGGCGACACCAACATCAAATATCTCAAGGATAACGGCGTCTCGATCTGGGACGAATGGGCGGACGCCAACGGCGATCTCGGTCCGGTCTATGGCTCGCAGTGGCGCTCCTGGCCGGCGGCCGATGGCCGCAGCATCGACCAGATCGCCAATGTCGTGGAGATGATCAAGCGCAACCCGGATTCGCGGCGGCTGATCGTGACGGCGTGGAACCCGGCGGACGTCGACAAGATGGCGCTGCCGCCGTGCCACTGCCTGTTCCAGTTCTATGTCGCGAACGGCAAGCTGTCCTGTCAGCTGTACCAGCGCTCCGCCGACGTGTTCCTCGGGGTGCCCTTCAACATCGCGTCCTACGCGCTGCTGACGATGATGGTCGCGCAGGTCACCGGCCTCAAGGCCGGCGAGTTCATTCACACGCTGGGCGACGCGCATCTCTATTCCAACCATCTCGAGCAGGCGCGTCTGCAACTGACGCGCCCGACGCGACCGCTGCCTCTGATGAAGATCAATCCGGACGTGAAGGACATCTTCGCGTTTCGCTTTGAAGACTTCACGCTGGAGGGCTACGACCCGCATCCGCACATCAAGGCCGAGGTTGCAGTGTGACCGCAACTAACAAACCCGGTCCTGCCATTGTCCTCATCGTTGCCGTCGCCGAGAATGGCGTGATAGGGCAGGGCAATGCCATTCCGTGGCGGCTGAAGTCCGACATGCAGCGCTTCAAGGCGCTGACCATGGGCAAGCCGATCGTGATGGGCCGCAAGACCTTCGAGTCGCTGCGCCGGCCGTTGCCCGGGCGGACCAATATCGTGATCACCCGAAACCCGGACTACCGCGCGGCCGGCGCCGTGGTGACGACCTCGTTTGCGGCGGCGCGCGAGGTGGCTTCCGGCGATGCGCTGCGGCGTTCGGCCACCGAGATCGCCGTGATCGGCGGCGCCGAAATCTATGCGCAATGGATGGACGCCGCCGACCGGCTCGAAATCACCGAAGTCCACGCCAAACCCGAGGGTGACGCGTATTTCGCGCCGATCCACACCGCGATCTGGGAAGAGGTCGGCCGCGTCCGCAACGCTGCCGCGGGCGAGGACAGCGTCGATTTCTCCTATGTGACATATCGTCGGCATGGTGCGCGCGAGACGCGTTAAGGCCTGTTAACATTGACTTTCAGGACTTCGCGCTTAGTTCGAGCCTGCCTGCCCCCGCGTTGTAACGACCGGGTCTGTCCCCTATAAAGCCATCCAGATGTGGCGAGGCCGGTTTCCGGTCCGCGCAGAGGAGATTGTTGATGCCGTGGAAGAATCAAGGCGGAGGCCCGTGGAGCTCTGGTCCGAAGGGACCATGGGGATCCGGCCCGCAGTCAACTGGCCCCCGACCGCCTGATCTCGAGGATCTGCTGCGCCGCGGCCAGGACCGCCTGCAGTCGCTGCTGCCCGGCGGCTTCGTCAGCGGCATGGGCATCGCCCTCGTTCTCGGCGCGGCGCTTGTGATCTGGGGCCTGTCCGGCTTCTTCCGCGTGCAGTCCGAAGAGCTTGGCGTGGTGCTGCGTTTCGGCAAGCATGTCCGCACCGTGCAGCCCGGCCTGAACTACCATTTGCCGTACCCGGTCGAGACCGTGCTGTTGCCGAAGGCGCTGCGCGTCTCGACGCTCAGCATCGGCATGTCGCTGATCGAGGATCCCACCCGCCGTGGCCGCACCATGCGTGACGTGCCCGAAGAGAGCCTGATGCTGACCGGCGACGAGAACATCGTCGACGTCGATTTCACCGTGTTGTGGCGGATCAAGCCGGACGGTGTCGGCAACTTCCTGTTCAACATCCAGAACCCCGAGGGCACCGTGAAAGCGGTGGCCGAGAGCGCGATGCGCGAAGTGGTCGGCCGTGCCAACATTCAGCCGATCCTGACCGGCGCCCGCACCACGACGGAAGCCGGCGTTCAGGAACTGATGCAGAAGACGCTCGACGGCTACGGCGCCGGCGTTCTCGTGCAACAGGTGCAGATGCAGAAAGTCGATCCGCCGGCCCAGGTGATCGATGCGTTTCGTGACGTCCAGGCGGCACGCGCCGATCTTGAGCGTCTGCAGAACGAAGCCCAGACCTATGCCAACCGTGTCGTTCCCGATGCGCGCGGCCGGGCTTCGCAGATCCTGCAGGTCGCCGAAGGCTACAAGGAACAGGCGATTGCCGAGGCCAAGGGCCAGAGCGCGCGCTTCCTCAGCGTCTACGACGAATACAAGAAGGCGCCCGACGTGACCCGCCAGCGCATCTATCTGGAAACCATGGAGCGGATTCTCGGCGGCGCCGAGAAGCTGGTCTATGACGGCGGCGCCGGCGCGCAAGGCGTCGTGCCCTATCTTCCCTTGAATGAGCTGACGCCGCGGCGTCAGCCCCCGGCGACACCTGTGCAGCCGCAACAGCAGAGCGGGAGCACCCGATGAAGTCCGGAATTTCAGGTATCGTTGCACTGATTGTGCTGCTCGCCGTCATTATCGTCGGCTACAGCTCGATCTTCACCGTGAGACAGACCGAACAGGTCCTCGTGGTCAGGCTCGGTGAGCCAGTCCGCGTGGTCACCGATCCCGGTCTGAACTTCAAGCTGCCGTTCATCGACACGGTGATCAGCATCGACAAGCGGATCCTCGATCTGGAAAACCCGGCGCAGGAAGTCATCGCGTCGGACCAGAAGCGCCTCGTGGTGGACGCCTTCGCGCGTTACCGCATCAAGAACGCGCTGCGCTTCTATCAGAGCATCGGTTCGATCCAGGCGGCGAATATCCAGCTTACCACGCTGCTTAACGCGTCGCTGCGCCGCGTGCTCGGCGAGGTCACCTTCATCCAGGTGGTGCGCGACGAACGCGAAGGCCTGATGAACCGGATCCGCGATCAGCTCGACAAGGAAGCCGACGGCTACGGCATCTCCGTCGTCGACGTCCGCATCCGCCGCGCCGATCTGCCGGAGTCGAATAGCCAGGCGGTGTATCAGCGGATGCAGACGGAACGTCAGCGCGAAGCTGCCGAGTTCCGCGCGCAGGGCGGCCAGAAGGCGCAGGAGATCCGCTCCAAGGCGGATCGCGAAGCCACGGTGATCATCGCCGACGCCAACTCCACCGCTGAAACCACGCGCGGCGTCGGCGACGGCGAGCGCAACCGGTTGTTCGCGGAAGCTTACGGCAAGGATGCGGAGTTCTTCGCCTTCTACCGTTCGATGACGGCTTACGAGAACGGCCTGAAGAGCAACGACACGCGCTTCCTGCTGCGGCCGGATTCGGAGTTCTTCCGTTTCTTCGCCAACCCGACGGGCAAGGCGGCGGCGGCCAGGCCGTAACGACGTGGCAGCGTCCGCTTTGCGTTCGCTGCCGCTCTGATCTATGGATGGGGTGCGCCTTCACCGAGGCGCGCCCCATTTTTTTACAAAAACGCTCAGGGTAGAACGTTTCGGGAGTTGAAGTCGGATGAGGTCCATAGCTTTCGCCGACTTCCTCATCGGCATCGGTATCCTGTTCGTGTTCGAAGGCATCCTGTTTCTGGCATTTCCGGGCTGGATGCGCCGTGCGATGAAAAGCGCGCTGGCGACGCCGGACAATCTGCTGCGGATCGCCGGCATCGGCTCCGCGATCGGTGGCCTGATCCTGATCTGGTTCGTGCGCCGCTAGGCGCGGTCGCGCCCTCGTATTTTCCAGAAATGCCAACCCGTTCAATGGCATCGTAAGCTCGTAGCCGGCTTTCCGCCGCCACCGGCAGCGTTGGTGGCCACCGGATCACGCGTCCATCCGCTTGCGCGAAAGCCATGTTCGGGCGCACTCTGACTGTCAAATTTCCGAATCCCTCAGGAGACGTTCGTCCCATGTCCATCGCGATTCCAGCCTTGAGCATTCGCCTGCGCCCGTGGTTGACGGCGCTCTGCCTCGGCACCGCCGTCGCCGCCTTCTCGGCGCCCGCTCTCGCCCGGGGTCCCGACGGGATTGCCGACGTCGCCGAGAAGGTGATCGATGCGGTGGTCAACATCTCGACCACGCAGACCGTGGAAGCCAACAAGGGTGGCGGTGACAGCAAGGGCGGCGGCGACAATCCGCGCGGCGCCATGCCGCAACTGCCGCCGGGTTCGCCGTTCGAGGAATTCTTCGACGACTTCTTCAAGAACCGCCGCGGCGGTCCGGGCGGCGACAAGAACGGCGGCATGCAGCCGCGCAAGACCAATTCGCTGGGCTCCGGCTTCATCATCGACACCTCGGGCATCGTGGTCACCAACAACCACGTCATCGCCGACGCCGACGAGATCAACGTCATTCTCAACGACGGCACCAAGATCAAGGCTGAGCTGGTTGGCGTCGACAAGAAGACCGATCTGGCGGTGCTGAAGTTCAAGCCGACCAAGCCGCTGATCGCGGTCAAGTTCGGCGATTCCGAAAAGCTGCGGCTCGGCGAATGGGTGATTGCGATCGGCAACCCGTTCAGCCTCGGCGGCACGGTCACCGCGGGCATCGTCTCGGCGCGTAACCGCGATATCAACTCCGGTCCCTACGACAGCTATATCCAGACCGACGCCTCGATCAATCGCGGCAATTCCGGCGGTCCGCTGTTCAACCTCGACGGCGACGTGATTGGCGTCAACACGCTGATCATCTCGCCTTCCGGCGGCTCCATCGGTATCGGCTTTGCGGTGCCGTCGAAGACGGTGACGGGGGTGGTCGCGCAGCTGCGCGAGTTCGGCGAACTGCGCCGCGGCTGGCTCGGCGTCCGCATCCAGCAGGTCACCGACGAGATTGCCGAGAGCCTCAACATCAAGCCCGCGCGCGGCGCGCTGATCGCGGGGATCGACGACAAGGGCCCGGCCAAGCCCGCCGGCATCGAGCCCGGCGACGTCGTCATCAAGTTCGACGGCAAGGACGTCAAGGAGCCCAAGGATCTGTCGCGCATCGTGGCGGATACTGCGGTCGGCAAGGCGGTCGATGTCACCATCATCCGCAAGGGCAAGGAAGAGACCAGGCAGGTCACGCTCGGCCGGCTCGATGACGGTGACAAGCCCCAGCCGGCCTCGGTGAAGTCGATGCCGGAAGCCGACAAGCCGGTGACGCAGAAGGCGCTCGGCCTCGATCTGACCGGGCTGAGCAAGGAGATGCGCGCCAAGTTCAAGATCAAGGACAGCGTCAAGGGCGTGATCGTGACCTCGGTCGACAACGGCTCCGACGCCGCCGAGAAGCGGCTCTCCGCCGGCGACGTTATCGTCGAAGTCGCGCAGGAGGCGGTGAGCAATCCCGCCGACGTCAAGAAGCGCATTGATGCCTTGAAGAAGGACGGCAAGAAGTCGGTGCTGCTGCTGGTATCGAACGGCGAAGGCGAATTGCGCTTCGTCGCGCTGAGCGTCCAGTAGCTGTTCGCTGCTGCTCTCGCACGAGGAACTGCGCATTTGCAGTTCCATCGTCCCTTCTCCCCCGTGCGAAGCGAAGCTTCGCTAGGTGGGAGAAGGTGGCGCTGACCAACGGGTTGGCGCAAGGCACCTCCCGATGACAGGCTCCGTCCGCGTCGGATGAGGGGGCCTTTTCGCGAAACACTACCCCACCCGTCCGCGCTGGCGCGCGGCCACCCTCTCCCACAAGAGGAGAGGGAAGAAAACGACGACGGCCTTCCGTCAGGGGAGCTGACGGAAGGCCGCGTTGGAAACACGTGATCGCGTGGGAGCACGATCGCGTGTGGGAGCTCGGGAAAGGTTAGAACGGCAGCAGCACGTCCATGACTTGCTGGCCGTAGCGCGGCTGCTGCACGTCGGTGATCTGGCCGCGGCCACCATAAGCGATGCGGGCCTGGGCGATCTTGGCGCTGTCGATGGTGTTGTCGCTCTGGATGTCTTCCGGGCGAACGATGCCGGCGACGATCAGTTCGCGGATTTCATAATTGACACGGATTTCCTGCTTGCCTTCGACGACGAGGTTGCCGTTCGGCAGCAACTGCGTGACCACGGCGGCGACGCTGGTCTGCAGGTTTTCCTGCCGTGCCACCGAGCCCTTGCCGTCGCTCGATGAGGTGCCGTCGGCGGTCAGCAGCCGGCCTGGCAGCACCGAGGCGGCCGAGCCGGTCAGCAGTTTGGAACCGACGAAATCGGTGATGCCGGAATCTTCCTTGTTGGTGCGGCTGCGCTGCGTCTCGTTGGCGATGTTGGCCTTGTCGGTGAAGTTCACGGTGACCGTGAGGATGTCGCCGATCTGGTGCGCGCGCTGGTCCTTGAAGAAGGCGCGCGAGCCCGATCGCCACAGCGAGTTGGCGTTGTACGACGCCACTTCCGGCTTCGGCATCGGCATCTGCACCGGCTTGTAGCCGGCCTGCGCCACCGGATTCTCGATCGCGGTCAACGCCGGCTTTTCACCGATCGCCGACAGCCGCTCGATCGACGAGCAGCCGCTGAACAGCACGGTGGTGGTCAGCAGGGTGGCGAGCAGAACAACGCGGTTGGATGGGTACATCAACATTACTCGGCTTTACGGGACACTGTGGATTCATTGGCGGCGATCGCGACCGGGGCGGCAGCCTGGGAGACCTTGTCGGACAGCTTCTCGGTCGGCGGCAGGCGCGGGCCGGGGACCGCCACCGCGACCTGGCCGCGGCCGACCACGACGCCGGATACCGTGCGCTTGGACTGCAGATTGATGACGTTGACGACGTCGCCCTCGGTGCCGTTCTCGATCGCTTTGCCGCGGATCGTGAGATAGAGCCCGGAGGATTCGTAGACCAGCGTCACCGCCTGGTCGCGCGTCACCAGATCGGGCTTGGCGAGATCGGCGATGCGCAGCGCCTGGCCGGAGCGAAGCTGGCGACGCACCTGCATGCCGACCGCACGATCGCGGCTGGCGACATCATTGCCGACTTCGGATTTGGGGCGGCGTTCGATGACGACGTCGGAAGCTTTCAGCACTTCCTTGCTGTCGACGGAGCGGGCAAGCACGGCGGCTTCGACGGTCTCGACCGCGGTGCCGGTGAAGCGCAGCTTGGTCGAAGCGCCCGTGTCGCTGCCGATCGCGAAGGTGATGTCGAAGCGGCCGCTGCGGGCATCGAAGCGGGTCGCGACCGGCTCCAGCGCGCCGGATGTCGCGGCATCGAGCTGCATCGTCTGCACGTCGCGGTCGAAGGTCAACGTCAGGTTGGCGGCGTCGCCGAGGCCGTTGCGATGCGCCAGCGCCAGCGCCACCTGGTTCTCAATCTCCTTGCCGTCCAGGCTGCGCGACAGCCGGGTGACGGTGATGTCGGTGAGTTCGCGGGTATCGACGCCGATCACCTGATGCGCGCGCAATGCGGCGATCACCTTGGCGACCGGCAGCGAGCCGACAGTGCCGAGATCCGGTGCACGGTAGATCGCGATGGGCGCGGCCGGGCCGGCATTGTCGATGACGTCGCCGATCCGCACCACGTCGCTGGAGACGGTGACGTTGGCGCGCAGTACCGGCGAGGCCAGCACTTCGTTGCGGCTCTGGCCGAGTACGGCGGTGGCGCCGAAAGCGAGCAGGGTGGTGGCGAGCAGGAGCGAACGGAACTTCATGGTCATCCTCCTCAGCGGAACATGGCGGAAGTGGACTGCAGCATCTGGTCGGCCGCGCTGATCACCTTGGCGTTCATCTCGTAGGCGCGCTGGGCGGCGATCAGGTCGGAGATTTCCGACACGACTTCGACGTTGGCCTGTTCGAGATTGCGCTGCTGCAGATCGCCGAAACCGTCGGCATTGGCGACACCGTCCTGCGGCGCGCCGGAGGCCGGCGTATCGGTGAACAGGTTGTCGCCGATCGACAGCAGGCCGGCCTTGTTGATGAAGCGCGTCAGGCTGATCGTGCCGAGCACCTGCGGCGTGGTCGAACCTGCGACGGTGACCGAGACCTGGCCGGAAGCTGCGATGGTCAGGCCGGAAGACGCCGCCGGCACCGTGATGGTCGGCTGCACCGGGTTGCCCGCGGAGGTGACGATGCGGCCGGTCTGGTCGGTGGTGAAGGAGCCGTCACGGGTATAGGCGAAAGTGCCGTCGGTCATCTGGATCTTGAAAAAGCCTTCGCCGCGCACGGCGATGTCGAGGTCGCCGCCGGTTGCCGCCAGCGTGCCCTGCGTCATCAGCCGCGGCGTGCCGACGGTCTTGACGCCGCCGCCGATATCGACGCCGACCGGAATGATGGTGCCCTGGTCGGAGGCCTGCGCGCCGACGCGGCGGACGTGGTCGTAGATCAGGTCCTGGAACGAGGCGACCTGCTTCTTGTAGCCGGTCGTGCGCATGTTCGCGATGTTGTTGGAGATGACCTGGACGTTGAGTTCCTGGGCCGCCATCCCGGTCGCTGCGGTGTAAAGAGCGCGCATGGGTGTGTTTCCTTAGGCCGGAACGTCGGCGAGTTTTTCGATCGCCGATTTGCGCATGTCGGTCTGCTGCTGCAGCATCGCCGAGATCTGCGTGTAGGCACGGGTAACGTCGATCATCCGGGTCATCTCCATTACGGAGTTGACGTTGGATTTCTCGATGAAGCCCTGGTTGAGCTTCGACGTCGTTGTCGGCTGCGGCGGCGCGCCTTCGGCCGAATACAGGTTGGAGCCTTCCTTGAGCAGCTTTTGCGCCTGCGCAAACGAGACCATGCGGAGCTTGCCGCGCACCGAGTCGATGCGGTTGACGCCTTCGAGCACCGTGACGTTGCCGTCGGCGGCGATGTTGATGTCCTTGTCGCCAGGCTGGAACACGATCGGGCCGGAGGTCCCGAGCACCGGGTTGCCGGTCTTGGTCACCAACTGGCCCTGCGAATTGATCTGCATGCTGCCGTCGCGGGTGTAGCGCGGGCCGTTCGGGGTCTGCACCACCAGGAAGGCGTCGCCGTCGATGGCGACGTCGAGCGGGTTCTTGGTCGGCTCGCTTGGCCCCTGCGAGAAATCCTTCAGCGTGGCGCGGTCCTGCACGAACGAGACATTGCGGTCGCGGCCGACGAAGTTGTTTTCGCGGGCGCCGCTGCGCAGGTATTCCTCGAACATCGACTTGTCGGCCTTGAAGCCGGTCGTGTTCACGTTGGCGACATTGTTCGCGACGACATCGAGCTGGCGCTCCAGCGTCATCTGCCGCGAAAGTCCGATGAGACTCACATTCTCCATCGTCGATCTCCCCTTTGATCCCCGGTTCGCCCTCCCAGGCTGGCCGCGGATCCTGCGAACCGCACAGCTCTCCCAAGCCGCGGTTCGCAGTGTTAGTAGCGAAGACCGTGCCAAGTCGATTTCGGTATATTTTACAAATGGTTGGCGTTTTTCACCCCAACGCCGGGGGCGGCAGAAAGGTTCTGTTGACCATGTTGGGCCGGCAGAATTTTCCTAGCTGGCGGGCGAATGAAAGGTTCCGTTAACCATTGCGAACTAATTGTTAACCAACAGGGCCTTGGGGCGCTGGCAGAATCGTATCGCGTCTGGACCTGCCTGGCGGCATTGAGCTCTTCCCAAATTTTCGGACGGGCAGGCGATGGCAGACAATGAATCGGAAGACGGCGCCGCCGGCGAACCGAAACCGAAGAGCAAGATCAAGCTGATCGCGATTGCCGCGGTGCTGCTCGTCGTGGTCGGCGGCGGAACATGGTTCATGTTCTTCCGTCACCATGAGGAAGTGCACGCCGAGGCGCCGGCACCGAAGCCGCCGTCCTTTATCGATGTGCCGGAGATTTTGGTGAACCTTGCCGGGCAGCCCGGCGAGCGCGTGCAGTATCTCAAGGCCAAGATCGTGCTCGAAGTGAAGGACGAGAAGCAGATCGAGCAGATCAAGCCGACGCTGCCGCGCGTCAGCGACATGTTCCAGACCTACCTGCGCGAATTGCGCGCCTCCGATCTCAACGGGTCGATCGGCATGTTTCGCCTCAAGGAAGAACTGACCAAGCGCGTCAACGCGGCTATTTCGCCGGGCCAGGTCAGCGCCGTGCTGTTCAAGGAAATCCTCGTTCAGTGAGGAAGTGGATTTAACGAGATGTCTGCCGAACAGGTCGATCAGGACGCCATTGCCGCCGAATGGGAAGCTTCGCTGGATTCAGAGGATCCGGTTGAGGCGGCGAAGGCGGCTGCCGAAAACGAACTGACCGGGACGATGGCCGAGCAGTGGGCGGCGATGGTCGAAGACGGCGGCCGCGACCTCAATGGCAACGGCAGCAAGAACGGCGGCGGCGAGCGGGTTCTGTCGCAGGAAGAAATCGACAACCTGCTCGGCTTCAGCGTTGGCGAAGTCCATCTCGACGAGAATTCCGGCATTCGCGCCATCATCGATTCAGCGATGGTGTCGTATGAACGTCTGCCGATGCTCGAAATCGTGTTCGACCGCCTGGTGCGGCTGATGACCACGTCGTTGCGCAATTTCACTTCCGACAACGTCGAAGTCTCGCTCGACCGCATCACCTCGGTGCGGTTCGGCGACTACATGAATTCGATCCCGCTGCCGGCGGTGCTCTGCGTGTTCAAGGCCGAGGAATGGGAAAATTTCGGTCTCGCCACGGTGGATACGAGCCTGATCTATTCCATGATCGACGTCTTGCTGGGCGGCCGCCGCGGCCAGACTTCCTTGCGCATCGAGGGGCGTCCCTACCCCACGATAGAGACCAATCTCGTCAAGCGGCTGGTCGAAGTGTTGCTGGCCGATGCCGAGCAGGCCTTCCGGCCGCTGTCGCCGGTGACCTTCACCATCTACCGGCTGGAAACCATTCCGCGCTTCGCCGCGATCTCGCGGCCCGCCAACGCTGCGATCCTGGTGCGGCTGCGCATCGACATGGAAGACCGCGGCGGCAATATCGAACTGCTGCTGCCCTATGCGACCATCGAGCCGATCCGGCCGGTGCTGTTGCA
>NZ_JAQGJT010000101.1 GCF_028290495.1 Tardiphaga sp.
CGTTCTGCTGGTGATGGAAGACATCGCGGATGCGCGCCTTGTGCTGACCGACGAGTTGATCGCCGAATCGATGCGGCGCGGCAAGATCGCCGAGCGCGAGATGAAGCAGAATCTTGGAATTCTGCCGCCACCGCCGCCGCATGCGAAGAAGAGCGATCCGGCCAAAAGCAATGCGCCGAAACCGAAATTGAAGACCGAAAAGAAGCCTGCCCCGAAGAATACCAAGGAACACCGCCTTGCCGCGGAAAGACTGCGGCGAGGCGACATCGACCCCACCGAAGGAGACTGAGCCATGGCAGCTGTCAGCGCCAATAAAATCGAACTGCTGCAGATCGCGGACGCGGTTGCGCGCGAAAAATCCATCGACCGCGGCATCGTCATCGCGGCGATGGAGGACGCCATCGCCAAGGCGGCGCGGGCCCGCTACGGCAGCGAGACCGATGTGCATGCCGAGATCGATCCGAAGAAAGGCGAACTTCGGCTGTCGCGCCATATGCTGGTGGTCGACGTGGTCGAGAATTCCTCGAACCAGATTTCATTGATCGATGCGCAACGCGCCAATCCCGGCGCGCAGGTCGGCGACACCATCGCCGACACCCTGCCGCCGCTGGAATACGGCCGTATCGCAGCGCAGTCCGCCAAGCAGGTGATCGTGCAGAAGGTGCGCGAGGCCGAGCGCGACCGGCAATACCAGGAATTCAAGGACCGCATCGGCGATATCGTCAACGGCATCGTCAAGCGCGTCGAATATGGCAGCGTGATCGTCGATCTCGGCCGCGGCGAAGCCATCGTGCGCCGCGACGAGATGCTGCCGCGCGAAGTGTTCCGCAACGGCGACCGCGTCCGCGCCTATATTTTCGACGTTCGCCGCGAGACTCGCGGGCCACAGATCTTCCTGTCGCGCACCCATCCGCAGTTCATGGTCAAACTGTTCGCGCAGGAAGTACCGGAAATCTACGACGGCATCGTCGAAATCAAGGCAGTCGCCCGCGACCCCGGGTCGCGCGCGAAAATCGGCGTGATTTCAAGGGATTCCTCGGTGGATCCGGTTGGCGCCTGCGTCGGTATGCGCGGTTCGCGCGTGCAGGCCGTCGTCAACGAGCTGCAGGGCGAGAAGATCGACATCATCCCGTGGTCGCCGGATATCGCGACCTTCGTCGTCAACGCGCTGGCGCCGGCGGAAGTTTCGAAAGTCGTGATCGATGAAGATCGTGAACGAATCGAGGTTGTCGTTCCCGACACCAATAACCAGCTATCCCTTGCGATCGGTCGTCGCGGCCAGAACGTGCGTCTGGCCTCGCAGCTGACTGGCTGGGATATCGACATCCTCACCGAGACGGAAGAATCCGAGCGTCGTCAGGCCGACTTCGAGAACTCCACCCGCGTGTTCATGGAAGCGCTGAATGTCGACGAAGTCGTCGGCCAGCTGCTGGCGTCCGAGGGTTTCACCTCGGTCGAGGAACTGGCGATGGTCGATATCAAGGAACTGGCCGGGATCGAAGGTTTTGACGACGAGACCGCAGCCGAGCTGCAGAGCCGCGCGCGGGAGTACCTTGAACAGCTTGAGTCAGAGCTCGAAAACAAACGTAAGGAACTAGGTGTGGAAGACGCATTGAAGACGGTACCCGGCGTGACCCTCAAAATGATGGTCAAGTTCGGCGAAAACGACATCAAGACCGTCGAAGACCTGGCCGGCTGCGCCACCGACGATCTGGTGGGCTGGACCGAGCGCAAGGAAGGCGCAGAGCCGATCAAGCATCCGGGCGTGCTCGATGCCAGTGAAGTTTCGCGCGAGGACGCCGAGGCGTTGATCATGCAGGCGCGCGTTATCGCCGGCTGGATCACCCAGGCCGATCTCGACAAGGACGCCGAAGCCGACGTCGTCGAAGAAGCGTAAGGAACGTGTCACGCGCATGTTTGCCCCCGCTGACCTGGCAGATCTTGATACCGGACCTCGGAGCACCAAATCCGGGACCGAGCGGATGTGCGCGGTTACGCGAAGCGTGCGCCCGATCGATGAACTGATTCGATTCGTCGTCGCGCCCACGGGCGAGGTGATTCCGGATCTGAAGCGCAAGCTTCCCGGCCGTGGCCTGTGGGTCACGGCGACGCGCAAGGCGGTCACGGAAGCCGCCAAACGCAATGTTTTTGCCAAGGGCTTCAAGAAAAGCATCAAGGCAGAGCCGACGCTGGCGGAAGACACCGAAAAACTGATGGTGCGCGGCTGCATCGAGGCACTGGCGATGACCGCCAAGGCCGGCGCGGTGGTTTCCGGCTTCACCAAGGTCGAAGACGTGCTGAAGCGCCAGAACGCGCAGGCTTTGCTCCACGCCTCCGACGGCGCGGCCGATGGAATCCGCAAACTGGACGGCATTGCTCGCCAAAATGCCGAATTTGGCGAGAATTCGCAGCTTTTGCCGATTATAACGGTTTTGAGCTGCGATGAATTGGATTTGGCATTAGGCCGGTCAAATGTGATACATGCTGCCGTGCTTACAGGCCCGGCGGGCAAAACGTTCCTGTCACGCAGCCAGACCCTGGTCCGATACCGGATGGCTGACGACGACGGCAACGCAAGCGCCAAAGTTTCGCCGAAACAGGATCTGGCTTCGACGCCACAGGATTTGCCGGCAACGGCAGTGAACAAGAATTCGCTTGAAGAGACTGTGCGGACGCGCACAACGCAACAGGATTAGGACTGCTGAATGGTTGATACGAAATCGCCTTGCGACAAGACACTGAGTGTTCCCTCCAAGACCTTGACGCTGAAGCCACGCGTCGAGCAGGGCACCGTGCGCCAGAGCTTCAGCCACGGACGTACCAACGTGGTCGTGGTGGAAAAACGCGGCAAGCGCCGAATGGCTGCTGACGTGCCGGCTGCGCCGGTCGCGCTGACCCCCGTGCCCGCCCCTGCTGCACCTGCGCCCGCCGCTCCGGCGGCAGCGCCGGTCGCCGCCCCCGCCCCGACGCCCGCG
>NZ_JAQGJT010000165.1 GCF_028290495.1 Tardiphaga sp.
CGCCGATCCGCGCGGCCGCCTTGGCGAGTTCGCCGACGCGATCGTTGGTGCGGCGGGCCTGATCGACGGCCTGGCCGGCGATGGTCGCAGATTCCTGCACCTGGCGGCTGATCTCGTTGACCGACGACGCCATCTCCTCGGTGGCGGAAGCGACCGACTGCACGTTGGTCGAGGCTTCTTCGGACGCCGCCGCGACGGCGGTCGTCAGTTCCTGCGAACGCTCGGCGGTGGCGGTCAGCGTGCCGGCCGAGGCCTCCAGTTCGGTCGAGGCCGACGACACGGTATCGACGATCTCGCCGATCAACGCTTCGAAATCGCGGGTGATGCCATCGACGCGACGTCCGCGCTCGATCTTGGCGTCAGCATCGACCATCGCGGCCTGGTCGGCGGCGCGCTTGTCGATCAGCGCCTGCTTGAACACCTGCAGCGAGTCCGCCATCACGCCCATTTCGGTGCGGGCTCCCTGATGCGGCACGATGGCCGTGAGATCGCCGGTGCCGAGCGCCTGCATCGGTTTCACGATGGATGTGATACCCGCCGAAACGTCGCGCACCAGCAGGATGGCGGCGCCGACGCCGATGACAATCGCCAGCACCAGCGAACCAATCACCAGCTTGATGGCGGTCGCAAAGCTGTCGGCAGCCAACTGGCTGGCTACGGCCGCGCCCTTGTTGTTGAGATCGACGTTTGCCTGCAGGGCGTCATCGGACTTCACGCCGATCGGCACAGCCTTCGCATTGAGCTCGCGGGCTTCCTTGTCGGCGCCCTTGCTGGACAGCACGACGGCCTGCTTCGCGGCGGTTTCGTACTCGGCCCAGAATTTCACGAAGGTCTCGTACAACGCGCGCTCTTCCGGCGCGGTGATCATCGGCTCGTACTGCTTGCGGGCCTTCTCCAGCTCATCGCCATAGCGCTTGATCGATTTTTCCTGGGCCTCCATGGCGGCGGGACTGTCGGCAAGCAGATGCGCGCGCACCACCGAACGGTAGCTGATCGCCGACGCCCGCAGATTTCCGAGAACCTTGACGCTCGGAAGCCAATTCTCCGAGATGTCTGTGGTGGCGGTGTTGATCGTATACATCTGCTTGATCGCCAGCGCGCCCATGGCGGACATCGCCAGCAACAGGAACGAAACAACGACGGTGATTTTGGCGCGGATGGAAAGGCTGGCGAGCATAACGGGAAATTCCTGGGTCTTGACCGATGAGGGCTGGCTAAAGATTTTCTTTGAAAGTAACCCGAGCGCGGGTGGCGATGCGTCGGAGGGAAACCGGGCGCAAATGGCGGTCGGGTGTTCCCGGGGCCAAATTGCCGCCGTACGGTTAAGAAGCTGTGCAACGCAATTTCCGACGCTGCGGCGCTGACGGTAGGCAGGTGACGGTTCGCCTCAATATCGGTAACAGCCAACCGTTGCCGCCCCGCCTCGCGAACGCCCGCTGAAAATAAAAAAGCCGGCGCTCGCGCGCCGGCTTTTTTCGATGATGGATGGCGGCGATTACGCGGCGCGCACGGAGTCGAGGAACTTGCCGACCTCGGCCTTGAGCCGGTTGCTGTCCAGCGACAGCGATTGCGCCGCCGACAGCACGTGCGACGACGCCGAACCGGTCTCGCTGGCGCCGCGCTGCACGTCGGTGATGTTGGCAGAAACCTGCATCGTGCCATGCGCCGCCTGCTGCACGTTACGGGAAATCTCCTGCGTTGCAGCGCCCTGCTCTTCAACCGCTGAAGCGATGGTCGAGGCGATCTCCGACATCCGTCCGATGGTAGTGCCGATCTCCTTGATGGCGCCGACGGATTCCCGCGTCGCTGCCTGAATGCCGTTGATCTGCGTGCTGATCTCGCCGGTCGCTTTCGCGGTCTGCTCGGCCAGTGCCTTCACTTCCGACGCTACCACCGCGAAGCCGCGGCCGGCATCGCCGGCGCGCGCGGCCTCGATCGTGGCGTTCAACGCCAGCAGGTTGGTCTGGCCGGCGATGGTGTTGATGAGTTCAACGACATCGCCGATCCGCGCCGCCGCCTTGGCGAGTTCGCCGACGCGATCGTTGGTCTTGCGGGCCTGCTCGACGGCCTGGTTGGCGATCGTCGCGGATTCCTGCACCTGGCGGCTGATCTCGTTGACCGACGACGCCATCTCCTCGGTCGCCGACGCCACCGACTGCACATTCGTAGAAGCTTCCTCCGACGCAGCTGCCACTGCAGTTGTGAGCTGCTGCGAGCGCTCGGCGGTCGCGGTCAGCGTGCCGGCCGAGGCTTCCAGTTCGGTCGAGGCCGACGACACGGTATCGACGATCTCGCCGATCATCGATTCGAAATCACGGGTGATGCTATCGACGCGACGGCCGCGCTCGATCTTGGCTTCGGCGTCGACCATCGCGGCTTCATCCGCGGCCTTCTTGTCGATCAACGCCTGCTTGAACACCTGCAGCGCGTCACCCATCGAGCCGATCTCGGTCTTCATGCCCTGGTGCGGCACGATGGCCGAGAGATCGCCGGCGCCCAGCGCCTGCATCGGCTTCACGATCGAAGCGATGCCGCTGGAGACATCCTTGACCAAGTAGATGCCGACCCCGATGCCGAGCACGGCGGATACCGTCAGGATAGCCACGATCAGCCTGAAGGCGGAGTCGTAGCTCGCGCCGGCATCGGCACCGGCCGATGCCGCGCCCCTATCGTTCAGCGCGATATCTTTGTCAAGCAGCGCATCCGACTTCATGCCTAACGGATTGACGGTTTTTGTGTTGAGCTCGCTGGCGTCATGGGGGATCTTTCCGACGCTGCCGCGCGACAATGCCATCACCTGCAGGGTGGCTTTTTTGTATTCGTCCCAGTTCACGCTCCACTCCTCGAAGATCGCGCGTTCTTCGGGCGAGGTGATCAACAGGACGTAGGTCGCCCGGATCTTAGCGTCGCGCTCAACCAGCCCCTCCAGTGTCTTTTCCACGATCAACTTATCTTCGAGCGTCTCTGCCAGCAAATGGGACCGGAGCACATTGCGGTAGTTGATGGCGCCCGAGCGCAGTTCCCCCAACGCCTTGACGCTCGGCAGCCAGCTGGCCTGGAGATCGACCGCATTGGCGTTGATCGCCTGCATCTTCCGTACCGCCAGCAGCCCCATGCCCGTCATGGCGATCAGCAGAAATGCAAGTACAATCGTGATCTTGGTGCGAATAGACAGTTTGGCGAGCATGAAATCTCCGTTCGAACTTGACCGACGGAGTCGATCAGTCGCTATGCTGCTAATGAATAAGGGGGATTGCAGTGAGGCAAAGCGTCGCTGGTGGCTCCTTGTTATGTGTGATTTGCGTTAACCCGCCATGAACATTCTTTGATTTTGGTTGGGCGGGTGCAACCGATAGGTCGGGCGGCAGCATACTCGCGACCGCGGAGACCGATCGTACAAGATGCTCTCGGTCCTGGTTCGCGCTGACGCCGTCGAGGCCGTTCGGCCGGCGGCGGCCACCGCGTGCGGCCTGAAAGGAAAAAGCCGCGCCCGGGAATGTCGGCGTCGGCATCGACGCCAGACTGTCCGGCCCCGCGGGCAACACGACCTCCGACATTGATGGCATGGAGATTTCGCAAACAGAGAAGGCCTGGCAGATCTGCCGGGCCTTTCAAATTTCATCGTAATCTAGGACGCGTGTACCGTCACGAGCGACGGCAAACTAATTGCACCTTTGAGCGAGACGCAGGAATTCCGAGCAGATTCAGCGAAAGCATTTTGGAACCCCTGGGAAATAGCAAATGGCTGGCATCAGCCCTCTTAAGCAGGGATGACGCCGGCGCCAACAGCCGTTAGGCTGCACGGATGCCCAAGCGCTTGAAGCGCGACGCTGTCCTCGGATCTTCACCCACTACGTTCCGGGTGATCCTGACCATGGAAGATGGTTACCGCCTCCACATTGGGAGCGTGAAGAAGAAGACTGGCCGGGGCGTACGGGGAATGTATTGGGCATGGTCGGCGCCGGGCGCTCATGGTCAAGCCTCCACTCGTGAGGAGGCCGCGGAGGCTATTCGGGCTGCTTGGCTGGCTGTGACTGACGCTGCTATGGCGGCCATCCGCCGCGAGTAAGAATTGGCCTCCACCAATATGTCTTAGTAATTCGGCCGCTTCAGCAGGTCCGGCAGCCGGGGATGCCTTCGCTACCCGGCGCGCCTCCTCCCGCTTCATGTGATTGTCTGCATACTGAGCTGCGAGCGTGAAGATCCTCGCGATGTGAGACCGAGCAGATGAAGAACCCGGTCGCATCGAACACCCGGAAGCACTGATCGTCGCCTTCTTGGACCGACCACGGCGGGGTGAATTTGCGCAGGTTGTCCATCATCGCCGTACGGTCGGCCCGTTGATGACCTTTCCCGAGGCGTAGGTCGGCCGCTTCAGCCTTTCCTCCCCGTTCAGGCGCTCACGCTCAGCGCAAAGCCCATCCACCTTCTCCTGCATTCGGGCCAGAAGCGCGTCCGCAGACGTCGTGCTGACGCCGGCCTTGGCCAGTTGCTGGATATCTTTCCGCTGCCGGCGGATCTGTACGCATGCGCTCTATTTCGACCCTGATATGGTCCAGTCCCACAGCCATCTCCAATTCGGAGTCACGAGAACAAAACGGAAACATTTTGGCAAGCCGCTAGGGGTTGTGGGGTGGGTGGACCCCGCCAGCTAGACGAGACAAACTGCCGGAATGTGCAACCTTTACTCGATGACAAAGAACCAGGCGGCGATCCGGAACCTGTTCAAAGTGGAACGGGACAGCGCCGGCAACTTGCCCTCCATGCCGGGCCATCTTTCCGGACTACCCCGCCCCGATCGTGCGCAATACCGCGGATGGGCGAGAACTGGCACTCGCCCGATGGGGCATGCCGTCGTCGCAACTCGCGCTGATGCAGGCTGCCAAGAAGCGCGCCGCGAAGCTGGAGGCGAAGGGCAAGCAAATCGACTTCGCGGACTTGCTATGTTACTGATAGCTGCTGCTATCCTTCCGTTGCTGGCGGTGGCCGGATGGTTCCTTTTTCGATAAAGCCCATACGTCAAAATGGCTGCCCCCCGGGGCTCTTCGCCACACGTACGGCTGGGCTGCAATTGAGTAGACGTCCACTCGCAACTATCGCATTACTGTACAACCACAGGATCATATGCGAATTGCGCCTCCCGGGAGGTTAGCCGTGCCTACGCATCCAACATTTAGATCGTGGAAACCGGAAGAGATCACCCGCTTAATTGAGTTATCCGATAGCGGCGCGACACGACTGCGAGCCTGCGCGGCGCTCAACCGGTCCGCTAACGCGGTGGCGACTAAAGCCCGTGAATTGGGAAAGCCCCTGCCTGGCGCTCGGAAGGTGAGAGCTGGCCTCAGGGCGACCGGTGCGATTAATGGCTGAGCTCATGCGCGTCATATTTGCTGTGTGCGCGACCGGGCTAGTCGGCGCGCTAGCATTTTTCGCGATCCGATTCCTCACGGGTTTGTGGATTAGCTCGGAGCGGAGTGGCATGAGGCCGGCCTTTGAGCCGTATCATCTGGCCGATGATGCGGCTCCAGGGCTTCGCTCAGTGACGCCTTGAACGGTTACCGTAGGCAAGGCGCGGATTCCGGATACAGTCACCGCCCGCGCCGCTCACGGTCGCTTGGCATTGTCGAAACGACGTGAAGGAGCATTGCGGGTTGCCGCCAGTGGTCGGAGACCTTTGGCACCACTGATAGTCCTTAGCCGCTGCTGGAACTGCACTGAGGGCGACGAGAGCCGCAGACGCAATGAGCAATGAGCGCATGTTGAATTCCTCTAATGGCGCCCTGTTGCGCCACTGTGCAAATCCTCTGCGTCGAGTCGTGTTCCTTCTCTCGATGTTTCAATACAACAAAAAAAGCCGCATCACTCTTCAGAGTGGCGCGGCTTGTCGAGGGAGCGTATTAGGCGATTAAATGAGAGAGCCCCGTGTGCGAAGGGGAATGGCATCCGGAGCTCTCCCTGCCCCGCGTCGCGGCAGGGACGCAGTGCAAAGGCGCAACGGCGATAGTCCGAAGTTGTTCCGCAAAACGCAAAAAGCCGCGTCGTCCCGAAGGATAGCGCGGCTAAGAATTAGGGTTAACGTAACTTAGTATCACAAGGCCGATCTGCCCCCTGCTACCTACCGAAGTAATCGCACCTTGGGGACCCATGAAGCATTCAGTTTGGAATTTTTCGGTTTTGGCCGCGGGCGCAGGCCTGATTGTAATTATGGCGGCATCGATTGTGATGTTGCTGCCACTTATGGTCGTACTTGAAGTTAGTCGCAGATTTACGTGGAGCCTCCCATGGTGGCGTCATAACTCGCTCGCTCCCGCGGCCCTTATCGAAGAGCCAAGCTTGACGATCGTTAAATAATTAGCGCCAACGAAAATTATTGGACTCCCGTCCAAGCCGCTGCCAACCGGCGGCTGCACCGATTGCCATGCCGTTGTGCGAGGATGAGGCCTGCCTCACAGCGCGTTACACTGCCTGAATGCCGGAACTAACACGACGCAGAACCTGGGGCCCGGAGTACGAAGACTGGTCGATCTATTACGGGGACATGGGGTTGGTCGGATCATGGTGCACCCCGGCACGTCGCAGGCCATGTGGCGCTGGGTGGTCGGCTTCTATCCCGGGGTGCATCCAAACCAGAACCTGACGAGGAGCGCGGATTGCGCTGCGGCTGCTCGATGTCTTAGGCGGGGCTTACCCGAGAAATTGATCTTTGATGGAAAGTCCGATGGGCACTTGTCGTTACGGCTTCATTCCTTCCCAACAACCCTGCCGCTGTAGTTAACGTTTCCGATAGCTGTCGGTGCGGTTAAATATCTTTTTTGAAATTTTGCCTCCAACCATGAACATGCAATTCGGCCGACCGAGTTCCGTGGTATTTAGAACTGAATTTGCTGAAAAGCTTAGACCCATTTCGATCCCCAATTAGCGCGAATGTCTCTGTTTAAAAGCGGCTAACACCGCATGTGAAGCCATGTTCTTCTCCGCAGTACTCATCCACAAACAGGCTGCTCCGCTTCTTTTGGTTCAGCTATTCCACTTTGAAGCAAGGATGATGCTGCACATATCGATCCGCCGAAAGTGAGGATCTTTGAAAGCCAGGACGTCATCGTTAAAGGTTCCGAAGGTACTGTTGGGACGGTGCTTCATGCCGTGATAAAAAGCTTCAATGATTCCATGTTTGAAGTCGATTTCTCGAGGAAACGCTGCAACAACGGCAGCTCGCTGCGCATCGGTAAACTGCTCATAGCCGCGGCCGGCCACATCCATGCCGGCCCCTGCCTGCACCAGCGCGATCTCCGGACGCATAAATTCCGGTATGCCAGGCGTCGTGTGAAGAGCGACAGCACTCCAAACCGTCTCAATATCGCTTTCGGAAATGCCGTGTCCTTTGAGAAAATCACGCGCAGCATTCGCTCCGTCAACCTCGAACCGTAGCGGGCTATCTTCATAACGTGCGGTCAGGCCAATGTCATGGAACATGGCAGCTGCATACAGCAGTTCCGGATCAAAGGTCAGCCCCATCCGGTCCCCCGTCAAGGCACCCCAAAAGTAAACGCGAACCGAGTGATGGAAGAGTAGATCGCTTTCTGTATCCCGAATGAACTGTGTTGTTTCGCGTGCCAATTGGCTATCTGGAATTTTTACGCCGGAAATCTCGTCTACGACCATGGTCTAAACTCCATCACATTGTTGCAACGCCGGCTCAATTTTCGATGGCGGCCAGCGGCGTGTTGCGGAAGCTGATGGCCATGCGGTTATAGCTGTTCATCAGGCTGATCGCTATGGTGAGATCCACGAGCTGTTTCTCGTCGAAAACCTCGCGCGCGGCGTTGTAAGCGCTATCCGGCACACCAGTTTCCGCGACGCGCGTCACGCTCTCGGCCCAGGCAAGCGCGGCGCGCTCGGTCTGGCTGAAGAGACGGCCGCCCTCGTCCCAAGCCTGCAACAGCGCGATCTTCTCGATCTTCACCCCCCTCTTAATGAGGTCACGGGTGTGCATGTCGAGACAATAGGCACAGTTGTTGATCTGCGAGACCCGGAGATAGACAAGATCCACCAGTTCGGTCGGCAGACCGCTCTGCACGACATAGCCGTAGACGCCACCAAGCGCTTTGACTCCATTGGGAGCGATCTGGTTGTAATCGAGCCGGTTGGTCATGGTACTGATTCCTTCTGTCTTACTTGACGGGGGTGGTGAGCGCTTTGTCGTCGGAGTCGACGACGAAGACCGCGAGCAACTTTGCCGGGCTAGTCCTGCTCGCATTGCGGCTGACACGGTGGCTAGCGTTCGGCGGCTCGGACCAGCTCTCGCCGGCCTTGAAGATGTGGGTCTCGCCATCGTTCACCTTCGACTCGATCTCACCCGAGATTACATAGGCGTAGATGAACGCTGACTTCGCGTGTGTGTGCGGCGGGGAAGCCGCGCCCGGTGCATAGTCGACTTCCACAACGACGAGCGACTTGCCGGGGATGTTTGGAATCCCCTGATCGAATTTGGGCGT
The DNA here is from genome assembly GCF_028290495.1 of Tardiphaga sp. Taxonomy (GTDB): domain Bacteria; phylum Pseudomonadota; class Alphaproteobacteria; order Rhizobiales; family Xanthobacteraceae; genus Tardiphaga. Next base: position 8,496 of record NZ_JAQGJT010000165.1, read on the forward strand.
GACCGTTTCGCCGTCACGAGCCGAGGCAGGCCCCTCGAATGCTAAGGCAAGTGCGGCGCAGATAGCGGCGGCGATAGCGACGATCTTCATTGGCTTTCTCCTTCAGGCCAAAGATGCGCCCTGCTGGACCAGAAAAAAGTACCAAGAACGCAAAGAAATCATGTACTACGGCGTATGGATAAGCCGCTGAATCTGAGCCTCGATCGCGCGGCAAAAACATCGTTGACGGAGCAGATCCGACGAGGGGTGACGACAGCCATCGAAGGTGGCGTGCTGAAGCCAGGCGCGCGCTTGCCCTCATGGCAAGATCTCGCTGCCCAACTCGGTGTCGCGCGCGGCACGGTGCGGACCGCTTATGACAAGCTGGCGGCCGCCCAGTTAATCGAGGCCTCGCAAACGACCGGCACGCGCGTCGCCCAGCGTGCTCGCGCCGTCGTAAAGAGTGAACAACAACCGGCCGCAGGCTCGTTCATGGAAACCTATCGGGAGATGACGCAGGGACCTGCGTTCTTCCAGATGGGCGTGCCGGCAACCGAAACCTTTCCGTCGACCTTGTTCACGCGTATTCGTACGCATGCGGTCCGTGCCGAGGCGACTGCCTCGCCCCTCTATCCCGATCCGCGCGGCGAGCTTCAGCTGAGACGGGAAATCGCGGGCTATCTTGCGGTCGCCCGCGGCATCAATTGCGAGCCATCGCAGGTCATCGTCACAGGGGGATTCGGCGCAGGGCTCGGCCTGACGCTCAGCGTTCTTTGCCTGGATGGACACACCGCCTGGGTCGAAAATCCGGGTTTTCCCTGGTCAAGGAAGGGTCTCGAGCTCGCACGCCTATCCCTCGCGGCGATCCCGATCGATGCCAACGGTATCGATGTCGATCACGGCCTGCGCCACCATCCCGACGCGAAGCTCGTGGTCGTAACCCCCGGTCAGCAGGCGCCGCTCGGCCCCACCTTATCGCTCGAGCGGCGCCTTCGGCTGCTCGAATGGGCAGCCGCGAACCAGGTCTGGGTGATCGAAGATGATTATCTGAGCGAGCTACAACTGGTGGGTAGGGCTGCGCCAGCGCTCGCGTCACTCGACCGGAACGGACGCGTCATCCACATCGGCTCGTTCAGCAAGACGATCAGTCCGACTATTCGGCTTGGCTTCCTGGTCGCGCCGATCGACCTAATCTCCCGTTTCGCGGAGGTGGCAGCTTGTCTCGCACCGGCACCCGGCCCTGCGGTGCAACTCGCCGCGGCCGAGTTCATGTACGAGGGGCATTATATGCGCCATCTGCGGCGCACCAAACGCGCCTATGCCGCCAAGCGGCAGGCGCTGCTGGATTGCCTTCAGGCGTCCGTCGCCGCTGACCACGTTGCCGCACCCGGCTTAGCCGTGTTGCTGAAATTGCCGAGGAGAACATCGGACTTGGCGGTCGCACGTGAAGTCTCGGTGTTCGGCATGTCGCCGTCGCCGCTTTCATCCTGGTATGTGTCGCGCGACGGCGCCGAGTCTGGGCTTCTGCTTGGGGTAGCGACCTCGCCGACGAGGAACCTTGCTCAGATCTGTGATCGGCTCTTCGAAGTTATCCACCGGTTCACCTAATCAGCTTTAAAGCTGAATCATTGGCTATTGATGGTCCCGGCGCCCGAAGTGGATGGCGACGCCGACATTTCCTCGCTAGAGATATCGCCCTCGACTGAGGATGCTAAGCCGCTGGATTGATGAGGTTGCTCATCTATCGGGGGAGCGCTTGTCCCCGTTGCTTCAGGCGACTGCTATTGCGACGGCTGATTGCATTCAACGTGATGCGCCGCAACCAAGTCCATAGCTTTATGATGCCACATCTCCGCTTCGGCTAAATGCGCCCAGCTTTCCTATGGAAAAAACGAAGCTCGCTGACGGCACAGGTTTTCCATAGCACGACAGGTTTGAAGATCTTTCATTGGCCACCTCCCGCGTCCAAGGCGTCTGAATACTTGAACACAATGAATCGATTATACGGACCAGCGCCGCATGTTCCGAAGAATGCAGCAACAGTCAGCGGGGGCTCTCGTCATTCTTCAAAGTTGCAAGCCCATCAAGCACGATCGCCACGCGATGATAGCGTCGCGCGGCATTGGCTCGTACGCGAGCCAACCAGCGGCAATGAGCAGGTCCCAATGCCACGGTCAAAGCGACGATGCCTGCGCGCATGTCCAGCGTGCTCAAGCAACACTAGAAGCTTTAGTTCCAACGACGCGATCCAAACCGTGGGGCGAATTCGAAATTGATCTGGAACTCAACCCAATCTTCAACGTTTTACGCGCAAGCCGACCGGACGCCGTGACTAACCACTCCGCAAATCGTCGTTAAATTTCTATTTTTCAGGAGGTATCAATGGCCGACAAGAACCTCAACGATCTCTTCCTCGACACCCTTAAGGACATTTACTTCGCAGAAAAGCAAATCGTAAAAACCTTGCCTAAGATGGCGAAGGCCGCGAATTCGCCGAAGTTGTCTGCAGCTTTCGAAAAACATCAAGTCGAGACCGAGGGTCAGATAGAGCGGCTCGATGAGATTTTTGAACTGCTCGGCAAACCGGCTCGCGGCAAAACGTGCGATGCCATCTTGGGTATTATCGACGAAGGCAAGGAAATCATGGACGAGTACAAGGGGACCGCCGCATTGGACGCCGGTCTTCTCGCTGCTGCACAGGCCGTCGAGCACTATGAGATTTCCCGTTACGGCACCCTCAAATCTTGGGCGACAAAGCTCGGCATGAAGGACGCCGTTCGACTGCTCGATCAAACTCTCTTGGAAGAGAAGAAGACTGACGATACCTTGACGAAGCTTGCTGAAACGGAAGTAAATGCCGAAGCTGCCTAATTTTACATTCTATGCAGGTTTCGATGAAAATTGTGGCTTGCAAGCCATGGATGGAGTAGCGACATGGAAGCGCGCCGATAGCGGTGTGGAGCGATATTCCGCTCGCTCTGATGGGGTGCGAATCCGGTCTGGCGCAATAACCGCAAACTCGTGAGAGACCCTATCCGACGGAGAATTGACCATCTACGTCACGAGGGACACAGCTTTGGCGGATTTCGTGCAGCCCGGGCCGCGTGACCGTGAAGACATACTCGAACTGCTCGACCGCGACGACATCGTCGAGGCCGTCGACCGCCTCGAAGCCGCTATGGGCATGAAGGTGGGCTGAACAAAAAATGCCGCGCCACCCGGAAGGATGACGCGGCCAGTTGGGGGAGACGTCCCTGTCCGGGGCCGTCGTCGTGAAAATCCGCAAATTCGATTTTAGTTTCAATCTACCCTAACCCGCGCCAGCCCTGCATTGGCTGCAGCGCGCGACAGCACGATGCACAGGCAACGTGCTAAGGGCCGTTTCGAAGCATTCTTCCCACCTGATCAGCGCTTCGATCTCGACCTCAAGGACCGCCATCGTCAGGCGCAACCAGCGGATCATCTTGCCATAGTGGATAGATGAGAGCCCCGCTTGCACAGGGGGATTGGCATCCGATATCTCCCTGCCCCGCGTCGCGGCAGGGATGCAGTGCACAAGCGCAGAGGCAAATCCGGAGTAGTTCCGCAGAACGCAAAAAGCCGCGCTACCTGACGCAGCACCTCTGGACACCGCAAATTTACGCTGCAACGATCTAGAATCATCAATCTGGGAGGATCAGATGGCCAAATCGACAAAAAACACCGGAAAGCCTTGGACCGAGGATGATGTGAAGCAATTCAAGACGTTGGTAAAGGGAAACACCCCGACCCGCGTCATTGGCCTCAAGCTCGGCCGCACCGAGGCATCAGTTCAAAGCAAGGCCCAGCGCGAAGGCATCTCGCTGGCGCCCACGAACCGTAGTCCACGCGACTAGTCTCGCCCGTGCCGTTCTAAGCTCCTGGGGAGGCGCATAAAGCCGGCGTGCAATAGCTTTGCGAGGACCCGGCTGTATTCGCCGGCTGTTGCCCTGGATCGGCGCCATTCAATTTACCTCGACTGGCGGATGGTTCTCCTCGTCGGCGGTCGCGAGAATGACGTAGGGCCGAGCGTCCAGGCGGACTTGAGGTTAATCACCAGCTCGAACTTGGTCGGTCGCGTGGCCGGCAGGCCAACGGGCTTTTCGCCTGTGAGAACGCGGCCGGTACTCAGCTCGTGATGCAGAAAAGACCGTCGTGGAAACTGCACAGCCGTCTGGATTAAACAACAACGCGTTGGTGTTGCTTTCGAAGAGCCTTATTTGATTTGGCCGCTCTTGGGGTCGATAACAAACTTGGTCGTTGCACCCTTATTCACAATCGTCACTTCGTAAACTATCCGGCCGTTTGTCTCTTCAAGGCCAGCGCTGATGGCTTTTCCAGAACCTTTTTCTTCTGCCAGAGCGGTCGCTGCGGAAAGGTCGATTGAAGCTTTTTGCAAGCCAGCAAGCTCCAGCTGGTCCTCCTCGTCAAGTTTAGATACCGGTGTGGTCGTCCCTTCACCACCAATTATTTGTCCCGTCCAAGCATCGACAGCGCCTTCCCACACCTTGTTATCCTGATATGTCTTTACTTTGTAGGCTAGCTGACCTGCTTGGCTATCAAAGCTCACATCGATGACCTTCGCATCTTTATGTTTTTTCGCTGCAACCCTTATCGCCTCAGCAAGACTGACTTTCACTGTTTCGAAGGATTTTATTTCCTTCTCGGTGGATAGAACATCAGGCTCCGGCGCGCGTTGTGCCAAAGCAGACGTAGCAGCGCAAAAGATGAGGAGCGAAAGGATTTTCGTTTTGCACAGGAACACAGAGAGCCTCCTTCTACAGTTCGACGAAACTGGCGCTTAAAGCTGGGCTAAATGTAGGCGCGCGCAAGCTATTAGGATTTGGCTACGCGCTTATGAGTCCACGCCCTAGGTTCGTACCATTGTGAGATCATGATAAAGGGAACTAATGTTCCAATGGCAACGTACTAGCCACCTGCTGCTCGCGGTTGGGGGTGGTTTCTTGGCTTGTTGGGCTAACGGAAGGGCCGCAACCGGGCGCCGGCAGGCGGGCGTTCAAGAAACAAAAGCGCGCCGATCGTCTCTTTCCAAAGACGCCAGTTGCTAATGGGCCAGATCGTTTTTGCTCGGCTGATGAGATCGTACCTTCGTCTTCCTTCCAGGCAAGAGGAAAGTGACCCCCATCTTATCGCCGTTAATCCACGCGAGCTCGCAGCGCCGATAGGCAAGTCCTGTTGTCGAAAGCAACAGGAAGAACTCCGTCAGAGTAAGTCCCTCCACCGATTTTATTATCGTCAGACTGGCTCCCGATTCGGACGCCTCCGTCATGATGCAGGCCCGGCGCCAGGTACCGTCTATCGCCATGATGTGAGCGTCAAATCCGCGCTCGAAAACGACACCGACGTCTTTACATCGCTCTGAGTTTGTCATGTGAATCCTGGCAATTGTGCTGCCCTGTTTGCTAAGGCCAGCCACCTAAGGATCCGTGAAATTCTCTTCTAAAATGGGAAGAAGTGGCAATCTCATCCGGTGAGAATTCTTGTCCGGGAGCCCTGCGAGCTGAGGCTCATGAAGAGAGGTCCGCATGTCCAGGATGCCAAATACGACCCCTCATTGTCCAATGTGCAAGTCGCGCGTCGAACGTGTCTTGGTTGCTCCTTCACCATCGTTGAAATACGAAGCTCACACCTTCCAATGTCCGGCGTGCAGCTTCCAATGGACAGCCCGGGTTGACGCTGAACCTGCAAAACCTCCAACCCGCCCTACAAAGAAGCGAAGGCGCCCGAGTAAATAATGCGCCTCCAAACTATCACCCCGGCACCCTGTAACTAAGAGCCCGGTGCCGGTACGCGACTTCCTGCCAGCCGCGGCCACGGGGCGACGGATTCCAGACGTAGACCTGATTGCCCTCGACGCGGCTGACGATCGCGACGTGCCCGCCGCCGCGGCGCGACGAAACCGCAACGGCGCCCGGCACCGGACCCGACGCTCGACCCCACTGCAGATACGACAGCGCCAGCGCGCTCCCGGTACCCTTGATGCCCCGCTCGGCGAGCGCCGCACCGACATTGACGGCGCAGATCAGCCGGCCGGCGATATAGCGACCGGGGCGCGCGATGCGGTCGGCCCCCGTCTGCATGACAGCCAGCAGCCCCGTCGGCGGCACCTGACGGCTGGAAACTCTTTCCCGCTTCATCGTCACACGGATTGAGCGCACGCCATCCAGGAAGCCGCGGGGCGTTGCATCGGTATGCGAGCCACAGAAAGGCCGCATGATGTCGCCGGTCTCGACGCAGGCGAGCGCCCCGTGACGCCCCTGACGGGCGGCGGCAGGCATGGTGAACAGCGCACACAGCAAAGCTGCCACAAGGAAGCGGATCATGGTTTCTCCTATTGTGATGCTGAGGGGGCGGGGTTAAAGGGTGCGCCCCAAGGTGATAAGACCCGCCGCCGGCGCGCATAGATTCGGTTGTGCGTCGGGCTGTCTATTCAGGTGTGAGCGCCAGTCGGAATTCGGCTCTCGAGCAGCCGGTCCAGACGCGAGGTGATGCCCTTTAGATCCTCGCGAAGGTTGTCGAACTGCGCCTCGTGGCGGACGACGTGTTCCTTGAGGTCGTCGTGATTGACGAACTCTTTCTCGGCGTAGCGCTGAAATGTCGACAGCTCGGCCTGAAGCACGTCGATCTTCAAATTGGCCTGCACCGCGCGTAGGCCGGCGCCGCTGGCCTCGGTCTTGGCCTCGGTAATCTGGCGCTGCATGTTCATCCAGAAGGTCGCAAAGCCAATCGAGCAGGCGACCGCCGACGCACCGGCGCCGATGATTCCCCAGAAAATTCCATCTGCCATTGGTCCGCTTTCATTCCACGACGTCGCGGCCGAACCGCTGGCGCTGTTGCTTCTGACAGGTACGCGTCGCTACAAGATTGCCGTTGGCCTGCCCCAGCGCGGCCCTGTGGCGCGCCACCGAGACTTTGGCGCCCTGCCCCTTGCTGACGGCTGGATATGGCACCGTGGACGCCAGCAGCTCGCAGTCGCGCGGGATCTGCACCGTCGCCACGGTCGGGCTACCGGGCAATGTCGTGCAGGCTGCGCACGTCAGAGTCATCGAGATCGCAGCCGCAAGCCGTCGGCAGATTCGAAAGCCGTTCTTCATAGTCGGTCACCTTTTGATTGGCGGTTGCGGCGCTGGCTTCAGCCTCGGCCCGGAGCCGTGCGGCGGTGTCTGCGGTCTGCCGTTGCGTCTCGAGTTGGAGATTTGAGAAGGCCAGATCGATTTTGACGCGCGCGAGCTCGGCGCTCTCGTCGGAAAGCCTATGGCCAATGC
>NZ_JAQGJT010000179.1 GCF_028290495.1 Tardiphaga sp.
CGCCGGCCTTCTGCACGATATACCCTTCATCGAGCAATTGCTTGAGAACCCGTCCCAGCGACTGCTTTGTGATGCGCAGGACGTCGAGCAGATCGGCCACCTTCAGCCCGGGATAGCGGTGGACGAAATGGATGACGCGGTGATGCGCCCGCCCGAAGCCGAATTCCTCCAGCACATGGTCGGCATCGCCGACGAAATCCCGATAGGCGAAGAACAACAGCTCGATGATATCCCAGCGCAAAGCGGCCGTGCGGGCGCCGGGAGAGGCCTCTCCTTCCCGCTCCGCAGCTCGCATTGAAAAATTTACGTCAGCCATATTGACATATCTTGGGTTCAATATTACAAAACTGGCCATCAGGGTGAAAGATTAGAACTTTCGCTCCCATTGGATCGAAAGGTCCGATTTGAGAAGCATACTGGACTTCCGCATTCCGACAAAGCCTGCTCCAGCGGAGCATGGAAAGCCGTTTTGCGGGCTGTCCGAACTTGACGTAAAACCAGCCAGCGCGGCCGTAAGGCGCCAAGGCTAATCCGGGAGAAAGTCCATGGGAGTTTCGGTCGCCAAGATCGACGACACGATTTGGTCGAGTTTCGAAATCCAGCCAGCGCCGAATCCGGCCTCCGATAAGGAGCGCGAGGCCAAGCTCGTGGACCCCGGCTTCGGCCGGATTTTCACCGATCACATGGCTATCGTGCGCTACAACCAGGCGAAGGGCTGGCATGACGCGCGCGTCGAATCCCGCGCGAGTTTTCCGCTCGATCCGGCCTTGGCCGTCCTGCACTACGCGCAGGAGATTTTCGAAGGCCTCAAGGCCTACACGCGTGACGACGGTGGCGTGAACCTGTTCCGCCCCGACGCCAATGCACGGCGTTTTCACAATTCGGCCGAACGCATGGCGATGGCGCCGCTGCCCGAGCCGGTGTTCATCGAAGCGGTCGAGCAACTCGTGCGCATCGACTGCAACTGGATTCCTTCAGGCGAAGGCAGCCTGTACCTGCGGCCCTTCATGATCGCGAGCGAGATCTTCCTCGGTGTGAAGCCTTCCTCAGAATACATCTTCGCCGTCATCGCCTCGCCGGTCGGCTCGTATTTCAAGGGCGGACCCGCGCCTGTGTCGATCTGGGTGTCGGAGAACTACACACGCGCCGCGGTTGGCGGCACCGGTGCCGTCAAATGCGGTGGCAATTACGCCGCAAGCCTGCGCGCGCAGGCCGAGGCGATGGATCACGGCTGCGATCAGGTGGTCTTCCTCGACGCGGTCGAGCGCCGCTACGTCGAAGAACTCGGCGGCATGAACATCTTTTTCGTGTTCGACGACGGCTCGCTGCTGACGCCGCCACTCGGCACGATCCTGCCGGGCATCACGCGCGATTCGGTCATCGCGCTGGCCAAGGCATCCGGCACGCATGTGCGCGAAGAACTCTACACGCTCGACCAGTGGCGCGCCGACGCCGCCAGCGGGAAGCTCAAGGAGGCATTCGCCTGCGGCACCGCGGCGGTCATTTCGCCGATCGGCAAGGTGTGTTCCGCGAATGGCGATTTCCTGATCGGCGACGGCACGGGCGGTCCGGTGGCGACGGGGCTGCGCAAGCAGTTGGTCGACATTCAGTACGGCCGCGCGGCCGACCCGCACGACTGGATCCGCAAGGTCCTGTGACCTCCTGAACACGGATCGCTTCAAGACAATAAAATGCCGCAGCCTTTCGAGGTTGCGGCATTTTTATTGGGCTCCAGTTTATTCGCTCAGGCCACCGGCACCAGCCCCAACCGCTCACGCCGCGTCCATCGCCACATCATCACGATCGCCACCGCGACCAGTCCGGCAGCGAGGCCGATCCAGATGCCGACGCCGCCGAAGCCAAGCTTGAATGCGAACAGCAGGCTCAGGGGCATACCGAACCCCCAATAGCCGACCAGCGCGAAGATCATCGGCACCCGCGTGTCCTGCAAGCCGCGCAGCATGCCGGCGCCGACCGCCTGCGCGCCATCGGCAATCTGGAACACGGCGGCGCAGAACAGGAACAGCACCGCCAGTTCCACCACCGCCGCATTAGCAGCCGCGTCAATATCGATAAACACCGAAATCAGCGCCCGCGGCGCCACCAGCATCAGCACGCTCATCGAGGTCATGAATAGCAGCGACAGCGTGAACGCGCTCCAGCCCGCACGGGTAATGCCGTCGGCGTCATGCGCCCCATAGGCGCGGCCGACGCGCACGGTAGCGGCTTGCGACAGTCCCATCGGCACCATGAAGGTCGCCGACGCGATCTGGAACGCGATCGAATGCGCCGCCACCGCAGCGGTGCCGAACTGGCCCATGAAGAACACCGCAGCGCTGAACACCGTGATCTCAAAGGTGAGCGTTGCACCGATCGGCAGGCCAAGCCGCCACAAGGCGATGAGCCGCGGCCAGTCCGCCCGCCACCAGCGGCCGAACAGATGATAGCGGCGGAATTTCTGATTGAAGGTGACGACCAACGCCAGGCCGGCGAACAGGAAGACATTCGACAGCGTAGTGGCGAGGCCGGATCCACGCAAACCCATCGCCGGCAGGCCGAGATGGCCAAACACCAGAACCCAGTTCGCCGCGGCGTTGAACAGGATCGCAACCCCGGTCACCACCAGCGCCCATAGCGGCCGCTCCAGCACCGCAACGAAGGAACGCAGCGCAATGAAGCCGAGCGTCGGCAGGAACCCCCATTGCAGTGCGTGCAGAAAAACTTGCGCATCGGCGGCGACCGCCGCCTCCTGACCGAACGCCAGCAACACCGCCTCGGCATGCCACAGCACGATCCAGGCCGGCACGGCGATGATGACCGCGGACCACAGCCCCTGCCGGAAGGTGCGCCTGATATCGCGCATCATATGGCGGCGGCGACCGATCGCCTCCGCCATCATCGGCGAGGTGCCGGTGATGACACCGATGCCGAAAATCAGGATGCCGAAATACAGGCTAACGCCCAACGCGCCGGCAGCCAGCGCGGACGGGCCGAGCCGGCCGAGCACGATCACATCGGTCGTGGTGAGCGCGATCTGCGCCAGGTTGGTGAGCACCAGCGGCCAGCTAAGCAGAAGCATCGCCTTGAATTCGGCGCGCCATGCGATGCGGACGGATGCGCTGTGAGAAGCGTCTAAAGACATAAGGGCGATATCAACATGACTATGGGACGCTTGCGGGATAGCTCGCGCCGACGAGACCCGTCGACGGGCAGAGTGGAAGCCACGGAAGCGTGCGGTGTGAAAAGGTTATGCCGCCGGCAGCCAGAAAACTTCACCTTCGGAATCCTCGGTGTCGAGCCAGAGGAAGCCAGCATCGGGATAGGCATCCTCGAGCGCGGGCTGACAGCGGCCGACCTCGCACAGCAAGCCGCCGCCAGGATTGAGATGATCGCCAGCCTGCTCGACGATGCGGCGCACCAGATCGATGCCGTCATCGCCGCCGTCGAATGCCATCGCCGGCTCGTGCCGGCATTCGTCCGGCAGGTCGGCCATGCCCTGAGCATCGACATAAGGCGGATTGGTGATGATAAGGTCGTAGCGGGTATTGCCTACGGGGGCGAACAGATCGCCCTTGTACAGCGTGATGCGCTCCTCAAGTCCGTAGTCGGCGATATTACGTGCGGCGACGGCCAGCGCGTCGCCCGACAGATCGACAGTATCGATCCTCGCATTGGGGAACGCGCGCGCCGCCAGGATCGGCAGACAGCCGGAGCCGGTGCAGAGCTCCAGCACGGATTCCACAGCAGTGGGATCGTCGATCAGCGAGCCATCCTCGCCACTGAAATGCGATTCCAGAAGTTCGCCGATGAAGGAGCGCGGCACGATGACGCGCTCGTCAACGTAGAATGGCAGGCCACGCATGTAGATCTTGTTGACGAGATATGCCGCGGGCTTCCGCGTCGCGACACGGGCGTCAATCACGCCGAGGATCTTCCTGCCTTCAGCGGCGGTGACGCGCGCAATCGCAAAGGTCTCGAACTGGTCGGGATGCAGATGCAGGATTTCGCAGACGATGAAGGCGGCTTCGGCTACCGGATCGGTGGTGCCGTGCGCGAAGGCCAGCTTGGCATCGATGAAGCGGCTGGTGGCGTAGCGGACGTAATCCAGCAGCGTCACCAGTTCGCCGGGGCCTACCTTCGGCGCCTTGACGATGGCGGGCTTGCGCTTCAGCGGCGCCGCGGTTTTTGCCGGGGTCTTCTTGATTGTCTTTTTGGCCATCAGTTTTTGTCCCAGCGTGCAGCGGCGTTGTCATCATCGGTCTTCGCTGCGACCCAGCCGGCGCCATCGGCCGTTTCCTCACACTTCCAGAACGGCGCGTGGGCCTTGAGATAGTCCATCAGGAATTCGGCAGCCTGAAATGCGGCCTGGCGATGCGCGGAAGCCACCAGCACCACCATGATGTTTTCGCCCGGCACGATCCTCCCTACGCGGTGGATAATGGTCAGGCCGGTGAGCGGCCAGCGCGCCAGCGCCTGTTCGGCATGGCGCGCGATTTCCGCTTCGGCCATGCCGGGATAGTGCTCCAGCGTGAGCGCCGTGGTGGCGTCGCCGCCCTCCGGAGTTTCTTGGGTGCCGCGGCAGATGCCGCTGAAGGAGACTACCGCGCCGATATCGGTGCGACTGGCCGTCAAGGCGGCGATCTCGCGGGACACGTCGAAATCGGCTTGCTGGATGCGGATGGTGACCGGGCTGGTCATGGCCGGATCAGCCGCCGGTCATCGGCGGGAAGAACGCGATCTCGCGCGCGCCCGCGATCACAGCATCGGACCGCACATGGCTGTGGTCGATCGCGGCGCGGATCACTTTCGGCGTCTCGAACGCATGCGCGTATTCCTCACCTCGCGTGGAGAGCCAGCCGATCAGCTCGCCTACCGTCGTCACGGCGGCCGGCGGCTCGATCACTTCCTCGGTCTTGCCGATGCGCTCGCGCACCCAGGCGAAATACAGAACCTTCATGCATCCTCCGCGATGAGGTGATGAATGCCGGCACGGAAATAGTCATAGCCAGTATAGATGGTGAGCAAGGCCGACAGCCACAACAGCAGCAGGCCGAGCTGGGTGGTGAAGGGGATCACCTGGTCGCCGGCCTCGCCGGCCAACAAGAAGCCGATCGCGATCAGCTGCGCCGTGGTCTTCCATTTCGCCAGCTTCGTGACGGGCACGCTGACGCGCAGAGCGGCGAGATATTCGCGCAGGCCCGAGACCAGTATCTCGCGGCACAGGATCACGATCGCAGCCCACAGTGTCCAGCCGTGGATGATGCCGTCGGCGGCCAGCATCAAGAGGCAGGAGGCGACCAGCAGCTTGTCGGCTATTGGATCGAGCATGCGGCCGAACGCCGAATGCTGGTCCCAAATCCGGGCGTAATAGCCATCGAGAAAATCGGTGATCGCGGCAGCAATGAACACCGCCAGCGCGACCCAGCGTAACCACAGCGGGCCGTCCATGATCGACTGCGCGTAGACGCATCCAACCACCACCGGAATCGCGGCGATGCGGGCGCAGGTCAATATATTCGGCAGGGACATCGCAGAGTTTGCGGTCCGTCTCGTGGTCACTGTCATGCGTTCTACCAATACTGCCCGGGCGCGTTGGTCAACCGCCACACCTCGCCCGCCAATAGATTACCACCAAACCACAGCCGCCATGCAGCGGGGGTATGACACGTTGTTCATCTCGCCGCCGGTCGGGCATGGAAAAAGTCGAAAATCTTGCGCGCGCTCTCTGCCGAGATGCCGGGAACCTTGCCAAGATCGCCCACGGAGGCCCGCTCGATCTCCTTCAGGGTGCCGAAATGGTGCAGCAGCGCCCGCTTGCGGGTCGGGCCGATACCGGGAATCTCCTGCAACCCGGCCTCGCGGATGTCCTTCTTGCGCAGCGTGCGGTGCGAACCGATCACGAAACGGTGCGCTTCGTCGCGCAGCCGCTGGATGAAATACAGCACGGGATCGCGCGGCTGCAGCTTGATCGCCGGGCGGTCGGGCATAAACAAAGTCTCTTGACCGGCGTCGCGCTCCGGCCCCTTGGCGACCGACATCAGGGTGACCTGCTTCAGTTCCAGCGCGTCGAAAATCTCTTGCACGGCGTTCAGCTGGCCGCGACCGCCGTCAATGATCACAAGGTCCGGCCACAACGGCACGTCGTCGTCCTTCGACCTCGGCTTCGCGGCGTCGCCCTCGGCCGGCGGCGCCAGCAGCCGCTTGAAGCGGCGCTGCAGCACCTCCTTCATCATTGCGTAGTCGTCGCCCGGCGTCAGGCCTTCCGACTTGATGTTGAACTTGCGGTACTGGTTCTTCATGAAACCATCCGGCCCCGCCACGATCATCGCCCCGACCGCGTTGGTGCCCTGGATGTGGCTGTTGTCGTAGACCTCGATACGCCGGGGCACGCCCGGCAGGCCTAGCGTTGTCACCATGCCCTGCAGCAGCCGCGCCTGCGTCGCTGTATCGGCGAGCTTGCGGCCGAGCGCCTCGCGGGCATTCGTAAGCGCATGCGCCACCAGTTCCTTCTTCTCGCCGCGCTGCGGCGTGATGACCTCGACCTTGAAGCCGCCCTTGATGGACAAGGCCGATGCCAGCACCTCGGCGTCCTCGATCGCGTGCGACAGCAGGATCATCTTCGGCGGCGGCTTGTCGTCATAGAACTGCGCCAGGAACGAGGCCAGCACTTCCTCCGGCGTGAAGGATTTTTCCGCGCGCGGGAAATAAGCGCGGTTGCCCCAGTTCTGCCCGGTGCGGAAGAAGAACACCTCGACGCAGGAATAGCCGCCCTCCTGATGGATGGCGAACACGTCGGCCTCCTCCACCGTGCGCGGGTTGATGCCCTGCTGCGACTGGATCGCCGACAGCGCCGCGAGGCGGTCGCGGTACAGCGCCGCGCGCTCGAATTCGAGTTCGTCGGACGCCTTCTCCATCTCACCGGCGAGTTGCTGCTTCACGGCGCGGGAACGGCCGGACAGGAAGTCCTTGGCCTCCTTGACCAGTTCGGTATAGCCGGGAAAATCGATCTCGCCGGTGCACGGGCCGGAGCAGCGCCGGATCTGGTACAGAAGGCACGGCCGGGTGCGGCTCTCGAAGAACGAATCCGTACAGGAGCGCACCAGGAACGCCCGCTGCAGCGCCGTGATGGTGCGGTTGACCGCACCGACCGAAGCGAACGGGCCGAAATAGCGCCCGGGCCGCGACTGCGCGCCGCGGTGCTTGATGATCTGCGGCGCCCAGTGATCGCCGGTCAGCAGGATATAGGGGAACGATTTATCGTCGCGCAGCAGCACGTTGAAGCGCGGCCGCAGCTGCTTGATCAGGTTGGCCTCGAGCAGCAGCGCCTCGGTCTCGGTGCCGGTCGAGATGATTTCCACCATGACGGTGGCGGCGATCATTCGCGCGATCCGCATCACGTGACCGGTCGGCCGGGCATAAGACGACAGCCGCTTCTTCACGTTCTTGGCCTTGCCGACATACAGCACGTCGTTGGCCGCATTCAGCATGCGGTAGACGCCGGGCGAGGTCGGCGCGTGCTTCACGGCATGTTCGATCGCGGCGCGGCCGAGCGCCAGCGGCCCTTCCAGGACCGGCTCGGCGGAATCGTCCTCGGCGACCTCGGGCAGCGCGCCGTCTTCCTCATCGTCCGGGGCCGCGTCGGTATCGAGTTCCGGCGCCGTCGCCGGCGGCAGGTCGCCAGCCACGGAACCGGGCTCCGGGACGAGATCGGCCGGCAGCAGCGGCGTGTCGGTGGGATCTTGAATCATCGCCCCGATTTAAGCGTTACCGCGCCGGATCGCCAGCGCCGGTGGGAGTTGCCAACCAGAAAGGCCTCCCGGTTTCGTCGTTGCGAGGAGCCCTTGCGACGAAGCAATCCAGCTCTTTTGGCGCGCGCGGCTCTCTGGGTTGTCGCGTCGCGGGGGCTCCTCGCAACGACGGGCCGAGAGGTCTGGGTTCCAGCTAGGCTGCCCAAAGTAAGACTTTTTTAACGCCAATAACGCGCGGAAATGCCGGGTTAAGAACCTCTTAAGCTAAAACTCTCGATAAGTTTTACCGAGAAAAGATGGAATTCCGTAACCCTAAGGGTTCGTTCGAAAGACGGACAGGGTTCGGCCAGTAAAGCGTTTTTGGAGAGTTTGAGATGAGCAAGTTAATGTTCGCGGCAGTCGCCGTTCTGGTGACAAGTGTGGTTTCGGCACAGGCGGCGGACCTGCCCTACCGTTCGCGCCAGCAGCAGCCCTACACCGTGAACCAGCCGCTGAACGGCTACAGCTGGGCCGGCCCCTATCTGGGCGGTACGCTGGGCTACGAATGGGGCAACGTCTCCAACTCCGGCACCAAGCCCTCGGGCATCGCTGGCGGCGTGACCGCCGGTTACAACTGGCAGAGCGGCAACGTGGTGTTCGGCCTCGAAGGCGACATGCAGGGCACCGGCGCCGATGACCGCTTCGCCAACTACAAGTTCTCCAACCCCTGGTTCGGCACCGTGCGCGGCCGCATCGGCTATGCCTTCAACAACGTGCTGGTGTATGGCACCGGCGGTCTCGCCTTCGGCAGCCTGGAGATGGAGCAGAGCGGCCTGCAGCAGTCGCGGACCTCGGCCGGCTACACCGTTGGCGTCGGCGCCGAAGTCGGCATCTACCAGAACTGGACCGCGAAGATCGAATATCTTTACGTCAACCTGTCCAGCAACGACTACGCGTTCTCTGGCGGCAAGAACGGCCTCGACTTTGGCACCGTGCGCCTTGGCGTGAACTACCACTTCTAGTCCAAGGACTTCCGGTCCAAGCAAAAGACGAAGCGACAACAACCTCCCGGCCGCTCGCGCGGCCGGGATTTTTTGTTGGTGTAATTAAGTGCAGGTGCGAAAACGCGACCTTCGTTCCCCGGATGCTGCGCAACAGGCTGCCGCAGGCAACGTGGTGCGCTGCTGATCCGTGGCCGTCCCAAGCACCGGCGTTTGGTACGGTCCCGGCTTTGCGGAGCAGCACCGCATGCTGCGCCGCGTCCGGGACACGAAACTCCTGCCATGGCGCTACGCCATCACCACCAGATTAACCGCCTTGGGGCCCTTGCCCTTCTTGTCGGGCTCGACTTCGAACGTGATGCGCTGTCCTTCGATGAGGTCCTTGAGACCGGCGCGTTCGACCGCCGTAATGTGCACGAATACATCGCGACCACCATCGTCCGGCTTGATGAAGCCATAGCCGCGCTCGCCGTTGAAGAACTTGATCGTACCCGTCATGGCCATCGGGAAACTCCTCTCCCCGCATTGCTCCGCCGAGACGCTCACGCGCCGCGACCGACCGGACCTTCACAATTGCCGGAAAGCTTGGCCTTCTTCGACGGGCGGCAAGATCCCGCGCCATCACCTTCACCGAGGCCTTGTCACTCCGCCGCTTCCATTCGCGAAAGCGGAACGTAAAGCCAGTCCCAATGAAGGCAGCATAATACGCTTCCCGGCGGATTGACTACCGGGGAAATAGATTTATTGCGCGCAACAAACTGTAGTTGTGCCCGGATAGTTCAAACGCGCAAGCTCAGGGCTTGACGGTTTCCAGCCGGAAGCGGCCGGCGCCGCCGAGCCCGAGCGGTTTTTCGAGTTCGGGCAGGATGGCCTTCAATTCAGCCATCAGCTTCCACGGCGGATTGACGATCAACAGCCCCGCCGAAGTCAGCCCGCCTTCGGCGCTCTGCGGCGCGATGCTGAATTCCAGCCGCAGCACCTTGCCGGGCGTCGGCGCCATGGCGGCGGTGGCGGCGACATGCTGCGCCAGCCCGTCCGTCGCGCGGCGGCTTTTCACCGGGTACCACAGCACGAAGATGCCGGTGGCCCATTTGGCGAAGGCCTCGTCGAAGCCGTAGGCCATGCGCTCGAACTCGTCCTTCTTCTCGAACGGCGGATCGATCAGCACCACGCCGCGGCGCTCGTTCGGCGGCACGAAGGCCGGCAACCCGACCCAGCCGTCGAGATCGACGATGCGGGCCTGCTTGTCGCGGCGAAGGGCAGAGATCAGGTGCTTGCGCGCCGTCGGCTCGACCTCGCAAGCGACCATGCGGTCCTGCGGTCGCATCATCCGGCGGGCGATCAGCGGCGAACCGGGATAGACTTTCAATTCGCGCGGCTTGTTGAAGGAGCGCACGATCTCGAGATAGGGCTCGACCAACGGCACGGTGGATTCGGTGAAGCGCGCCTGCATGGCGCGAGCAATGCCGGTGGTCCATTCGGCGGTCCGTGACGCCTCGTCGCCGTGGAGGTCATAGACCCCGGCGCCGGCATGGCTGTCGATGACGCGGAACGGCGCCTCTTTCTCACGCAGATGCGTCAGGATACGGACCAGCACGAGGTGCTTGATGACGTCGGCAAAGCCGCCGGCGTGAAAGGCATGGCGATAATTCATGGCGCCAGCCTTACGCTATGCGGGGTGACTCGGCAAAGGGCGTGGCTTGCCTAACCTCGCCGCGATCGGCCTTATCGCATCGGGGGCATCACGACCTGGTCGCGGCGGCAGGCACGGCGGTCGATTTCCTCGCAGGACCGGAACTGGAGGTCCTTGCTGAGACAGATGCGGACTTCGCTGAGCCGGTTGCGGTCGCAGGTTACCGCGATCGCCGACTCGCTAAGGCCCGGATTGACCTTGATGAAGGCCGCCTCGATCGCCGCAGGCGATACCGTTTTGGCACTGGCGAGGTCGAGATATTCGTCCGGTATCCTGACGCCGGCGCGGGCCTTGCGGACCGCCTCGAAATAGCCGCGCGCGCCCAGCCCCGAACAGGTGCCGTGCTTGTCCCATTCGTTGAAGATCAGCCCCGGCGCCGGCATCAGATCGAGCATCGAGGTCATGATGTTGCGGTCGAGCCGCGGCGAGGGCCGCTGGCAGTAGTTCGGGAAGCCGCGATCATATTGCGGCCACAGCCCGTGCACCACGAAGGCATAGGGCCGGCCGCCACACTGCATCTGTTGCGAGCGCCCGCCATTGCTGCGCTCCTGCGACGCCTCGCAAAATGACGGCGACCAGGACAGCGACAGCACGTAGAAATCGAACTCGCCCGGCGCATTCTGCCGACGGTCCTGTGCCGAGGCAGCGCCGGCCAACACAGCCAGCCACAGGCCGACGCCTACGAAAATTCGCAATGAATGATGCAACATGACGCCCCCCGGCCGAGAATAAGCGAGCCTAATCAGGGCTCAGGCCCAGTTCAAGCCGCGAAAGCGCGCGATGATTGAAGCTTATTTCTTGGCGGCCCGGCAGCTGGGGTTATAGGCCCAGTTACGATCGAGGCCGACGACGCACCATTCGACGCCCTGATTGTAGCCGGCAAAGCCGCCATCCTCGATGATCGAGTAATGGACCTGACGCACCTTGCCGTCGTTGATCATCGCCTGTGCGCTGCAATAGCGGCGCGGAATATTGTCGGATGCCCAAGGGCGGAATGCGGTCTCGTGGACCCGGTCGAAGCCGGTGATCTGCAGCTCCGAATTCCAGAACCGGCTCTCTTTCTGCTGGAACTGCGACGAAATCGTCGACAGCGCAGCGGCGCAATCGGCGACGCGGCCCTCATAACCCGGTCCGAACAGCCCGAAATTCAATTCCAGCGGATTGGCAGCCTGCGCGGTCGGCGCCAGCGCCATCAGCCCGAAGGCAGCGCCGACGAGGGCGGCCACGGCGGCTTTCTTCCAGGATGAGATCAGGTCGCGCATGGGGAATCCGCCAGCTATGATGATGGTTCCCAACGGTGCCGCGAAGCCCAGGCAAGGTCAAGTGCGCCACGGCAACACCCGGCGCACAACTCCGTCAGGGCGCTGCCCGCGTTCTTTTCACGGCCGCAGATGCCCTCTAAGGTGCAGCGAACGATGGAGACGACGATGCGAATGATTCGGCCGGCGATTCTAATGGCGGCAATGCTCGGACTGCTGACGTGCGCGGCCCGCGCCGACACCGTTCCCGAGTTCAAGGGCAATGACACCGGTGGCATCATCAGCAACGGGCTGATCGGCCAGACCGATGTCCGTGCCCTGGCGATCGACCATTGCGCGCGCTACGGCAAGGTGGTCAAATTCCTCGGCTCCCAGAACTATTACGGCGGATACGTCTCGTTCGCCTGCCGCTGGGTGCCCTATGGCGCGTCAGACCGGCCGCTGCGCGTCCGTTACTAAACCTTAGAGGCTGAACTGCACCGGAGATCGGAGCATGATGCGACTGACGGTTATGTGTGTGGCGGCGCTGTGCGCCTCCGCTGCGGCGGCTGACGCCGTCGAACTGCCGACCCGCAAGGCCGGGCTGTGGGAGCTGACGATGCTCCGCGCCGGGTCGGCGACGCCGGAAGTGACGATGCAGCATTGCACCGACGAGGCCACCGACAAGCAGATGACGGCGAACTTCTCGCCTATGGCCAAGCAGAATTGCGCCAAGAACGATAACCAGAAGACCACCACCGGCTACGTCACCGATTCCGTCTGCAGCTTCGGCGGCAGCACACTGACCTCGCACTCCGAGATCATCGGCGATTTCAATTCCGGCTATACGATGACGGTCACCTCCAGCTCCGACAAGCCGCCGCCGGGCATGCCCCCCAACAGCACCGTCATGCTGCAGGCCAAATGGCTCGGCGCCTGCGGAGCCGACCAGCGCCCCGGCGACATCGTGATGCCCGGCGGCTTTCGCATGAACATCAAGGACATGGAAAAGCTGAAGGGCCTGCTGCCGAAACAGTGAGGCGGCTGGCTGCACCCTCCGCTCGCTGTCATTCCGGCGCGCGAGCGCGCCAGCGCAAGCGCCGCCGGAACCCGGAGATGTTCAAAACGTCTCGGGTTTCCGGGCCTGCATCAGCCGGCTCCGCCGTCTGCTGCATCCCGGAACGACGGCACTTGGCTAGGTTGCTCACTCCCCGCTATAAGATGACGCCAATCATCTATAAGCGCGCCGAGACGCCAGTGGGGAACAGCATGACCGAATTCACCGAGCTGATGGACAGCATGACGTCCGCCGACGACGGCTGGCGCGTCGCGGTCAGCGACGACTGGCTGCAGGGCCGCACGGTCTATGGTGGGCTGGCGTCAGCGCTGTGCATGCAGGGCGCGCTGCGCTCATTCGCCGACCTGCCGCCGCTGCGCTCGGCGCAGATCGCCTTCATCGGCCCGGCCAGCGGTGAGTTGCAGATCAAGCCAAGTGTGCTGCGCAAAGGCAAATCGACGGTGTTCGTCGGCGTCGACCTGATCGGCGACGCCGGCCTCGCCACCCGTGCGATGTTCTGTTTCGGCGCAGCGCGGGCCTCGGCCTTCGCGCACAGCGAAATGGCCGCGCCACAGATCAAGTCGCCCGACGACTGCCCGGACTTCTTCCGCCGCGCGCCGCCCAGCCTGCAATTCGTGCAACATCTTGAAGGCCGCCATGTCGGCGGCGCGATGCCGTTCAGCGGCAGCGACCGCCCCGAGATGACATTGTGGCTGCGGCACCGGACGCAGGCCTTGACCTCGCCGCTGGTGGCGCTGCTGGCGTTGGCGGATGCGCCGCCGCCGGCCGCTTCGACGATGACCACCACGCCCTCGCCGATCAGCACCATGACCTGGGCCATCGACATGCTGACGGACAAGATTGCGACCGATGACGGCTGGTGGCTGGTCCGCAGCGCGGCCGAACAGATCGGCGACGGCTATTCCAGCCAGGCGATGACGGTGTGGAATGCGCAAGGCGTGCCGGTGATGGCCAGCCGGCAGAACGTCGCGGTGTTCGGGTGATGCTTCTTTTTCCCGCTCCCCTGCGCGACGCTTCGCGCGGGGGAGAGGGGAAGAAAGGGCGCCTTCGCCTACTTCGCCGCTGCGGCCTTGCGCTCGACGAAGGTCTTGCCGCCCTTCATCTTGTTGTTGAGCTGGGCCTCGTTGATCTGGATCACGACGGCTTCGGGATCGACGCCGAAATTCTTGACCATCGATTCCGTGATGTCGAGCATCACCTGCTTCTTGGCTTCTTCGGTGCGGCCGGCGGCCAGGCTGATGGTGACTTCAGGCATATCGATCTCCCGTTAATTTGTTTTTCGTGCGCGGATTAATTCCACTTCACACCGTGCTTGTCGAGAATCTTGCGAACGCCTGCGACCAGATCGGCTTCCGCGACCTTGACCTGGGCTTCGCCCTGCTTCGCCAGATATTCGTCGCGGTCGCCTTCCAGCTTCGACAGTTCGGCACCGAGGATCAGGTCCTTCAGCAGCACTTCGCCGAGCGCCTTCTCGTCGCCGCCCTGGATGATGACGCAAGGCGAATTGCGACGGTCGGCATATTTCAGCTGGTTGCCCATGTTCTTGGGATTGCCGAGATAGAGCTCGGCGCGGATGCCGGCATTGCGCAGCGTCGCGACCATCTTCTGATAGTCGGCGATGCGCTCGCGGTCGAACACCGTGACGACGACGGGCCCGAAGGCAGGCTTGGTGTCGATCTTGCCGAGCATGGTCAGCGCGGCCTGCAGCCGTGACACGCCAATCGAGAACCCGGTCGCCGGCACCGGCTCGCCGCGAAAGCGCGACACCAGCCCGTCGTAACGGCCACCGCCGCCGACCGAGCCGAAGCGCACGGGACGGCCTTTTTCGTCGGTCGCATCGAGTAGGAGTTCAACTTCGTAGACCGGGCCGGTGTAGTATTCGAGGCCGCGGACGACGGAAGGATCGATGCGGATGCGGTCAGATTCGTAACCAGAAGCCTCTACTAACTTCGCAATTTCTTCCAACTCGCTAACGCCAGCTTGGCCAGTTTCGCTCTTGGCCAAATATATGTCCGCAGCGGCGATTGCTTCTCTCCAATCGTCACGCTTCTCCGTGACGCCCAAAACGATATGAGCATCTGCAATCGATAAGCCAGCGCCTTTTGTAAAGTCGCCCTTGCCTTCTTCGCCACCATCCCAACGACCGGGACCAAGCAGCTTCTTCACTTCTTCGGCCGAAAACTTGTCGAGCTTGTCGATAGCTCGCAGCACGGTCAGCCGTCGCCCGGCATTCTCATCGCCGCCGAGGCCGATGCTCTCCATCACGCCATCGAGCACCTTGCGATTGTTGACGCGCACCACATAGCTGCCGCGCGGAATGCCCAGCGCTTCCATCGCATCTGCTGCCATCATGCACATCTCGGCATCCGCCGCCGGCGAGGCTGAGCCCACCGTGTCGGCGTCGAACTGCATGAACTGGCGGAAGCGGCCGGGTCCGGGCTTCTCGTTGCGGTAAACGTAACCCGCGCGATAACTGCGATACGGCTTCGGCAAACTGTCAAAATTCTCGGCGACGTAACGCGCCAGCGGCGCGGTCAGGTCGTAGCGCAGCGAGATCCACTGCTCGTCGTCGTCCTGGAACGAGAACACGCCCTCGTTCGGCCGGTCCTGGTCGGGCAGGAACTTGCCGAGCGCGTCGGTGAATTCCATGGTCGGCGTCTCGACCGGCTCGAAGCCGTAGCGCTCATAGACCTCGCGAATGGTTTCGGTCATCCGGCGGGTGGCGGCGATCTCCGCGGGACCGCGGTCGCCAAGACCACGCGGCAGGCGGGCGCGGAGCTTCTGGGGCTTTTTGGCTTTGGCCGGCTTTTCAGGTGTATCTTGCATGGCGGCGGTCGTACCAGCGCAGGCGCGCAGCGGCAAGCTGGCGCTACGGCCTCTGCGGCGCGGCCCTCCCCGAATCCGCCCCAATAGGCTGAAATATACGCAATATGCCCGCACCGTGGCGTTTCCGGATCACCGGGAAGCTGATAGGTTCCGCGCCTCGATTGAACCGCGCCTGCGAAATGCATGAGGGACTAAAATGCTAGACAAGAGCCCGAACCAGAAGACCGTAAACGTGCCCAACGATCTGGCTGCGTTCTGGATGCCCTTCACCTCGAACCGCGCGTTCAAGCTCGCACCGCGCATGCTCGCCGGCGCCAAGGACATGCATTATTTCACCACCGACGGCCGCAAGATCCTCGATGCCGCCGCCGGCATGTGGTGCTCCAATGCCGGCCATGGCCGCAAGGAAATCGCCGACGCCATCAAGCATTCGGCCGACACGCTGGATTACGCCCCGCCGTTCCAGTTCGCGCATCCGCAGGCGTTCGAACTGGCGACCCGCATTGCCGATCTCGCGCCGGCCGGCCTCGACCACGTGTTCTTCTGCAATTCCGGCTCGGAAGCCGCGGATACCGCGCTGAAGATGGCGCTGGCCTATCACCAGATCCGCGGCGAAGGCTCGCGCACCCGGCTGATCGGCCGCGCCCGCGGCTATCACGGCGTCGGCTTCGGCGGCACCTCGGTCGGCGGCATGGTCAACAACCGCAAGATGTTCGGCACGCTGCTGGCCGGCGTCGATCACATCACCCACACCTATGACCGCGACAAGCAGGCCTTCAGCAAGGGCGAGCCGGAATACGGCGCACACTTCGCCGACGATCTGGAGCGCCTGGTCGAACTGCACGGCGCCAACACCATCGCCGCCGTGATCGTCGAGCCGATGGCCGGCTCCACCGGCGTGCTGCCGGCGCCGAAGGGCTATCTCAAGCGCCTGCGCGAGATCGCCACCAAGCACGGCATCCTCTTGATCTTCGACGAGGTCATCACCGGCTTCGGCCGCCTTGGACACGCTTTCGCCGCCGAGCGCTACGGCGTCACGCCGGACCTCTTGACCTTCGCCAAGGGCGTTACCAACGGCGCGGCCCCGATGGGCGGCGTGATCGCGCATGACACCGTGCACGACACCTTCATGACCGGCCCGGCCCATGCGGTCGAGCTGTTCCATGGCTATACTTATTCGGCGCATCCGCTGGCCTGCGCCGCCGGTCTGGCCTCGCTCAACATCTACCGCGACGAAAAGCTGTTCGAGCGCGCCAACAAGATGGAAGCCATGTGGGCCGACGCCATCATGTCGCTGAAGGGCCTGCCCAACGTGGTCGACATCCGCACCGTCGGCATCACGGCCGGCATCGATCTGGCGCCGAGCAAGGAAGGCGCCGGCAAGCGCGGCTGGGAAGCGCTCAACAGCGCGTTCCACGACCACGAAGTCCTGTTCCGCACCTCCGGCGACACCCTCGCGCTGACGCCGCCGTTGATCATCACCGAGGACCAGGTCGGCGAGATCGTC
>NZ_JAQGJT010000182.1 GCF_028290495.1 Tardiphaga sp.
GCGCCGGGAAATTTCTCGAATGCAAATCGCGGAATCTTGGTGACGACGTAGTCGATGGTCGGCTCGAACGAGGCCGGGGTCGCGCCGCCGGTGATGTCATTGGCGATCTCGTCGAGGGTGTAGCCGACCGCGAGCTTGGCGGCGACCTTTGCGATCGGAAAGCCGGTGGCCTTCGACGCCAGCGCCGACGAGCGCGACACCCGCGGATTCATCTCGATCACGACCATGCGGCCGTCGGCGGGATTGACGCCGAACTGCACGTTGGAGCCGCCGGTTTCCACGCCGATCTCGCGCAGCACCGCCAGCGAGGCGTCGCGCATGATCTGGTATTCCTTGTCGGTCAAGGTCAGCGCCGGCGCCACCGTGATGGAATCGCCGGTGTGCACGCCCATCGGATCGAGGTTCTCGATCGAGCAGACGATGATGCAATTGTCTTTCTTGTCGCGCACCACCTCCATCTCGAACTCTTTCCAGCCCAGCACGGATTCCTCGATCAGGACCTCATCGGTGGGGGAAGCGTCGATGCCGCGCTCGACGATCTCGATGAATTCGGCCTTGGTGTAGGCGATGCCGCCGCCGGTGCCGCCCATGGTGAAGGACGGCCGGATGATCGCGGGCAGGCCGATGTCATCGAGCGCACGCATCGCGTCCGGCAAATTCTTGATCTGTACCGAGCGCGGCGTTTCCAGGCCGATCTTGGTCATGGCCTGGCGGAAGCGGCCGCGGTCCTCGGCCTTGTCGATGGCGTCGGCGGTGGCGCCGATCATCTCGACGTCGAATTTCTCCAGAGTGCCCTGCTTGCGCAAGGAGAGCGCGCAGTTCAGCGCGGTCTGGCCGCCCATCGTCGGCAGCAACGCGAAGCCCTTGGAACGGTCGCCGCGTTCCTTCTCGATGATCTTGGCGACGATTTCCGGCGTGATCGGCTCGATATAGGTCGCATCCGCCAGATCCGGGTCGGTCATGATCGTGGCCGGATTGGAATTGACGAGGACGATGCGGTAGCCCTCTTCCTTCAGCGTTTTGACCGCCTGGGTGCCCGAATAATCGAATTCGCAGGCCTGGCCGATAACGATGGGGCCGGCGCCGATGATCAGGATGGTGGATATGTCAGTGCGTTTGGGCATTGAATCTCGCGATTGTGGCAACTGGGCACAAAAAAAGGGCGCGCGTTGCGCGTCCCTATGAGCCGGGCGCGGGTCATCCTCGCGCGCGGCTGTCTTTAGACCAGTATAACGACGCAAGAAAGGATTTTAAAGCCGCCATCAACCGGCAAATGCCAGCCGGCAGGCGAGACGCCAATCGGCTGGATGGAGGCCCGGCCTGGATTTGAACCAGGATGAAGAGCGTTGCACTGCCCCCGCGTAGACACTTCCGCCACCGGGCCGGTGTCATCCTGCGCCATGGCGCGGCGGCGATCCACGTTAACCTGGAATTAACCTTAACCTTGAGGGTTCCGTCACAACGCGTGGCGGGCCACGAAGGTCATACGCCAGGGATTATGGCCGATATTTACCGGCGCGCGCGACGCCGAGAAGCCGGCGGCGGCGAGCTTGGCCAGCATTTCGGCCTCTGGATAGCGCTGCAGCCCGATCCGGGTCCGCAACTGCCGGTAATCGGACAAAGCGGTGCGCACCAGCCCCCAGACGGCGTCTTTCAGAAATCCGTGCTTCCAGGACAGCTGGATCAACGCAGCCACATCGCGGCCCATGCCGACGTCCGGCTGCAGGATATCGCCGACCACCAGCTTGCCGCCCGGCTTCAGCAGCCGCTTCATGACTTTAAATGCAGCGTCGAGTTCGTCCGGCGTCATGTACTGCGCCACCGAATTCATGACCGCCAGATCGACCGACATCTCTTCCATGTGGCGCAGTTCGTCGAGCGAGCGCACCCGGATCTTGGTGATTGGCGCGAATCGGGCGATCAGCCGGCCGCGCACGCCGGGCGCCGGCTCTGCCAGGATCAGCCTGCCGCAGGCCGCCGCGACCTTGGCCGCCGACAACGCCTCGCCGCAGGCATAATCCAGTACCACGGCGTCCGGCGCGGGGATGTAGCCGATGATGTCGCGGGCGATTTCCTCGAAATGGACGTCGCGGTGCAGCCGGCTGGCGTAGATCGTATGGGTGGAGTCGTAATAGTCGATCCAGTCGTCCATGATTTGACCTGGCCATCTCTGTTCCGGTGCGGGAACCGGTGTTGCTTTGCGATGTTAGGGGTCTAGAGCGTTTTCAAGGGCGTTGGAAACCGCCTTTCACCTGCAAAGCCTCGTTTTCGTGAAATTGGATGATTTCCGACAAGACCGGTAGCGGCCTTTGCATATCAACTTGGTGACGCCCATCTGTCCGACATACCTCGCCCCCGCCCACAGGAAGGTACTGACCGTGTCCCCAGCCAAGAATGCTTCGAAAGTCTCCCCCGATCTCGATACCCCGACCGATCTGCCGAAGGATGCCGTCGAGAAGATTTCCAAGGCGCTGAATCCGCTGCTCGCCGACGCCTTTGCGCTCTATCTCAAGACCAAGAATTTTCATTGGCACATCAGCGGCCGGCATTTCCGCGATTACCACTTGATGCTTGACGAGCAGTCGGACCAGATCTTCGCCACCACCGATGCGCTGGCGGAGCGCGTCCGCAAGGTCGGCGGCACCACGATCCGCTCGATCGGCGGAATCGCCAAGCTGCAGACTATCAAGGACAATGACGAGGCCTATGTGCCACCGCGCGAAATGCTGCGCGAATTGATGAACGACAACAAGGCGATGGCCGCCGCGATGCGCAAAGCCCACAAGGTTGTCGATGATGTCGAGGACGCCGCCTCGGCGGGCCTGCTCGAAAACTTCATCGACGAAACCGAGCGCCGCACATGGTTCCTGTTTGAAGCCAGCCGCCAGGAAGGCGGCAACGAGGACTGAATCTCGTTGGGTGGGCAGGGCGCCGTTCGCCGCGCCCACCGGCGAAGCCTTTCCAGAGTTGTATCGATAGCCCGTAGCCGACCCTCAAAACGCATTCGGGGCCGTCGCGCGTGCGACGGCCCCGAATGATGACGGCTCCGGGTGCCCAGCGTCCTACGACGCTTTCTTGGCCCGCATCAGGTCCGAAAACCGCTTGAACAGGTAATGCGAGTCACGCGGGCCGGGCGAGGCTTCCGGGTGATACTGCACCGAAAACACCGGCTTGCCTTCGAGCTGGATTCCGCAATTTGAGCCGTCGAACAGCGAGACGTGGGTCTGTTTCGCGCCCGCAGGCAGCGTCGCTTCATCCACCGCAAAACCATGGTTCATCGAGGTGATCTCGACCTTGCCGGTGGTCTCGTCCTTGACCGGATGATTGGCGCCGTGGTGGCCCTGATGCATCTTCTTGGTCTTGGCGCCGACGGCGAGGCCGAGCATCTGGTGACCAAGGCAGATGCCAAAGGTAGGCACGCCGGTCTCGATCACTTCGCGGATCACCGGAACGGCATATTTGCCGGTCTCGGCAGGATCGCCCGGGCCGTTCGACAGGAACACGCCGTCCGGCTTCAAGGCCATGATGTCTTCAGCCGAAGTGGTAGCGGGGACGACCGTGATCCGGCAGCCTTCGCCGGCCAGCAGCCGCAGGATGTTGCGCTTGATGCCGTAGTCGATCGCGACGACGTGGAATTCCGGCGCGGTCTGGCGGCCATAGCCCTTTTCCCATTCCCAGGGCGTCTCTTCCCAGGTGAAACGCTGGGCGGAAGTCACCATCGGCACCAGGTCCATGCCTTCAAGGCCCGGCCACTCGCGTGCTTCCTCTTTCAGGCCATGCAGGTCGAACTGGCCGTCGCGGGCGTGCACCAGCACGGCGTTGGGCATGCCCTTGGTGCGGATCAGCGCGGTCAAGGCGCGGGTATCGATACCCGAGATGCCAATGATGCCGCGGGCCTTCAGCCAGGCGTCGAGATGTCGCGAGGAGCGGTAATTCGACGGATCGGTAATGGCCGAGCGCAGGATCACGCCGCGGGCACCGGGCGTCGCCGCCATGTTGATGCTCTCGATATCTTCGTCGTTGGTGCCGACGTTGCCGATATGCGGGAAGGTAAAGGTGATCAGCTGTCCGGCATAAGAGGGATCGGTGAGGATCTCCTCATAACCGGTCATCGCCGTGTTGAAGCAGACTTCGCCAACGGCTTGGCCTTCCGCGCCGAGGCCGAAGCCCTCCAGCACGGTGCCATCGGCGAGCACGAGGAGCGCGGTCGGTTTGTGGTCCGGCCAGGCTGAGGATGTTTCCGAGGGGGTCATGAGTGGACTACATAGTCTCCGCATCCGCCGCCGTCAAAGCCGGAACCGGCAGATTCACATCTCATTCTGCCGAATTTTCGGAAATCTGGGGGGCGGGGAAAGCCGGCATCGCAGGGTTGCGGAGGCGAGGAGGTGTCTATCAGCGATATGCGTTGCACCGTGATTGTCACCGGTATTAACCGAATCTTCGGCAGTGGCAGCGGTATCTGGAACCCCTCGATAATACCCAAGCGTGCTTGCCCGAGCTGACTTTCGCCGTTAGCAAGCTGCAGACCCTCTGTCTTCCGGACATTTCAGTGCAGCTGGATTATTTCTCCGTGATGGCCGCGCGCTCCGCCGCCTCGCCGGCGCGTTGGCGCAAGCCGTTTTTGCGTTGGCTTGACGGGATCGAGGCGGGCTGGGCGATCCCGGCGCTGATCACTGCTTTTGCGGCGATCTGGCTGCTGTTCCTGAGCATCGCCTATCTCAGCGGCGACCTCCATGCCGACGCGCTGGAAACCTGGTCCGTCGGCCGTCAATTCGCCTGGGGCAATGCCAAGCATCCGCCGCTGATGGGCTGGGCGGCCTATGGCTGGACGCAGGTGTTTCCGCTCACCGACTGGTCGTTCCAGCTGCTGGCGATGACCAATGCCGCGGTGGCGCTGTGGGCCGTGGACCTGATCTCGCGGCGCTTCGTGCGCGGCGATTCGCGGGCCGTCGTGCTGCTGCTCCTGATGCTGCTGCCGGCCTACCAGTTCCACGCCCAGCGCTTCAACGCCAACACCGTTCTGCTCGCGGTGTGGCCGCTGGCGACCTATTGCTTCCTGCGCTCCTATGAGAGCCGCGCGGCAGGCTGGGCAGCCGCCGCCGGTGCGTTCGCGGCGCTGGCGATGCTCGGCAAATATTATTCGGTGTTCCTGATCGGCAGCTTCGTGCTGGCGGCGATCGTGCATCCGCAGCGCGCGGCGTATTTTCGCTCGTGTGCGCCGTGGGTCTCGGCGCTGACCGGGCTGATTGTGCTGGGACCGCACATCCACTGGCTGGCAACATCCGGCGCCACTCCGTTCGCTTATGCCCTTCAGGTTCATGGCGGGATCCCGCTGGGGCAGTCGTTCCTGGAGGCGGGCGCCTTCCTGCTCGGCCTCGCTGCGACGCTGGCGCTGCCGGCGCTGGCATGGGTGCTTTCCGCGCAGTTCCGCCTGAAGCACTTTCCTGCCGATTTTCGCGCGATGAGCCCGGGGCTGGTGCTGCTGTTCTGGATCTTCGTCGGCACCGTGGTGCTGCCGGCGATCGTGGCCGTGGCTGTCGGCACTGACATGCCGTCGCTATGGGCCTTGCAGGGCCTGTTCCTGCCTGCGATCCTGATCGTCTGCGGCGCCAGCTTCACGCTGGAGCGGCTCTACGTCGTCAATCTGGCGGTGATGGTGGCGGGGATTGCCGTCGTCGCGGTGGTCGTTGCGGCACCGGTGCATGCCTATTACCGCAACAACATCAATCCGAACGATCGTAGCTATTACCGGCTGGCCGCCATCGAGCTGACTCAGCGTTGGCGTGCGATTTCGGACCGGCCGATGCCGGCGATCTCCGGCGACGATGGGCTGGCCTTCGCCACCGCGTTCTACAGCCCGGATCATCCGTTTTACCGCCGCCCGTTTGAGTACCAGTACACTTGGGGCATGCCGCGGGTGACGACGCTGGAAAAAGGCTGGGCGGCGATGTGCTTCGCGAACAACGAAACCTGCCGGGTCTGGATGGACAAGGTGACGGCGATCGCGCCGGAATTTACCCGTCTCGACTTTGACGTGACGCCGCATCTGTGGGGAAGGGCCGGCAAGCCTGCCAGTCTGATCGCCTTGATGGTGCGGCCACAGGGCGACAAGGCCGACGCTGTGCGGAATCCGGCGTCCGACGGCGCCGTGGATTTCTCGTCTAGCCGCCGGCAGGTGCTTCCCTGACCCTGGCCGCGGTTGTGCGGAACCGGCAAAGCGCCTAGATCGAGCCCACTGGAATGGAGCCCGCGCCGCCCTGCGGCCGGCGAAGGAGACGCCATGCTGCGCGATGACATCAACAACGCCGTCAAGGACGCCATGCGGGCCAAGGACGAGCGCAAGCTCTCCACCCTGCGAATGGTCAATTCGACGATCAAGAACGCCGACATCGAAGCCCGCGGCCAGAGCAAGCCGCCTTTGTCCGACGGCGATCTGCTCAGCGTGCTGCAGAAGATGATCAAGCAGCGCCAGGAATCCGTCGAGCTGTACGACAAGGGCGGCCGCGCCGAGCTGGCCGAGCAGGAGCGCGCCGAGATCGCCGTGATCTCCGCCTACCTGCCGCAGCAGATGTCGGAAGACGACGTCAAGGCCGCTATCACCGCCGAGATCGCGGCATCGGGTGCGGCGGGCATCAAGGACATGGGCAAGGTGATCGCTGCGCTGAAGGCGAAATATGCCGGGCAGATGGACTTCGGCAAGGCCAGCGGCCTGGTCAAGGCCGCATTGACCGCCTGATCATTCAGGGGGCGGCGTTAGGCTCTGACGCAACTTTGGTGATCCTTTATCGATCAACGAACGCATTCAATGAGTCCGATCAACAAGTTAGATTGTCACCGTCATTGGATCGCGATGACGCCAACCGACCACTCTCCAATTGGCTGCTGGCCCCCTGAAATCGGGAGTCTTTTCAAAACGATCGACCGCTGCGGTTGTCGACGGGATCGAGCGTCCATCACCAAATCTGAGTCAGCCCCAATCTTGGAGGCCGAATGGAATTCTGGCGCTCACCTTGTGTCGTCATTCAGGAGTGCGGCGTGGCGTGCCTCGGTCGGCTCGTCCGCTGGAAACATGCATTCGATGCGCAGTTCTTCGGCCGCAACGGTCTGCGGCGTTCCGAGGGTGGTGACCATAGAGAAATAGTTGAGAACATGGCCATCCTTGACGAAACCGATGGGAATGACCGGCATCACCGACTGAACGCGCGTCGTCTTAGGCTGGGTCCAGTCCGGTTCGACGTCGGGATACGCAAGCAGAGATGTCAGCAGTTCCTTGATTTTGTCGTCAACGACGCGTCCGACCGTCTCCCGGTAGACGCGCTGGATCAGGCTTTCCGCGACGGTGGGCCAGTCGGCGACGAACGGCCGTATGCCTTCTGGATCGAACATCAGGTGCAGCATGTTGCGCGGGCTCTTGCGCGCCGACAGGTCGGTGAAGCGACCGAAGAAGCGCGGCGCCGCCCGGTTGGTCATGAGCACGTTCCAATAGCGGTCCATGACCAAAGCGGGGAACGGTTCGTGCTGGCGCAGGATGCGCTCTAGGGCCTTGGTGATGCTGTGCATCTCGGGGCCGTCCCAAGCACCGTCCGGGTAGATCGGCGCGTAACCACCGGCCAGCAAGAGCGTGTTGCGGTCGCGCAAGGGTATGTCCAGCGCTGTTGCGATGTCGATCAGCATCTGGCGGCTCGGCACGCTTCGCCCGATCTCAATGAAGCTGATGTGCCGCTGCGACACGCCGGTGTCGAGCGACAGGTCGAATTGACTCTTGCCGCGCAGATCGCGCCAGTGGCGCAGCAGGGTTCTCAGCTCGCCACCCTGCGGTGTAACTGTCGAATTCCGCGTCGGCATTGCGCGTGGCTCCCTCTCAAAGGCAGGACAAGCCGAGCCGGTTAGGTCAGCGCAGTCCGCACGGCACTATAGATTGGCGGTGCGGACCGTCGCTGGGATTTACGCCTGCCAGGCATGCTGCTGCAGGAAGTCCTCTAGCGGCGGCTCGGTCATGGTGCCAGCATAATTGGTGATGGTTGAGGCCGCTATAACTGCCAGAATTTCCAGCGTCTGTTCCGGCCTGAAGCCGGCCTCGGCGAAAGCCGTCAGATCCTGCTCGATCACGTGGCCGCGCGTTTCGATCAGCTTGCGCGCCAGGATCGACAGCGCGGCAAGACGCTTGTTCGCCGGCGCACGGCGCGCGCGGATCGCATCGACATCGACCGCCGCCACGTCTTGCTTGAGCGCCAGCATCGTATGAAACGCGACTGCCCAGGCACTGGAATTTGTGACCGCATTGGTCAACAGCAAAATCTGGATCTCCGCCTCTGTGAATGTGCCGGCATGAACCTGCTGAAACAATCCGATGAAAGCCTTGATCAGCTCTGGCGAGTTGGCCATGGCGCCGGCAATGTTCGGAATTAGGCCGAAAGTCTGCTGCACCTGCTCCAGCACGGATTTCGATTTGTCCGGAGCTGAAGCAATAGATTGGATCGGATAGAAAGACATGATCGCTTCTCGCTTCTCGCTGATGACCGCATGAACGAAATCCGTTCGGGCTGCGAGGGTTAAAGCCGAAGCATCGACGCTCGCCAACTACCTGCCAGGTAGTAAGACAAGCCCTCGCGGCCGGGCCAAGGCGTGATACGGTTTGCCGAAACAGCCTCGCGATCCTTTTCAGCCCTGCCTGTGAATCGGCGCCGGGGTCAGGTAACAGGAAGGATGGGCGGTAACGCTCTGAAGGAACTTAAGTAAGCTTCGTTGAAGTGGGGTCACGATCGGCGCCGGTCTTGCCCCCACTCCGGTACGGATTATGTCAAGCGCGGCAAGGAATTGTGGCCGATAATTCACGGGGCCAAGTTCGGCTCTGACTCAATTTTGATGATGGACGCTCGATCCCGTCGATAATCGCCGCGGTCGATCGTATTGAAAAGACTCCCGATTTCAGGGGGCCAGCAGCCAATTGGAGCGCGATTGGTTGACGCCATCGCGATTCATGGCAGTGACAACCTAACATGTCGATTGGACTCATTGAATGCGTTCGTTGAACGACAAAGCATCACCAAAATTGCGTCAGAGCCGGCGTTATCCGCCGGCCTTTTCGGTCTGGTCGTAGACCAGCCGCGCCACCTGATTGAGGCGGTCCTTGTCGGTCGGGCCCGACAGCACGTAGCCGACACCCTTGTCGGCCCAGAACAGGGCGCCGTCCTTGTCCTGCGAGGCATAGCGCATCTGCGTGGTGTCGGTGGTCGCGCGCGACGTGAACAGCGTGAAGCGTTCGCCGTTCGGGCTTTCATACATGAAGAACGCCGCGGGGGCCTCGGGGCCGGGCAGCAGCCGGCCGCCAACCAGCTTCAGCCCGGTGCCGTCGAGTTCCGGCGCCTTGATCTCGTAGCCGACGCGCTTCGACAGCCACTGTTGCAGATGTGCGCGCTCGGAGCCGGCGACCTCGACGGGATGCCGGACTTCGACCACGTAGAGCCGGTGCGCGCCCAGCGCATCGAGCGTGAAATGCTGGAATGCCGACGGCGAGGCCGCAGCGCCATGCGCCAGCCAGCCGACGCCGCCACCGGCCGCGAACGCCAGCATGGCGGCAGCCACCGCGCCGTAGAGCAGGGATCGTGGTTGCCGTACCAGGCGATCGATCTCCAGCCGCGCCGGCACCGCCTCGTCGGCGACCGCGTCGTAGCGGGCGTGCAGCAACTCGGCCATTGTGCGCCACGACTGCACCCGCTCCGCATCGTCGGGATGCACGCTGAGCCACGCCTCGACTTCGCCGTGGCGCTCCGCCGGTAGCTCATTGTCGACGTAAGCGTGCAGTTCGTCTTCGGTGACGGGCATGCGGGGTTCGGTCATGGTCTCGTTTTCCCTTGAATCATTTGACCGCGCGAAGCGCCGGGCGCTGGCCTTCGAGATAGGCCTTCACATGGGCGCGGGCGCGGGCGAGGCGGGACATCACGGTGCCGATCGGCACGCTCTGGATCTCGGCAACCTCGCGGTAGCTCAGCCCCTCCAGCATCACCAGCAGCAGCACCGAGCGCTGATCCTCGACCAGAGCGGCCAGCGCGCGCGCGATGTCGCGGCCTTCGGCCTCGGTGCCTGATGCGTCGGGGTTGTTGTCGAACAGCTCGGTCATCTGCGGCCGCCGCGCCAGCGAGCGGCGGCGGTTGCGGTTGAGGTTGGTGAGGATGGTGTAGAGCCAGCTACGCAGGTCGCCGCCGATGAACAGTTTTTCGGAGCGCAGCGCGCGGACCAAAGTGTCCTGCACCAGATCGTCAGCGATGTCGGCGTCGCGCGTCAGCGCCCGCGCATAGCGGCGGAGCGCCGGAATCAGGCTCTCGACGCTGTCTCGAAACGCACTCATGAAGTCACCGTCACGGGCTGTGTCCTGCCGGTTCCACGGCGCTGGCGAATGGCCGTGTCCTTCATAACACCTTGGCCGTCCATCTATTCCGGCATTGCCGCCGGACGGTAAACGCGATGCTGCCTGGCCGATTGGGGCTGTACCGGGCGGGAGGGCTAGTGTACCCCGAAACCTTGAATTTCAAGCGGACAGGATACGACATGGTTGAACCAACAGGCCTGATGCAGGGCAAGCGCGGCGTCATTCTAGGCCTCGCCAACAACCGCTCGATCGCCTGGGGCATCGCCAAATCCTGCCACGCCCAGGGCGCCGAACTCGCTTTCACCTACCAGGGCGATGCGCTGAAGAAGCGGGTTGAGCCTCTGGCAGCCGAACTCGGTGGCCTCGTGCTCGGCCATTGCGACGTCACCGACCCCGCCACCATCGATGCGGTCTTCGACGTGCTCAAGGAAAAGTGGGGCAAGATCGATTTCGTGGTCCATGCCATCGCGTTCTCCGACAAGGACGGGCTTGAGGGGCGCTACGTTGATACCAGCGCGGAGAATTTCTCCAAGACCATGCTGATCTCGTGCTTCTCGCTGACCGCCGTCGCGCAGCGCGCCGAGAAGCTGATGACCGAGGGCGGCTCGATCATCACGCTCACCTATTACGGCGCCGAGAAGTGGATGCCGCATTACAACGTGATGGGCGTGGCGAAAGCCGCTCTGGAAGCCAGCGTGCGCTATCTCGCCGCCGATCTCGGCGTGCAGAACATCCGCGTCAACGCGATCTCCGCTGGTCCGATCAAGACGCTGGCCGCATCGGGCATCGGCGACTTCCGCTACATCCTGAAATGGAACGAACATAATTCGCCGCTGCGCCGAACCACGACGATCGACGAGGTCGGCGACAGTGCGCTGTATCTGTTGTCCGATATGTCGCGCGGCGTCACCGGCGAAGTGCATCACGTCGATTCCGGCTACCACGTCGTCGGCATGAAACGTCCTGATGCGCCGGACATCTCGCTCGGCAAGGACTGATCGCTTTCTCCATGCCGCAACCAACGATCTACTACATCCGCCACGGCCAGACGGAATGGAACGCGGCCGGCCGCTTCCAGGGCTCGCAGGACATTCCGCTGAACGAACTCGGCCGCGAGCAGGCGGCGCATGCCGGCGGGATCCTGAGGGATCTGTTGGCGGGCCATGGGCGCGGCGCCAATACGCTCGGTTTCGTGTCGAGCCCGCTCGGACGGGCGCGTTCGACGATGGAATTCGTGCGCACGCAGCTCGATCTGCCGCCGCAGGAATACGTGCTTGACGCCCGACTGCGCGAGATCGGCTATGGCCGCTGGGAAGGCTCGACGCTGGCGGAGCAGGAAGCTTCGCACCCCGAGATTTTTAACGCGCGCCAGACCGACAAATGGGGCATGCCGCCGCCCGACGGCGAAAGCTATGCCGATGTGCAGCGCCGGATGCGCGACTGGTACGAGGGCCTCATCGGCGACATGGTTGCAGTGGCGCATGGCGGCACGGCAAGGGCGCTGATGGTCGCGCTGGGCGTGCAGACTATCGCCGCGGCGGCCGAACTGCCGATCGAGCAGGGCGCGGTGTATGTGTTCAGCCCGCAGGGACTGGCGAAGTATACTTGATCTAGGACTCAGCGTTCGTGTTCAGCGTCCCTTCGTCCCGGCGCAGCTTCGCTGCGTTGGGGGAGATGGGAAGCATGCGCTGCCCACTCCTCGTCATGCCCGGCCTCGTGCCGGGTATCCACGTTCTCCCGGAACATCGTGGATGGCCGGGACAGGCCCGGCCATGACGAACATTGCGATTTTCGCGAGTTCTCGGTACGACACTAGCCGATCTCGCTAGTCTCGGAATTTACCCATGTCCTTCAATACCTTCGGCCACATGTTCCGGGTCACCACCTTTGGCGAGAGCCACGGGCCGGCGATCGGCTGCGTGGTGGATGGCTGTCCGCCGCTGCTGCCGCTGGATGTGGCCGATATCCAGGCCGACCTCGACCGCCGCAAGCCCGGTCAGTCCCGTTTCACCACGCAGCGGCAGGAAGCGGATATCGTCAGGATCCTGTCCGGCGTGATGGCGCATCCGGAGACCGGGGTGCAGGTCACCACCGGAACGCCGATCGCCCTGATGATCGAGAACACCGATCAGCGTTCCAAGGACTATTCCGACATCAAGGACAAGTTTCGTCCGGGTCACGCTGACTTCACCTATGAAGCGAAATACGGCTTGCGCGACTACCGCGGCGGCGGGCGCTCCTCGGCGCGCGAGACCGCGACCCGCGTCGCTGCCGGCGCCATCGCGCGAAAAATCGTACCGGGCATGACCGTGCGCGCGGCTTTGGTGCAGATGGGGCCGCACAAGATCAACCGCGACAACTGGGACTGGAGCGAGGTCGGCAACAATCCGTTCTTCTGTCCCGACAAGGACAAGGCCGCGTTCTTCGAGGGCTACCTCGACGGCATCCGTAAATCCGGCTCGTCGATCGGCGCGGTGATCGAGGTGATTGCCGAAGGCATTCCTGCAGGTCTGGGCGCGCCGATCTACGCCAAGCTCGATGGCGATCTGGCCGCGGCGCTGATGAGCATCAACGCCGTGAAGGGCGTCGAGATCGGCGACGGCTTTGGCGCGGCCGAACTGACCGGCGAGGAGAACGCCGACGAGATGCGCATGACCAATCACGGCGCCTCGTTCCTGTCCAACCATGCCGGCGGCGTGCTCGGTGGCATTTCCACGGGGCAGCCGGTGGTGGCGCGCTTCGCAGTCAAGCCGACCTCCTCGATCCTGGCGCCACGCAAGACCATCGACCGCTCAGGCGCCGATACCGATATCCTCACCAAGGGCCGCCACGATCCTTGCGTCGGCATCCGCGCGGTGCCGGTCGGCGAGGCGATGGTCGCCTGCGTGATGGCCGATCACTTTTTGCGGCATCGCGGCCAGGTGGGATAGGCTCACACGACGTTCCCCGGATGCGGCGCAGCACGTAGTGCTGCTTCGCTGATCGGGGAAACGAACCAAGGTGGGTGTCCATTGAGCGCTGCTACCACCATCACCGATATCACCGCCTGGTTGACCGACGGCGCGCGCTCCTCGCCGACGCCTGCCGGGATGATGCGGGAATGCTGCGAACGCCTGATCGCGGCCGGGCTGCCGCTGTGGCGCGTCGGCGTGTTTGTGCGCACGCTACATCCCGATATCTTCGGCCGCAATTTCATCTGGCGTCCCGGCACGGAGGTCGAGGTGGGATCGGTGGATTTTGATATCCAGCAGGCCCCGGAATTCCTCAGAAGTCCGCTCGCGGTGGTGTTTCAGCAAGCCATCGAAGTGCGCTGCCGGCTCGATGATCCCTCAGGCGAGCGCTTTCCGTTTTTCGATGACATGCGCGCCGAGGGCGTCACCGACTACATTGCGCTGCCGCTGTCGTTCGTCGATGGCATCATTCACGCCTCGAGCTGGACCACAAAGCAGCCGGGCGGCTTCACCGACGCGCAACTCGCCGACCTCAAACGTGTGCTGCCGCCTTTGGCCCGACTCATTGAAGTCATCAATTTGCGTCGCACCGCCTCGACGCTGCTCAACACTTATGTCGGGTCGCGCGCCGGCGAGCGCATACTCGCCGGGCAAATCCGTCGCGGCCATACCGAGACCATGCACGCCGCGATCTGGCTGTCCGACCTGCGCGGCTTCACTGCTTTGTCGGACCGGCTGCCGCCGGAGCAGGTCGTCGAGATCCTCAATCTGTACTTCGACTGTCAGGTCGCGGCGATCCTGAAGCACGGCGGCGAGGTGCTGAAATTCATGGGCGACGGGCTGCTCGCGGTGTTTCCGATCAGCGATGAGCGCGAGGCGCAGGCGGTGTGCAGCCGGGTGCTGGAGGCCGCGTCCGAGGCCCGCGCAGCGGTTGCGGCGATGGAGTTTGTCGCAGGGGATGTCACCGAGCGCTTTCGCTTCGGCGTCGCGCTTCATGTTGGCCGCATCCTGTATGGCAATATCGGCGGCGGAAACCGGCTGGACTTCACCTGCATCGGTCCTGCGGTCAATCTCGCGGCACGGCTGGAGAAGATCGCGGGCCGGCTCGGCCGCACCATCGTGGCGTCCGCGGCGTTCGCGGATATCTGCAGCAGCGGCTGGCATGACCTCGGCGAGTTTCCGATCGCCGGGTTTTCCAAGGCGGAGCATGTCTATGGGCGTGAGGATGAGGCTGGCGGCGCCGCAGGCTAGAGCTTTTTTGGATTGAGCCTACTCGCCGTCCTCATGGTGAGGAGCGCGCCACTTGGCGCGCGTCTCGAACCATGAAGCGTTTGTCGCCCATCCCCAGCGAATGGCGTTGCCATTCGCTGGGGACACGGTCGAAGGCGACCGCTCCTCAGGATGACGAATTCTTGCGGAGAGAATGCCCCATCTCAAAACGAAGATGCTCTAGCTGACAATGTGATCGAACAGGGATGCTGTTTGCTGCGGTGCATGAGGCTGCTTATGACAGGCACATCACGACATCTCGCTGCGCTGCAGAACTTGATCGCTATCGGGGCATAGCGGACCTCGCCAACCGTCCGCCCGGAATGACACCTTGAAGGTCCGGGCCCTACTCCCCCGTCACCATCCGCATCACCACGTCGTCGCGCTTGATGAAGCGATGATACAGCGCCGCGAGGATGTGGATCACCACCAGCGCGATCAGCACATAGGCCATGTAGATGTGCACGTCCTCGTAGAGGTCGGCGTTGGCCTTGTCGGTACTGGTGAACTGCGGCACCCGGAACAGGCCGAAGAAGTCGGCATAGTCGGGCTTGTGCGCTCCGGAATGCGCCCAGCCGAGAACGGCGACCAGCATGGTGACGAGATACAGCGCCCAGTGGTTGGCGCTGGCCAGCATGCGCTCCCAGCGCGGCGCCCCCGCGGGCAGCGCCGGCACCGGATTGAGCGCGCGCCAGATCAGCCGCAGCGCCATCAGAAGCAGGATCATGTAGCCGATGTCGGCATGGATCGAGCGGTGGAAGAACCGCACCGGCCGCGGCGCGAGGTGGTTGAACCACCAGCCATAGGCCAGCATGAAGATGATGGCGACGCCCAGGATCCAGTGCGAGGCGCGGGACAGGCTGCCCCAGGCACGGGTAGTGTTGCGCAGCATACAGATCCACCTTTGAACCACTCCAGTCCCCGAGCAGGCCACGGCAACGGCACTGCGGCAAGCGGTCGCGCCCTCATAAAGCCGCAAGCGGGCTGGAATAGCTCCAAACTCGCGGCGCGCCGCGCAACCTCGCAGTAACCAGGATTCGCTATGATCGCCGGCATGCCAGCCGTTCCCACCATCCTCGTGTTCGATTCCGGTCTCGGCGGGCTCACGGTGCTGCGCGAGATCGTCCGCGCGCGCCCTGACGCGCGCTACGTCTATGTCGCCGACGATGCGTTCTTTCCCTACGGCCAGCACAGCGAGGCAGAGATCGTCGGCCGCGTGGTGCCGGTGATCGGCGAGTTGATCGCCACGCACCGGCCGGACCTCGTGGTGATCGCCTGCAACACCGCCTCGACGCTGGTGATGGGCCACCTGCGCCGCGCCTGGCCGGTGCCCTTCGTCGGCACGGTACCGGCGATCAAGCCGGCCTGCGCACAATCGCAGACCAGGCGCGTCTCGGTGCTCGGCACGTCAGGCACTGTGAAGCGCGAATATACCCGCGCGCTGATCCACGATTTCGCCGGGGGATGCGACGTCACGCTGGTCGGTTCGGCGAACCTCGCATCGCTCGCCGAAAAGGCGCTCGGCGGCGATGCCGACATCAGCGACGCCGACATCACAGCCGAGATCGCGCCCTGCTTCGTCGATGATGGCGTATCGCGCACCGACACTGTGGTACTGGCCTGCACGCACTATCCGCTGCTGCTCGACCGGCTCATCGCGCTGGCGCCGTGGCCGGTGACCTGGATCGATCCGGCGCCCGCGGTGGCGCGGCGCGTCGTCGACCTGCTCGGCGCCGGCGACATTGAAGCGGGCTCCGGCGCACCCGAGATGTACTTCACCTCCGGCCGGCCGCATGCGCCGGGCGCGGCCTTGCTGCCATCTTTCGGCGACCGCGCGAAGCTGGCGATCTGATCGCCCTTTCGCGTTTGAAACTTCGCTGCTAGCTTTCATCGCTTGTTCCGCAAAGAGAACGGCGATGGAGGATTGCATGCTCAAGAAACTCATTCTCGGTGTGAGCGTCGTGGCTTTTTCCGCCGGCGTGGCCTACGCGCAAGGTATCAAGCGCACCCCGCTACAGAAGCTCGATTTCCCGGAAGGCTATGAGACCGTCACCGCGATCGCCGAAGTCCCGGCCGGCGGCGCCTCCGGCCGTCACACCCATCCGGGGGCCGAGACCGGCTATGTGCTCGACGGCGAACTCGAACTGGTGATCGACGGCCAGGCGCCGCTCAAGCTCAAGGCCGGCGATTCCTACCAGATCCCCGCCGGCGCCGTGCACGACGCCAAGACCTCCGGCGACAAACCGCTGAAGGTGCTGGGCATCTACATCATCACCAAGGGCAAGCCACTGGCGACCCCGGCTCCGAACTAGGGCGCGAGCTCATTGACGCGTCGCCGCTCGGACTGATGCGAAGCGGACTCCTCATCTTCGCGGCTTGACGTCGCGGACTTGCCGGAGATAGCGTTGCATCTGGTCGAGCAGGCGACCGTCGGACCGCGTAAAGGGTTGAACCCGCCTCCAGCACTTCACTTACATCTCCTTCTTTCTTGCCCGAGAATCGCGGTCGCCGGGCGCCCGGAAAGAAGGTTGCCATGCCGCAGGTTTTGCCCGCGAAGCCCCATCTCGATTGGCTCAGAAAGACCGCCAGGCAGCGGCTCGTTCAGCTACGCACCGGCCAGCCCGGCGCCAGACTGCATGAAGCTCAGCTTGCAGTCGCCCATGACTATGGCTTCAAGAGCTGGCGCGCGTTGAAGTCGCATATCGACAGCATCAGTCCGCCGTTTCGCGATCGCGATCGCGTTTTCGAAGCCGCACACGCCGGCGACCTTGAGACCGTCCGCAACGCCTTTGCGGCGGGCTTTGACCCCGCAACACCGGACGCCGACGGTCGCACGGTACATCAGATCGCCAAGCACCGGGGACATGAAGCGCTCGAGGTTCTGGTACGCAGTCTCCAGGGAGGAAAAACCCGTCCGGACGAGGAGATGCAGGCGATCCAGGCCATCATGCGGGCGGCGCAGTCCGGCGATCTCGACGCGCTCCGCGCCGGCCTCGACGCACATCCTGAATGGATCGACGCGCTGGGCGGCGGATTTCAGAAGGCTACGGCGCTGCACCTCGCGGTTCTGCGCAACCAACATGCCGCCACCCGCCTGTTGATCGAGCGGGGGGCCGATCTCAACCGTCGTGACTTTCCGGACAACGCCGCGCCGCTGCATTTCGCGGCAGCACATGGCGATATGGAGACGATCAGGCTGCTGGTCGAGGCCGGCGCCGATGTCGATGGCAAAGGCGACGATCACGGGGTCGGCGTGCTCGGCTGGGCAACCTGCTTCGGCGATGTGCGCCAGGACGTCGCCACCTATCTGCTCGACCACGGGGCGAAGCTCGACCTGTGGACGGCGATTGCGCTCGATCGAACCGACGACCTGCGCGCCATGGTGGCCGGAGATCGCTCTTTGCTGGCCTCCCGAATGACCCGCAACCAGCATCGCTGTACGCCGCTCCATCATGCCGTCAGGAAGAAGCGGCCGCGCATCGTGCAGCTTCTTCTCGAACTCGGCGTCGCCCCGAATGCACGCGATGCGACCGGCGCAACCGCGTTGACGACAGCGTCAGAGGGCGGCACGGACCCGGACATCGTTGCGGCCCTCCGGCAGGCCGGGCTCACGCCCGACTTGCTGACGGCCGTGAATTTGGGACTGTACGGCGAAGCCGAGACGATGTTGCGGGACGACCCGTCCCGGATCGGTCCTGACGGCGGCGACACCATCGCCCTGCATGTTTCCGTCAACAAACGGAACCTGCCCGCCATTCGCTGGCTGCTGGCGCACGGCATCGACGTCAATGCCAAGCGGCGGATGTGGGACATCAATCACACCGCGCTCCATATGACGACCGAAAGCGGCGCCATCGAGATAGCTCGGCTCCTGCTCGATGCCGGAGCCGATCCGAATGTACGTGACGACAGGCATCAGGCCACTGCATTGGGCTGGGCCGAGTTTTTCGGTCGCGATGAAATGGCGGAGCTCATTCGCGAGAAAGGTGGTGTCCTCTGAAAAAGAGGAAAAAGGTCTTCTCCGGACGCTGCTAGAAAATCTGTATTCGGGTACCCGAATGCGCCGCCGAATGCTGTGTAAACGCCTGAACCGTGCTAGGTCACAATAAATCAAATCGGGCGAACAACGCCCGGTCTGTCGTGGGGGCGGTTCGGGATGCGTGGTTCGATTCACAAGGTGTCGGTACCGCGCCGGCTAATCATCGACCTGATGCATGCCTCCATGGACGTCCCGTTCGTCGCTTTGCGGCGGCGGTTGCATGTCACCGCACTCGCCGGGGCGCGCGCGGGCTGTACGCTGCGGCCGGGCTGGGCCGCCATCTTCACCAAGGCGTTCTGCCTGGTGGCGCGGGACGAGCCGATCCTGCGCACCATGTACGTCAAGGGATGGTGGCCGCATTTCTACGAATTGCCGCAGAGCACCGGCATGGTGGCGATTTCACGCAACGAAGGCGGCGAGCAATGCGTGCTGCCGCAGCGGGTCTGCAACGCCGAAGCGATGTCGCTGGCGGCGGTCGATGCGGAGATTCGCTACGCCATGACCGCGCCAGTCGAGAAGGTGCCGATGTTCCGCAAGCTGCTGCGGGTATCCCGGCTGCCGATGCCACTGCGCCGGCTGCTATGGGCCACCTGCATGGCCTGGGGCCGGCAGCGGGCCAATTTCTGCGGCAATTTCGGCATTACCTCGGTGGCCGCATTCGGGCCCGGCAATCTGGATGCGCTGAGTCCGGGGCCGTTCCTGCTCAGCTACGGCGCGCTGGATGCCGACAACGGCATGGACGTAGTGATCCGCTGGGACCACCGCGTCACCGACGCCG
The DNA here is from genome assembly GCF_028290495.1 of Tardiphaga sp. Classification (GTDB taxonomy): domain Bacteria; phylum Pseudomonadota; class Alphaproteobacteria; order Rhizobiales; family Xanthobacteraceae; genus Tardiphaga. The sequence continues at coordinate 19,407 of NZ_JAQGJT010000182.1, forward strand.
CCCTGATCGCGCGAACCCTGAGTCGGCTGGAACAGGTGCTGAATGGCGAGCTGGCGGCCGAAATGCGCGCCAGCCACCCCGTGGTGATCGCCCATTCGCCGCACGCACTGGCCGGATAAGCGGTAAAAGCCGGTTTGGCGGCGAAAAACGCAGGTTCCGGGCCACGGGATCGGCCGCTTTGAATTGACATATCCGGCCGTTTTTCCTAGAACCCCGCTTGCTCGCGGGCCGTTTTCGGCCCGCGTTGCGTTTCGCACCCGTGGTTCTCCTCCCAGCTTGGGAATGAACCTGTCGGCCCCGGGATTTCCCCTCAAGGGAATTCATCGGTGCACAGGAGGGCGCGTCTCCTCATCCACATCTTAACATCGAGGACGCGATGACCAAGCGTAGTGAAGCCAAGTATAAAATCGACCGCCGCATGGGCCAGAACATTTGGGGTCGTCCCAAATCGCCGGTCAACAAGCGCGAATACGGCCCCGGCCAGCACGGCCAGCGCCGCAAGGGCAAGCTCTCCGACTTCGGCGTGCAGCTGCGCGCCAAGCAGAAGCTGAAGGGCTATTACGCCAACATTTCCGAGCGCCAGTTCCACTCCATCTACGTGGAAGCCGGCCGCATGAAGGGCGACACCGGTGAAAACCTGATCGGCCTGCTCGAGCGCCGCCTCGACACCGTGGTGTACCGTGCCAAGTTCGTCGCCACCATGTTCGCCGCCCGTCAGTTCATCAACCACGGCCACATCAAGGTGAACGGCAAGCGCGTCAACATCGCCTCCTACAAGGTGAAGGTCGGCGACCTCGTCGAGATCAAGGAATCCTCGAAGCAGCTCGCTTTCGTGCTGGAAGCCTCGACGCTCGGCGAACGCGACACCCCGGATTACGTCGAAACCGATCACGGCAAGATGACCGCCAAGTTCATCCGCATCCCCCTGCTGTCGGACGTTCCGTTCGCCGTGCAGATGGAGCCGCATCTGATCGTCGAATTCTATTCGCGCTAATTTCTGATAGCGCTGACGAGATCAAGGCCCCGGTTTCACCGGGGCCTTTTTTGTGGGCGCTTCTTCAGCAGCCCTCTCCCTGTCGTCGCCCGGCTTGACCGGGCGACCCAGTAAACACCGCTGTCGGTGATCGAACCGTGCCGACAACGTATACTGGGTCACCGGCTTTCGCGGGTGACGACAACGGAGTATGTCGTTGCGCCAGAGCCCCACCCCTGGCCCTCTCACTCAGTGCGGGAAAGGGAGCGTAATCTCCCAGCGTCGCTTCGATTGAGAAAGACCGAGAGTTCATCGCATGACCTACACGCCCGTTCCCACCGACCCCGCACTAGCCCCGGTGCGTATCAACCTGTTGTCCGACACGCAGACCCGTCCCACGCCTGCGATGCGCGCGGCGATGGCCGACGCCCCGGTCGGTGACGAGCAGATCGGCGACGACCCCACCGTCAACGCGCTGTGCGCGCGCGTTGCCGGGTTGCTCGGCAAGGAAGCCGCGGTGTTCATGCCGTCGGGCACGATGTGCAACGTCGCCGCCACGCTGGTGCATTGCCGGCCCGGCGATGAAATCCTCGCGCATCCGACCGCCCATCTGATCAGCCGCGAAGGCGGCGCGCATGCAGCCCTCGGCGGCTTCCAGGTGACGGCCGTGCCGGGCGCCGACGGACAGTTCACGCCCGCCGCGTTCAAGGCCGCATTACATCCGCGCAACCGCTACGAGCCGCCGCAGACCCTCGTCAGCGTCGAGCAGACCGCCAATATCGGCGGCGGCACGATCTGGCCAAAGACGGCGCTCGACGAAATCGTCGCCATCGCGCGCGACCACCGCATGGCCACGCATATGGACGGCGCGCGCTTGCTGAACGCCTGTGTCGCAACCGGCATCAGCGCGCCGGAAATGTCCGAGGGCTGGGATTCGGTGTGGCTCGACTTCACCAAGGGCCTCGGCGCGCCGCTGGGGGCCGCGATGGCCGGCTCGCGCGACTTCATCGACGAAGTCTGGCGCTGGAAGCAGCGTCTCGGCGGCTCGATGCGCCAGGCCGGCACGTCCGCCGCGGGCTGCCTGTATTCGCTCGACCATCACGTCGAGCGACTGAAAGACGACCACACCAATGCCCGTGTTCTGGCCGGCGGCCTGGCCCAGATCGAGGGCATGGTGGTGCAGCAGCCGCAGACCAATCTGGTGTTCTTCGATCCCGCAGGCACGGGCGTTACGGGTGCCGCGATGGTCGCGGCGCTGCGCCAGCGCGGCGTGCTGCTCGCCACGATGGACGGCCGCATCCGCGCCTGCACGCATCTCGATGTGAGTGCGGCAATGATCGAGGAAACGCTGGGGCTGGTGCGGGATATCGTGCGGGCCGCGTAACGTCGTCGCCACCCCACACATAACTGTCATCGCCACAAACTCCGCTGTCATCGCCCGGCTTGACCGGGCGACCCAGTAAACGCCACGGCCAATGATGAAGCCGTATCGACAACGTATACTGGGTCACCCGCTTTCGCGGGTGATGACACCTGAGCGTGTTGTGAAATCGGTGTTTCGTGGTGCCAGCCTTTACTCCATCGCCCCGTACACAATCTTCCGCACCTCGCCCTCGATCCGCACCCGCTGCGGCGGCGACTGCATCATCACGATGACGAACATGTCGTCCTGTGGATCGATCCAGAAGAACGTGCCGCCGACACCGTCCCAGCGATACTCGCCGATCGGGCCGGGCTCGCTGGCGAGTTCTTTCGTGCGCACGGCGAAGCCAAGGCCGAAGCCGCTGCCGTCGCCGGGGAAGTAGTAGTAGTCGCGCGAAACGCCGCTCATCGGTCCGACATGGTCCGACGTCATCAACGCGATGGTGCTCGCCTGCAGATAACGCCGGCCGTCCAGCGTGCCGCCGGACAAAAGCATCTGCGCGAAGCGCGCATAGTCGGTGATGGTGCTGACCAGCCCCGAACCGCCAGCCTCCCAGCGCCGGACCTGCAGCGGATCGTGCATTCCGATCACCGGCCCGATCATGCGGTCACGCGAGAACGGCTCGGCGATGCGCGGCCGCTTGCGGGGATCAGTCACGTAAAACGAGGTATCGACCATGCCCAGCGGATCGAACAGCCGCGTCTGCAGGAAATGCGACAGCTTCTGCCCGGAAATCACTTCGATGACGCGACCCAGCACGTCGGTGGAGTGGCCGTAGTCCCACAGCGTGCCCGGCTGTTCGGCGAGCGGAAGATGCGCGATGCGGTCAGCGAGTTCCGCGTTGTCGATATCGCGGCTGTCGAACAGGTCGAGCTGGGCATAGCGACGCCGCGCGGGATCGTCGCCGTAGAAGCCGTAGGTGATGCCGGAGGTGTGGCGCAGCAGGTCCTCGATGCTGATCGGGCGCTTCAACGGCACGAATTCGGAGGTCGCGTGTTCGTCGCCGCCGCTGCGATCGATGCCGACGCGCGCGCCGGCAAAGGCCGGAATGAATTTGGCGACAGGATCATCCAGCCGCAGCGCGCCGTCCTCGACCAGCATCATCGCCGCCACCGAGGTGACCGGCTTGGTCATCGAATACAGCCGGAAGATCGCGTCCGGTGTCATCGGGCTGCCGGCATCACGCCGGCCGAAAGTCTCGAAATACAGCGGCCGGCCGTGCTGCTGCACCAGCACGACCGCGCCGGGGATCTGGCCGGTCGAAATCTCGTTGCCGAAATACCCGTCGAGCGCTGCCCACAGCGACGGCGAAAACGCTCGCGCCGCTTTCGGCTCCGCTGCCCGCGCCGCAGGCGCGACGGCGCTGGCGAGCAGGCCGAGCAGCAGCGCGCGGCGGTCAGTTTTCCAGCGCTTCATACACCAGCAACTTCAGGGATCGCTGGATGCGCTGCCGCTCCGACGGGGTCTGCTCCAGCAAAATGAAGAAGAAATCCTGTTTCGGATCGATCACGAAGTAGCAGCCGCTGGCGCCGTCCCACTTCAATTCGCCGAGGGATCCCGGCGGCGATGGCTTGGCGTTGCCGGCGTCGGTGCGCACCGCAAAGCCGTAGCCGAAGCCGAAACCATCGCCGGGGAAATACAGCGCATCGCGCGCGATGCCGGACTCCTTGCTGATGTGGTCGGTGGTCATGTCCTTGAAGGTCGCGGCCGACATATAGCGCTTGCCGTCATACTCGCCGCCGTTGAGCAGCATCTGCGAAAACTTCGCATAGTCCGACAGCGTCGAGAGCATGCCGCCGCTGCCGGATTCCCATTTCCGGTAGGTCTCCGGCCGGCCCTGCCGTCCGGTGCGGAAATCGCGATCCCAGCCGATCGGCTTGGCGAGCAGGACTTCCTTTTTCTTATCCGTCACGAAAAAGCCGGTGTCCTTCATGCCGAGCGGGCCGAGAAATTTCTGCTGCTCGAAGCCAAGCAGCGGCTTGCCGGAGACGACCTCGATAACGCGACCGAGAATGTCGGTGGAATGGCCGTAGTCCCACAGCGTGCCGGGCTGATGCTCCAGCGGCAGTTGCGCGATGCGGTCGGCGAATTCCTTGTTGTCGAAATCGCCGTTGTAGATCTGCGCGTTGCCGTAGGCACGGCGCACCATGCTGTCGCCGTAAAAGCCGTAGGTGATACCGGACGTGTGCAGCAGCAGATCGCGGATCGTGACCGGTTTGTCCGGCGCCACGATCTGCAGCGCCTTCTCGCCATTCTCCAGTTTCTTCTCGACGCCGACCTTGGCGGACGTGAAAGACGGAATGTATTTCGAGACGGGATCGTCGAGCTTGAGCTTGCCCTCGTCGACCAGCATCATCGCCGCGAACGAGGTGATCGGCTTGGTCATCGAGTGCAGCCGGAAGATCGTGTCTTCCGTCATCGGTTGATTGGTGTCGGGATCCCGGACGCCGAAGAATTCCCGGTAGACCGGCTTGCCGTGCTGCTGGATAAGCACGATGGCGCCGGGGATCTTGCCGTCGGCGATCTGCTTCTTGAAGAACTCGCCGATCTTCGCCAGTTTTTCTGGCGAGAAATGCGCGCCGGCGGGGATATCGAAGGTGCCCTCGGCGGCGAAGCGGTCTTCGGCGAAAGCCGGCGAAGCGACCATCAAAGCCGCCGCGCACAGCAGCGCGCGCATTCCCTGTCGCAATCTCATCGCCATTCCTTCTGCCGGCCCGCGGGAAGTCTAGCGATGGCGGGGAGGCATACAAGGGCGGTGAGGTGGGCGGGAAGCAGGTACCGTTTCCCGGACGCGGTCCGCCCATCTCTCTCCCCGCCGCGCGAAGATTCGCCAGGCAGGGAGAGGTGAAGGAGGCCGTCCGCGACCTCGATCAGGCCGAGGCTGGGGCGGCGATGACGCCCTTCTCGGCCAGCAGCGACTGCAATTCGCCGGCCTGGAACATCTCGCGGATGATATCGCAGCCGCCGACGAACTCGCCCTTGACGTAGAGCTGGGGAATGGTCGGCCAGTTCGAATAGGTCTTGATGCCGTCGCGCAGGTCGGCGGATTCGAGCACGTTGAGGCCCTTGTAGCCGACGCCGACGTGATCGAGGATCTGCACCACCTGGCCCGAGAAGCCGCACTGCGGAAACTGCGGCGTGCCCTTCATGAACAGCAACACGTCGTTGGTCTTCACTTCGTTTTCGATGAATTGTTCAATGCTCATGATCACGTTCCTGTTGCGGCCCGACGTTCGGCCGGCTTCGTCTGCATGGACATATATGTAGCCCAAACCGTTCCGCACCCCAAGAACAACCCGAGAAAAGGTTTACCCAAGCCGCCTCGATCGCCTCCGGGACAGCGGCCCGACCCTTGATCCCGTTGGCTTTTCACCGCCCCAGGGCGGCTCTCCGCCAAATCGTCGGATGAGATGACGGCAAGCCTTTAATCCCCGGCGGGATGTCCTATTTAGGACAGAGCGCGCGCGGAACCCGCGGGCCGGAGCAGCGTTATCTCCAAAACCGGAGTTTGCCGTGACGAATCCCGCCACCGCCGCGGTCCCGCTGGCTGCCTCCGGGCCCTCCTTGTTGTCCGCATCGGGTTCGCTCGCGCAAAAACTGGGCGATGCGTTTCTGGCCGTCCGCCGGGAGACCGAGCGCCGCGCCGCATCACTTTCTGCTGAAGACCAGCTGGTGCAGTCGATGCCCGACGCCAGCCCGGCGAAGTGGCACCGCGCCCACGTCACCTGGTTCTGGGAGCAATTCCTGCTCGGCGACCACAGTCCGGGCTATGTGCCCTACCATCCCGATTACGCCTATCTGTTCAATTCCTATTACGTCTCGGCCGGCCCGCGCCATGCCCGCGCGCAGCGCGGCCACCTCACCCGCCCCGGCGCCGACGAAGTCACGGCCTATCGCCGGCATGTCGATGCCGCCGTCATCAAATTCTTCAACGCGACCGATGACGCGACCCTGGACGCGCTGGTGCCGCTACTGGAAGTCGGCTTCAACCACGAGCAGCAGCATCAGGAATTGATGCTGACCGACATCCTGCATGCCTTCGCGCAGAACCCTATCCCGCCGGCCTATGAACCGGACTGGCGCTTCCCCGCCGCGACCCGGTCCGGCGACGAATGGCTGACGCTGACCGAGGGCATCCACACCATCGGCCATCAGAGCGACAGCTTTCATTTCGACAATGAGAAGCCGGCGCACCGCGCGCTGGTCGGCCCGGTCCGGATCGCGCGCAACCTCGTCACCAATCGCGAATGGCTGGCCTTCATGGAAGCCGGCGGATACGTGACGCCGACGCTGTGGCTGATGGACGGCTTTGCTGCCGCCGAACGCGACGACTGGCAGGCGCCCGGCCACTGGCGCCGGATCGACGGCGAATGGCGCATCATGACGCTGGGTGGCTTGCAGCCGGTCGATCCCGATGCCCCCGTGTGCCACGTCAGCTACTACGAAGCTGACGCCTTTGCGCGCTGGAGCGGCAGGCACCTGCCGACCGAGATGGAATGGGAAGTCGCGGCGCGCTCAGGCGCGCTCAACGACGCCTATGGCATCGTCTGGCAGTGGACCCGCAGCTCATACGCGCCGTATCCCGGATTCCGCGCCATCGAGGGCGCGCTCGGCGAATACAACGGCAAGTTCATGATCAACCAGATGGTGCTGCGCGGCTCGTCGCTTGCAACGCCTGACGGCCACAGCCGTATCTCGTATCGCAACTTCTTCTATCCGCATCATCGCTGGCAGTTCACCGGCCTGCGGCTCGCCGACTACGCCGTCTGATTTCCGTCACAGCGCCACGCGTTGAGGAAAGTACCCCGATGAACATCCACGCCCCTCTGGCCGCCGTGCCGCTCGACGAAAATGCCTCCGATTTTGCCGCCGACGTCACGCAGGCGCTGTCGCAGCATCCGAAGAAACTCTCGCCAAAGTATTTCTACGACGCCGCGGGCTCCGAACTGTTCGAGCAGATCACACGGCTGCCGGAATACTACCCGACCCGCACCGAGCTGGAGATTCTGCGCGCGCGCGGCAGCGACATCCGGGCGATCATCCCGAAGGGCGCCGCGCTGGTCGAATTCGGCGCCGGCGCCACCACCAAGGTGCGGCTATTGCTGAATGAGTGCGAGTTCGGCGCCTATGTGCCGGTGGATATTTCCGGCGATTTCCTGCACGCGCAAGCGGCGGAACTGCGCGCGGATTTTCCAGCGCTCAACGTGTATCCGGTCACGGCCGATTTCACCGCGGCCTTCGCGCTGCCGGACGCCGTGCAGGCGATGCCGAAGGTCGGCTTCTTTCCGGGCTCGACGCTCGGCAATTTCGAGCCGCATGAGGCCTGCGCCTTCCTGCGCAGCGCGCGCGCCATTCTCGGGCCGGGCGCGTTGATGCTGATCGGCATCGATCTGGAGAAGGACGAAAAACTGCTGCACGCCGCCTATAACGACGCGGCAGGCATCACCGGCCAGTTCAACAAGAACGTGCTGGTGCGCATCAACCGCGAACTCGGCGGCGACTTTGATCTTTCGGCCTTCACGCATCGCGCGATCTACAACCGCGAGCGCCACCGCATCGAGATGCATCTGATCGCACGAAAGCCGCAGACCGTGCACCTGCTCGGCCGCAGCTTCACGTTTCGCGCCGGTGAAAGCCTGCACACCGAGAGCAGCTACAAATACAGCCTGGAGCGTTTCGCGGCTTTGGCCCGCGGCTCCGGCTGGACGCCGAAGGCGTCATGGACGGATTCCGACAAGCAGTTCTCCGTCCACGCGCTGGTGGCGGGGGAATAGCAAGAGCCCCTCACCCGTCTTCGCTGCGCGAAGCCACCCTCTCCCCGCCCAGCGAAGCGTTGCTTCGCAGCGGGGCGAGGGAAAAGCGGCGCTATGCTTGCCTAACCTCTCCCCGCCCTTTGCGGGGAGAGGTCGGATCGCACTTGCGATCCGGGTGAGGGGCCGGGCACGCCATCGCAACATCCATAGTCTATCAGGTCGGATCACTCCTGCCCGCGGCTTCGCGCAACGCTTCGTCGAGCACCATCAACACGCCGTCGATGTTCGACAACACGTCGTTGTTCCAGAAGCGCATCACGCGATAGCCCTGCGCTGTCAGATACAGATCCCGCTCCTCATCGCGCTTCGATTCAAGATGCTGCCCGCCATCGACCTCGACGACGATGCACTGCTCCCGGCAAACGAAATCGCAGATGTAGCGACCGATCGGCTCCTGCCGAACGAATTTGAATCCGCTGACCTGCCGGTTGCGAATGCGGTGCCAGAGTTTGGTTTCGGCATCGGTCTGGTTGGCGCGGAGTTGGCGCGATAGTGGAGTGCTGCGAATACTGCCGCGCATGGCTTCGCCCCTCACCCGTCTTCGCTGCGCGAAGCCACCCTCTCCCCGCCCAGCGAAGCGTTGCTTCGCGGCGGGGCGAGGGAAGCAAGCGACTCTACGCCTCCGGCACACCGGTCTGCAGCGCCAGCGCGTGCAGTACGCCGCCCATCTGGCCTTTCAGCGACTGGTAGACGATCTGGTGCTGGGCGACGCGGGATTTGCCGCGGAAGGATTCCGAGATCACGGTCGCCGAGTAATGGTCGCCGTCACCGGCGAGATCGCGGATCGTCACCTCGGCATCGGGCAGCGCGGCCTTGATCATCGTCTCGATATCGTGGGCGTCCATAGGCATTGTCGTATCTCCAGAACCGTCGTCGAATCGGGCAAAAAGGCCTCGCGTCGGCGGCCCAATCTAACGCGGGCGCCGAAGCGCGTCACCGCTTTCTCACGATATAACGAGGCCCGCCCCCCTTTTAAACCCCGGCGAACCGCCACATCTGAAGGGCAGCATCCGACCAGCGAGAGGGTTTGTCCATGAAGCTCCCCGGCCCCGACCATCCGATCACGATCCGGCGCAGTGACAAGCACGTCCGCGTGCTAGCCGGCGACACCGTGATCGCCGACACCAGCCGCGCGCTGGCGTTGAAAGAGGCGAGCTACCCCGAGGTGCTGTACATCCCGCGCGCCGACACGAAGCTCGATCTGGTGACGAAGACCGCACGCACCACGCATTGCCCCTACAAGGGCGACGCCAGCTATTACACCGTCAATGCCGGCGGCAAGGCACTGGAGAACGCGATCTGGAGCTACGAAACGCCATTTCCGGCGATGGAGGAGATCAGGGATTATCTGGCGTTCTATCCTGACAAGGTGACCATCGAGACCGCCGCGGGCTGACCCCCCTATCGTTCCCCGCCACGCCAATTGGCGCGCCGGGGAACGACGTTGTGCCTGGCGTGATTTGCGGCCATCCGCGGCTGGTCCTATGCTTGCCGGAAATGTCGCCCGGCTTCCCGGCGGTCGCGGCATCCAACGATAGGGCCGTCGATCCAGATGTCAGACCGCAACGCCGCGCTCGATCGCGCCCGCACCTTCATCACGCTGCTGGTATTGATCAACCACTCGGTGGTCGCCTACACCGCCTTCGGCCGGTTCTATCCGAACCATTATTTGTGGTCATCGGCGCCGATCGTCGACAGCCAGCGCTGGATCGGTTTCAACCTCCTGACGCTGTTCAATGACGCGTTCTTCATGTGCCTGATGTTCCTTTTGTCCGGCCTGTTCGTCGCCGGCAGCCTCAGGCGCAAGGGCATCGGCCACTTCCTGCGCGACCGCGCGTGGCGGCTAGGCCTGCCCTTCGCGGCCATGCTGTTCGTGCTGATGCCGATCGCCTATTACGCCTCGTTCCGGCTGACCGGCTCACCGCTCGGCTTCTTCGAGTTCTACGTCGCGAACTTCAAGCAGGGCATCTGGTTCGACGGGCCGGGCTGGTTCATCTGGTATCTGCTGTTCCTCGATCTGCTGGCGATCCCGCTGGTGTACTTCACGCCCGGCCTGCTCGACGCCATCAACCGGCTGTCGCTGAAATCGGCTCAGCGCCCGATGCTGTTCGCCGGCGTGCTGGCCATCGCGTCCGTCATCGCCTATGTGCCGCTGCTGTTTGAGGTCGGCGCCGTCCGCTGGTTCAACTGGGGGCCGCTGCAGGTACAGCTGTCGCGCGTGGCGATCTACGGCGTGTTCTTCTTCGCCGGCATGGGCATCGGCGCCGCTCAACTCGACCAGGGCCTGCTGGCGAAATCCGGCGCGCTGGCGCGGCAATGGTACGTCTGGGTGCTCGCCGCCGCGCTGTCGTTCGGTGCGCTCGTCTTCCTGGTCAACTTCCGCCGCATGCGGCTGTCCAACCTGCCGGGCGCGCCACCGTTCTGGTGGCAATCGAGCTACGGCGTGATCTACGCGCTGGCCTGCACGCTGATCTGCCTCGCCATCCTGGCGCTGTTTTTGCGCTTTGCGCAGAGCGAAAAGAGCATTTTCGATCCACTGCGCGACGACGCCTACGGCATCTATGTCGTGCACTACATCGCCGTGCTGTGGCTGCAATACGCGCTGTTGACCGCGCCGCTGTCGGCCGTCCCTAAGGCGCTGATCGTGTTCGCGGGCACGCTGGCGGCAAGCTGGGGTGTGACGGCGTTGCTGCGCAGGATTCCGGGCGCGAAGAAGGTGTTGTAGGCGGCTGCATTCGTCCGGTCTCCCCGACATACGGCATGGGCGTTCGACGGACGCGCCACGTGCCTGAAAACAGTCCGAAAACAGTCCATGAAAAAAGATTCGCAAGGAACAGGAATGCGCGCGCGTAACGACGGCCAGGTGATCAAGCTTCTTTTCAACGTCTCTCCCGATCTGTTCGAGGAGTATCGTGAGCCCATCCTGGAGGCCCTCAGGCGCCGCAACATCGAAGCGCAAGCCGGCCTGCCCGGCGCGATTCCGCCCGAGAAGGTCGACTACATCATCCATGCCACCGGAGGCCCGATCAAGGATTTCGACCCCTTCATCCATGCGCGCGCCGTGCTGAGCCTGTGGGCAGGCGTCGAGAAGATCGTCGGCAACACGACGCTGACGCAGCCGCTGTGCCGGATGGTGGAAAACGGGCTCCGGCAGGGCATGGTCGAATGGGTCGTCGGTCACGTCCTGCGCGCGCATCTGCAGACGGATCTGTACGTCCGTGAAAAACCGCTGGCATGGCAGCGCCACGTTCCGCCGCTGGCCACCGAGCGGTCGGTCACGGTGCTGGGCCTCGGCGAGCTCGGATCGGCTGCGGCAACAACACTCGCGAACCTGGGATTTCGCGTCACCGGATGGAGCCGGCGGCCCCGGGAGATTTCAGACGTGCATTGCCTCGCCGGCGCGGAGAGTCTCCCCCGGGCGCTTGCCGCGGCAGAAATTCTCGTATCGCTGCTACCCGAAACGCCCGACACGATCGACCTGCTGAACGCGGAGACACTGGCGCTGCTCCCCCGCGGCTGCTCGATCCTGAACGCCGGACGGGGTTCGCTGATCGTCGACGCCGCGCTGATCGCAGCGCTCGACAGCGGACAGATTCAGCACGCGACGCTGGATGTGTTCCGCACCGAACCGGTTCCGGCAGATCACCCGTTCTGGTCGCACCCGGGCGTGACCATCTCGCCGCACGTAGCCGCCGCCACCCGCGTGACATCCGCGTCTGACGCCATTGCGGACAATGTCGAACGGGCGGAAAGCGGCGCACCGCTGTTGCACCTGGTCGACCGGACGCTGAGCTATTGAGACGTTGATGTTGGCTGTATCGAAGCGCAGCCGCTGATGGACGCCCTGCCCCTTGCAGGGAGGGTCGGCCGAACGAAGCGATGCGCAGCCTCGCTGAAGTGGAGGCCGGAGTGGGGTTGCCGCGGGCGACGGCGCTTGCGCCCCCCCCGTCACGTTTATTCGCGGAGTTTATCATCGGGCCGGCGAAGCCGGACCCGGTGGCTCTCAAACGCGGCACCCTCCCCACCCTGCAAAGCTTCGCTTGGGGGGAGGGAAAAGAGCTGGCGCTCCAGGTATACTTACGCCTTCGCGTTCATGTAGTTCGGCAGCCAGCTTTCATGCGCGTGCGAGAGCGCCTTGACGTGGACCGCGCGTTCACCGGCGATGGCGACCTGATCGCCTGACGTGGCGCCAATCTGCAGGCAGGGCACGCCCACCGCTTTCATCTTGGTCAGCACGCCCAAGAGCGCGCTTTCCGGCACGGTGACGATGTAGCGCGCCTGATCCTCGCCATACCAATAGGCATGCGCCACGGTCGATTCCGGCGCGGCGTCGAGCTTGGCGCCGATGCCGGACGCCATTGCCATTTCGGCCAATGCGACCAGCAATCCACCGTCCGACAGGTCATGCACGGCGGTGGCCGTGCCGGCGTGGATCATGCCGCGCACCACGTCGCCGTTGCGCTTTTCAACCGCGAGATCGACCGGCGGCGGCGCGCCTTCTTCGCGGCCGCAGATGTCGCGCAGAAAGACCGACTGGCCGAGCCAGCCCTTCGTCTCACCGATCAGCAGGATCGCTTCACCCTCGGCCTTGAACGCCAGCGTCGCGGACTTGGTGAAATCTTCCAGCAGGCCGACGCCGCCGATCGACGGAGTCGGCAGGATGCCGCGGCCGTTGGTCTCGTTGTAGAGCGAGACGTTGCCCGACACGATCGGGAAGTCGAGCGCGATGCAGGCCTCCGCGATGCCCTTCAGGCAGCCGACCAGCTGGCCCATGATCTCGGGCCGCTCGGGATTGCCGAAGTTGAGATTGTCGGTGATCGCCATCGGCTTGCCGCCGACCGCGGTGATGTTGCGCCAAGCTTCGGCCACCGCCTGCTTGCCGCCCTCGACCGGATCGGCCTCGCAATAACGCGGCGTGACATCGACGGTCATCGCCAGCCCCTTCGGGCCGTCCTCGATCCGCACCACCGCGGCGTCGCCGCCGGGGCGCTGCACGGTGTTGCCGCCGATCACGTGATCGTACTGCTCCCACACCCAGCGTTTCGAACAAAGCTCCGGCGTGGCGATGAGCTTTTCCAAAGCGTCCGCAATCGATAGTGGCGCCGCGACGTCGCGCGCATGAATCACCGGCAACACCGGCGACGGCACATGCGGGCGATCGTACAGCGGCGCTTCGTCGCCGAGTTCCTTGATCGGCAGATCGACCATCGTCTCGCCGCCATGCTTGACGACGAAGCGCATGGTCGGCGTGGTGTAGCCGACGATGGCGAAGTCGAGGCCCCACTTCTTGAAGATCGCTTCGGCTTCCTTTTCCTTCTCCGGCTTGAGCACCATGAGCATGCGCTCCTGGCTCTCCGACAGCATCATCTCGTAGGCGCTCATGCCCGGCTCGCGCGTCGGTACGGTGTCGAGATTCAATTCGACGCCGAGGTCGCCCTTGGCGCCCATCTCGACGGCCGAACAGGTCAGGCCGGCCGCGCCCATGTCCTGGATCGCGATCACGCAATCGGCGGCCATGATCTCGAGGCAGGCTTCCAGCAGCAGCTTCTCGGCGAAGGGATCGCCGACCTGCACGGTCGGGCGCTTCTCGGCCGAGTCCTCGTCGAATTCGGCGGAGGCCATCGACGCGCCGTGGATGCCATCGCGGCCGGTCTTGGAGCCGAGATAGACGATCGGCATGTTGACGCCCGACGCCGCGGCCAGAAAGATCTTGTCGGCATCGGCAAGCCCCACCGCCATCGCGTTGACGAGGTTGTTGCCGTCATAGCGGGTGTGGAAGCGCATCTGGCCGCCCACGGTGGGCACGCCGAACGAATTGCCGTAGCCACCGACGCCGGCGACAACGCCCGACACCAGATGGCGGGTCTTGGGATGTTCCGGCGCGCCGAACGACAGCGCGTTGAGGCAGGCGATCGGGCGTGCGCCCATCGTGAACACGTCGCGCAAAATACCGCCGACGCCGGTTGTCGCGCCCTGGTAGGGCTCGATATAGCTCGGGTGGTTGTGGCTCTCCATCTTGAACACGATGGCCTGGTTGTCGCCGATGTCGATCACGCCGGCGTTCTCGCCCGGCCCCTGCAGCACCCACGGCGCCTTGGTCGGCAGGCCCTTCAGGTGCAGGCGGGAGGATTTGTACGAGCAGTGCTCGTTCCACATCGCCGAGAAGATGCCGAGTTCGGTGAAGCTCGGGACCCTTCCGATCAGCTTGAGGATGCGATCGTACTCGTCGGGCTTGAGGCCGTGGGAGGCGACGAGTTCGGGGGTGATCTGGGGCTGATTCATTGGGGCTCTTGGGGACTCTGCGCTAATGAGGGCTCTTCATAGGAAGAAGACGACAGCAGGAAAAGGCCTTTTACGCTGCCGTCCTGCCCTGTCCAAGCAATTGCGGTGACTGGCGCCCGGAGGCGGCATTTGCGCCCGGCGGATGGATCGGATTTAACACTTTTCCGAGCCAATCCAAGGAGTTCAGACCGTGAATGTCGCCCTCGAGAGCACCGTCCCGTTCCACGCCGACGCCTATACCGCCACGGAGGGGGAATTCGCGGGCTGGACCACCTGGAAGCGGGATTCCTTCGAATCGGTCTCGGGCCCGTTCTGGCACAAGGTAGAGGCCGACGGCCGTGTCCGCTGCGCGTTCCGGGTCGAGCAAAAGCACCTCAACGGCATGCGCAATGTGCACGGCGGCTGCTTCATGACCTTTGCCGATTACTGCCTGTTCGCGCTGTCCTCGCGCGAATTGCAGGGACCGGGCATTACCGTCTCGTTCGCCTGCGAATTCCTCGATGCCGCCAAAGAGGGCGAGTTGATCGAGTGCGACGGCGAAATGACCCGCATCGGCGGCTCGCTGATCTTTTTGCGCGGCATTTTGAAAGCCGGCGAACGCAAGCTGTTCACGTTTTCGGGCACGATCAAGCGCGTGAAGAAGAAGGCCAGGCCGGTGCCCGCTGAGTGAACCCCGGCGCGCCGCGGCTACCAGAAGCCGCGTTGCACCGGGCGAACGGGCTGGCCGCTACGGCGCGGTTCGACGGGTTGCGCGCCGAAATTACTGAAAAAAGAAGTGAAGCCATCGTCGTCCGCGACGTCGGGGCTGGCGACGGCGGTCACGGTCGGCTTGCGCGTGATGAAGCCGCCCTGCGGCTGGTTGGCCAGCACGGCGACGAACTCGGTGCGATAGTTGGTTTCCTTGCTCAGCGGCTCATCCGAAATGACGATCGAGGATCGCGGCATGGCGGTCGGCGCGATGCGGTCGAGCACATCCTGCGGGATGGTGATGCGGTCGAGCGCATTCCTGGCGTCGTCCGCTTTGTCGATGGTGACGGCGGTCCAGCGCAGGCCCGCATCTTTGCGCGCGACCGCCGTGAACACGTGCGTGCCGATCGGCTGGTCGGGATTGCGGATCGTGATCGGAACCTGAATGCTTGAATCGAACACCTCGCCGCCCCCGTCCGGCGCCGGCTTGTGCGTATTGCGCCGCACGTAAAGCATCTGCGTCGCGCGGCTGATGTAGACGGAGACCGGCTCAAGCGCGAGCCTCGCTTCGCTCAAAGCCGCGGCGGCGGCGGCCTTCCCGGACCGGGCTGCCTTGGCGGCCTCCTTGACGGCAGCGGCGCTGGGCTTCGACGCCACGGCGGCCGTGGCGGCGTCGAGCTGCGTCCCCAGTTCCACGGACCTGACGGCGGCCTTCTGCTTCAGTTCCTCGGCCCGTGCTTTGGCGGCGTCCGTCCGGGCCGCGGCCAGCGATTTGTCTGCGGATGCCAGCTCCCGGTCCGCGCGTGTCTTGAGCGATTGCAGCTTGCGCAGCGACGATGCGAGCGACGCCGTCTCGCGCGCCGCGTTCGCGGCGGCTTGCTTCGTCTCGTCGGCCTTGCTTGCGGCCTCCGCGGCCTCGCGGGCGAGCGCCTCGGCCCGGGCCGGCGCAGCCGCGACGGCCTCCGCCTTCGGCACGAACAATGCGGGGTGGGAAAATTCGATCGGGGCCGCGTCGTTCGGCGAGACGATCACCCGCATCCCGATCTGGGTCTTGTCGAACAGCTTCTCTGCAAAGCCGAACGGCATCCGCACGCAGCCGTGCGAGGCGGCATAGCCGGGCAGCGGCCCGCCGTGCAGCGCGACGCCGTTCCAGGTGATGCGCTGCATGTTCGGCATCCAGGCATCGTCATACATGGTCGAACGGTGGTCCTTGTCCTTCTCAAGCAGGGCAAAGACGCCGGCCGGCGTCTCGCGCCCCGTAGTGCCGGTCGACACCGGCGCGCGAAAAATCCAGCCGTCGGCGTCGTAGAACGTGACGTGCTGGGTCTTGATCGAGACGATGGCCATGATCGGCTCGCCGGCCTCGCGCGGCGCGGTCGCCTCGGTGGCGGCCGCGGGGCGCGGCTGTTTCGCCGGTTTGGCCGCGGCGCCGACGGTGAGCACTGCCAGCGCGGCGATCACCGCAAGCGCACCAATGGCGGGTGCCCCACGACGTCGCATCTTCGCGCTGGATGGCGCCGACGAAATTCGAATTACCATGCCCGCCTCGGTCGAAATGCGTGTCTGCCCCGCGTCTATCACGTATCAGATCGCGATGTGTATCAACGAGCCACCGCTATCACCGTCGCCGCTGATTCGCTCACTGCGAACGATCCGGAACATCGGACAAGAACCCGGAAGCCGGATGCCTGAGGCTTTGGCGCAAGGAACCAGGCAGCCGGGGATGATGGCTTAGGCCCAGCACTCCCAAGGCCCCAAGCCAGTCCCGTTGTTCGGCAAAGGGAACTTATTTTTCCTTGAGCATCGTCGCATATTTGGCGACATCGCGCGTCACCAGTTGCTGCAGCACGTCCGGTCTATGCTCGTTGGCGTCGGGCGCGACGGTGGAGAGATCGGCGAAACGCTTCTTCACGGCATCGCTTTCCACGGCGGCGCGCGCGGCAGCATTGAGTTTTGCGATGATTTCCGGCGGCGTTCCCTTCGGCGCAAACAATCCGTTCCAGCCCTGCGCCTCGAATTCCGGCAGGCCGGCTTCGGCGGAGGTCGGCAGATCCGGCAACGAACCGAGCCGCACCGTGGAGCCAACCACAAGACCGCGCACCAGCCGGTCGTCGATCGCCTGCGACACCGAGGCCGCGGAGTCGCAGACGCCGTCGATCTGTCCGCCGATCGCATCCGTCAGCGCAGGCGCGGCGCCACGATAGCCCACCAGCGTCACCTCGATGCCGGCGGCATGGACGAAGCTCTTGCAGATCAGGTAGTTCGACGAGCCGACGCCGGCATGGCCGAGATTGATCTTGCCGGGATTGGCTTTCGCGTAAGCGATAAAATCCTGCAGCGTCGCGGCCGGGAAATCCTTGCGCAGCGCGACGACGCCGAACGTCTTCGCCACCATGCCGATCGGTGCGAAGGAGTCCGGTGTGAACGACAGCCTGGGATAGATCGCGTAGGTCGCCGCACTGGTGCCGGCATTGCCGATGGCGATGGTGTAGCCGTCAGGCTCCGCACGCGCGGCACGCGCCAGCGCCGTCGAGCCGCCGGCGCCAACCACGTTCTCCATGATGATGGTCTGCCCGAGCGTCGCGGCCATCTGCTCGGCGACCACGCGGGCAATCACGTCGGACGTGCCGCCGGCCGCGAACGGCACGATCATGGTGATGGGGCGTTTCGGAAAATCCTGCGCCTGCGCCGTTATCGCCGAAAAGGCCGCCATCGCGGCGGCCGCTGCAAGCTTGAAGAAGACCGCGCTCACGCCGCCTGGGCGAGTTGTGCGACGAGGCCCGCGAACAGGCCGCGGCCGTCGGTGCAGCCCATGATGTCTTCGACGTGATTTTCCGGATGCGGCATCATGCCGAGCACGTTGCCGCGCTCGCTGACGATGCCGGCGATCGAGGCCGCCGCGCCGTTGATATTGTGGGTGTCGTTCACTTCGCCGGTCGGGCTGCAATAGCGGTACAGCACGCGGCCGTCGCCTTCGAGGCGCTTCAGCGTCTCGGCATCCGCCGTGTAGTTGCCCTCGCCGTGCGCGATCGGCACGCGGATCACCTGCCCGGCGTTGTAGCCGCGGGTGAACGCGGTGTCGGAACGCTCGACGCGCAGATGCACGTCGTGGCAGATGAATTTCAGCTTCGCGTTGCGCATCAGGATGCCCGGCAACAGGCCGGACTCGCACAGGATCTGGAAGCCGTTGCAGACACCGAGCACGAGGCCGCCGTCAGCCGCGAAGGCGCGGACCGCATCCATCACCGGCGAGCGCGCCGCAATCGCGCCGCAGCGCAGATAGTCGCCATAGGAGAAGCCGCCGGGCACGACCACCAGGTCGGTACCCTTCGGCAGCGCGGTGTCGGCGTGCCAGACCATCGTCGCGTCCGTGCCGGAGGCGAGCTTCAGGGCACGCGCCATGTCGCGCTCGCGATTGATACCGGGGAAGACGAGGACGGCGGATTTCATGCTGGTTTCCAATCGCAGACGGCGCAGGCCAGTCATGCCCGCTGGCCCTGACTTACCCATTTAAGCAGCGGTTTTCCAGTGCTAGCCTCGCAATTCAGCACCGCGAATGTGGGCTGATCGACAAAAAGGGATGGACAACATGGACAATCAACGTCGCAAATTCCTTACCGTCACGGCCGCAAGCGTGGTCGCCGGAGGCATGCTCGCCGGCACCGCCCGCGAGGCCTTCGCGCAGGCCAAGGCCGCGCCGGCGCAACCCAAGGCTGCGCCGCCCCCGCCCGGCCAGCCAAAACTCGAAGTTGCCCGGAACATGACCCTGGCGATGCTGCAGACTCCGCAGGGCCTGTCGCTGGGCGTTCGCACCGACAAGGGCATCGTCAACGTCAGCGCCGCCGCCGAGGCGTTCAAGCTCGACGCCCCCGCCTCCACCGACGAGGTGATCAGCGGCGACTACGACGCCGCGGCGCTGAAGGGCGTGATCGACAAGGCGAAAGCCGCCGGCGGCAAATACCTGATTGCCGAGAAGGCCGCGATATTCGCGCCCTGCGTCACCGAGCCCAGCAAGATCCTGTGCGTCGGGCTGAACTACCGCGCGCATGCCGCCGAAGCCAACGAGAAGCTGCCGAAAGAGCCGATCCTGTTCAACAAGTACAATTCGGCGCTCAACAGCCACGGCGGCACCATTGCGGTATCGAAGGAGCCCGGCAAGAATTTCGACTATGAGACCGAGCTGGTGGCGGTGATCGGCAAGACCACGCGCAATGTCAGCGAGGCCGACGCGCTCGGCTGCGTGTTCGGCTATTGCACCGGGCAGGACTTTTCCGAACGCGACCAGCAGATGCGCTCGGGCCAGTGGATGCTCGGCAAGACCGGCGACGGCTGGGGCCCGATCGGCCCGTGGCTGGTGACCGCGGACCAGGTCGACCCGGAGAACCTCAACCTGAAGACTTTGGTAAACGGAGAGCAGCGGCAATCCGCCAATACGAAAGACATGATCTTCAGCGTCAAGCAGATCGTCAGCTTCGCCTCGCGCTACATGACGCTGCAGCCCGGCGACCTGATCTTCACCGGCACGCCCGAAGGCGTCATCATCGGCTATCCGCCGGAAAAACGCGTCTGGCTGAAGGCCGGAGACAAGGTGGTGTCGAGCATCGACAAGCTCGGCGATCTGGAATTCACGCTGACCTGAGTTTCGTCATGGCCGGCGTTATGCCGGCCATCCACGACGTTACGCACAGACGTAGATGCCCCGCATCCATCAGGCCGGAGAAACCGGCCCCGTTGGCTCACGAAAAGGCAGATGGGCCTGAAAGCAAAATCGCCGGCCTTTCGGCCGGCGATTTCAAACCAGGCTTGGCGCCTCGCTCAATTCAAGGCGGCGCTCGATGCGATCGAGCCGCTGCTCGTGACGGATCAGCGTGGCATGCACGCCGCCGAGTTCCTGGTGAATGCTCAGGAGATCATGGTGGACGGCGGTCATCTGCGACCGCAATGCCATCATGTCGCTTTTGTTTTCGTCGACCTTGCCGTCGACCTGAGCCAGCCGCGCCTGCACGGCTTTAAGCACTTCATAAATCAACTCATTGCTGATCTCAGCCATGACCCGATCCCCAGAGCTTGAAGCCCAAGCCTTACCCCTGCACCTCGATAGCATAATTCTCGATGACGGTATTCGCCAGGAGCTTGTCGGCGGCGGCTTTCAGGGCGGCCTCGGCGGTGGCCTTGTCGCCGCCGGGGATTTCGATGTCGAACACCTTGCCCTGGCGCACCGAAGCAATGCCGTCGACGCCGAGCGACTTCAGCGCGCCCTCGATGGCCTTGCCCTGCGGATCCAGGACGCCGTTCTTCAGTGTAACCGTCACACGCGCTTTCATTTCATCCTCGTCATTCCGGACGATCCGCAACGCGGTCGATCCGGAATCTAGATATGCTCAACTCTGGGTTCCGGGTTCGCAGGCCCCTGGCCTGCGCCCCGGAATGACATTCAGCTCTTGACCAGTACCGGGCCGGTGCCCATCGGGCGTTCGTTTTCGGCGAGAATGCCGAGCCGCTTGGCGACCTCGGTATAGGCCTCCAGCACGCCGCCGAGATCCCGGCGGAAGCGGTCCTTGTCAAGCTTCTCGTTCGACTTGATGTCCCACAGCCGGCATGAATCCGGCGAGATTTCGTCGGCGACGATGATGCGCATCATGTCGTTCTCGAACAACCGGCCGCATTCCATCTTGAAGTCGACGAGGCGGATGCCGATGCCGAGAAACAGCCCGGTCAGGAAGTCGTTGACGCGGATCGCCAGCGCCATGATGTCGTCGATTTCCTGCGGCGTCGCCCAGCCGAACGCCGTGATGTGCTCTTCGGAGACCATGGGGTCGTTGAGTTGGTCGTTCTTGTAATAAAACTCGATGATCGAGCGCGGCAGTTGGGTGCCTTCCTCGATGCCGAGGCGCTGCGACAGCGATCCGGCCGCCACGTTCCGTACCACCACCTCCAGCGGCACGATCTCGACTTCGCGAATCAGTTGCTCGCGCATGTTGAGACGTCGGATGAAATGCGTCGGCACCCCGATATCGTTGAGGTGCTGGAAGACGTATTCGGAGATCCGGTTGTTCAGGACGCCCTTGCC